>NZ_JARESS010000226.1:0-666 GCF_046027915.1 Paraburkholderia sp. RL17-347-BIC-D
TTCATGCCCCACTGGCTGCCGTCGCCCAGCATCGCTTCGAAGCGCGGCGTGTCCTGCGGCGTCGAAATGATCAGCACGTCGCGAATGCCCGCCACCATCAGCGTGGAGAGCGGATAGTAGATCATCGGCTTGTCGTACACGGGCAGCAACTGCTTGGAGACCACATGCGTGATCGGATACAGGCGTGTGCCCGAGCCGCCCGCGAGAATAATGCCTTTGCGCGCCATTGCCGTGCCTTTACGCGCGCTGCGCGTAGTTGGTCTCAACCCACTTGCGATAGTCGCCGGAGGCGACTTCGTCCGACCACTCCTGATTGTCCAGATACCACTGCACCGTCTTCGCGAGGCCCGTTTCGAATGTTTCCGCAGGCTTCCAGCCGAGTTCGCGTTCGAGCTTGCGGGCGTCGATCGCATAACGGCGGTCGTGGCCCGGACGATCCTTCACATAGCTGATCTGATCGCGGTACGACGCGCCCGCCTTCGGACGCAACTGATCGAGCAGATCGCACAGCGTATGCACGACCTCGAGGTTCTTCTTCTCGTTCCAGCCGCCGACGTTGTACGTCTCGCCCGGCGTGCCGCGCGCGAGCACTTCGCGGATCGCGCTGCAATGGTCGCCGACATACAGCCAGTCGCGCACGTTCTGACCGTCGCCATAGACCGGCAA
>NZ_JARESS010000227.1:0-640 GCF_046027915.1 Paraburkholderia sp. RL17-347-BIC-D
TTCAATGCCCATGCGCTTCATCAGAGTGCCGACGTGTTTGCGCCCGACCCTGATAGCTTCACGCTTGAGCAGGCGAACCAACATTCGCGCACCGGCAAACGGGAACTCCAGATGCAATTCATCGAGCCGCCGCATCAGCTTCTGATCGGCCTCGCTGACCGGGTGCGGCTGGTAGTAGGCGCTTGAACGGGCAATGCCCACCAGCCGCACCTGCCGGCTCACCGGCAATGCGTGCCCGCGATCAATCATCGCTTTACGCTCAGCAATCCCGCCTTGCCGAGCGCGCTTTCCAAAAAATCGTTCTCCAGAGTCAATTGCCCGATTTTCGCGTGCAACACTTTCACATCGATCGGGGGCTCGGCCGATGTTTGGCCCGTCTCGAACACTTCGGCAACACGCTCTTGCAGTTGCTTCTTCCAGTCCGTGATCTGGTTCGGATGCACATCAAACTGCTGGGCCAGCTCGGCCAGCGTCTTGTCGCCCTTGAGCGCCGCGAGTGCCACCTTTGCCTTGAACGTCGGTGAGTGTGTCCGTCGGTTGCGTTTCGTCATCTTCTGGTTCCTTGTTGCCGGCCATTATGGCCGACTCACGCCCCAGCTTTTCCACTTACCGACCTGTCCGAATTCTCGGCGCCACCTCT
>NZ_JARESS010000228.1:0-637 GCF_046027915.1 Paraburkholderia sp. RL17-347-BIC-D
TGCCGGGTCCCACATGGCGGACCATCAGGTCGATCTGCGACTCGTGCGCGATAACCTCGGGCATGCGTCACTGACGACGACCAGTCAGTATCTTCACGTTGACGACGATCGCCGGCACCGCGAGACCGACGAGAAACACCGTATTGACTGGTGATGACGGGTAACCGATGGCAGCCATAACTCACCACCACCTACCGCCTGATCTGGAAATCGCCGGCCGTGAGCCTGACGGGTTCATCCGGACGCAGGCGGACCTTTCTTTCGGCGACCGCGATAATGCGGCACCGTCCGTCCGCAAATGCCTTGATCATGCGGACCGGGTCCGCGTCTTTGGGCAGCCAGAACTGCGCTTCGAGCGCCTCCCGCGTAATCGCACAGGCAACCTCGCTGCGATGCCCGGTCAGTCGAAACGAAATTTCATGCCGGTCCGCCGCGACATCTGGCATCGGGTCAATAACGTCCTTGATTTCCACCTCCTGAATTCAGCTGCGAACTTTCAACTTCCCGTCGCCTGTCTTCATTTACAGAACGGAGAACAGGCGCGCGCAGCGGATATATGTCTGGACAACTCGCGGTGTAGATTCCGCCGGCCCTACTGGAGACGGGATTTGCGGTTGACGGGGACACAGAGGTGTCG
>NZ_JARESS010000229.1:0-616 GCF_046027915.1 Paraburkholderia sp. RL17-347-BIC-D
CGATGTCGCCACCTGCATTCCGGAACTCGTCAAATGCGTGGAGCAGTACGGCAACGTGGCGATCAATCTCAACCCGGATCCGTCGGGCGGTCACTGGACCAGCCCGCCGCTGTCCGATCGTTACTGGTATCGGATCTACGAGAAGATGGTCGAGTACGACATCCCCGCGATGATCCACGTGAGCACGAGTTGCAACGCGTGCTTCCACACGACCGGCGCGCACTACCTGAACGCCGACACGACCGCGTTCATGCAGTGCCTCACGTCGGACCTGTTCCGCGATTTCCCCACGCTGCGCTTCGTGATTCCGCACGGCGGCGGCGCGGTGCCCTATCACTGGGGACGCTTTCGCGGACTCGCGCAGGAACTGAAGAAGCCCTTGCTGAGAGACCATCTGCTCAACAACGTGTTCTTCGACACCTGTGTGTATCACCAGCCGGGCATAGACCTGCTCACGCGCGTGATTCCGGTGGACAACATCCTGTTTGCAAGCGAGATGATCGGCGCCGTGCGCGGCATCGATCCGGAGACGGGTAACTATTTCGACGACACGAAACGCTACATCGAGGCCGCGCATATCGATGCTGACGAGCGCTACAGGATTTACGAAGGTAAC
>NZ_JARESS010000023.1:0-143953 GCF_046027915.1 Paraburkholderia sp. RL17-347-BIC-D
TTCGGCCGCGCGGCGCGCGCAGCTGGGCGATCTGGTGATCATCGCGGCGTTCGCGATGGTGGATGAAGCGGAACTGAATGCCGGCTGGAAGCCGGACCTGGTATTCGTGGACGACAACAACAAGACCTTGTGTCACCGAAACTACGTGCCAATTCAAAGATGAAGCACTATGCCCGCTGATTCAGAGGCGTGCTCGACCAAGGACGGGCAGTCGCTTCCGGGTTGTTTTACGGATGGCTTATTAATCGTCGAGACATCCGCGTGACAAAGAACGCAATCAGGCACAGTCAAATGGCGCACTAAACACGGAGTTTTGTCGGCACGGTTCAATCGACGCAGCGGTAGTTGCCCTGCGTCGGCACCGCCGGTTCTCGAGAAGTCGTTAGAGGAAATTTATCCTGAGTCGGCGAAAAGAATGTTGTTCTTATGATTCGTCATTCACACAAATCACATGGAGGATAGGATGGCGGTGCTACAAATCACTTATGACCTACGAAAGCCAGGAAAAGACTATGCAGATGTCCTGAAGACAATAAAAACCTATAGCTGGGCTCGCCTTTCAGAATCCTGTTATGCCATCTCGACGGACGCAACTGCACAATCCGTCTTCGACCGACTCAAACCTTATCTTGACGGAAATGACAATCTATACGTCATCAATCTGAAGCGTCCCTATGCGGGAATCGGGCCAAAGGATGTAAATGACTGGCTCGAAAAATTTCTTCCTCGGTAACCATGCAATCAACAGCTGTCGCGGGAAAATTTCTGAAAACGTCAAAGCCAATCGATGAGTCCGCGTCGCGCTTTTAGTGTGCGACGCAAAGTACTGGCCGTTTGCCAGCAAGCCTGGAGGCATGTGATATGAGTACTAGTCTGTTCATCAACGAAAAAGCTTCAGGATTCACCGTCGAGCCGGCACACACCAGTGTGCCACTCGCGACTTGCGATACACACGCAGAAGCGATTGCCTGGGCAAGGAGAAACTACCCAGAAAGCCCGTTGCATGTCGCTCGCGTTCGACACCTGAGTGGCAAACGGATTCCTAGCCATTGGCGTAAAGTTTGATCCGATTGAACAGTGTGGAAATCGTTCCGCTCGTCCTTGGGTTGGGCAACAGGCTGGCATATGGTCGAAAGCGTCACTGTCTTGCAGAAAGAGTCCCCGGCCTTGCGGCGCTTGACGTGATGGCCAAAGGGCGAGGTCGGGGAGGCTAAGGCGCAATCCCGATCAACCACGCCAGCGCCAATTGAAAACAACTTCCGGTGTTTCAAGCATCTATTTTGCCCACCGGCCTGAGCATCTTAACAATGATGCGACAGAAAGCGTCAGGTAGTCGGCGTCTGTATCACGACACCGTACCAGCCTAGTCCGCGGTAGCTTTCATATCCGGGTGTCGCAGCGAAGGAGACTGTTCGACCGTCCGATAGCCGATAAAAGCCGCGAAGCTTTCCCTCGGTTGTGAGTCGGAATGGTTCGTTGAAGATTGCCTTTGCATCGGAACTTGCGATAATGCGAAACGTCGAGTCCACGATCATGCAGCAGCTCCGTGCCCACTCATCGTCACTAAGGCGCACTCCACGTACAACTGCGGAGGCTTGTGGTGCCCAGTCGAAAAAGATGATGAGGGCGCCCAATGGTCGACCGTCGACTGTCCCCTGTTCACGGATCGCCGTGGCATAGGTAGCTACGTGTGCGTTACCTAGCTGCGGGAGCGCTTCCACGTCCGCAGCTACGAACTCCGATCCGGACGCGGTCTTCATGGCATCCACAAACCACTTGGCATTAGCGACATTTTTGCCAATGACCGGATAGGTACCGGCTCGACCGTTGGCTATCACGGTGCCTCCAGCGTCTACAATCCAGAGATCTAGATAAACTGTATAGCTATCCAGGATTACTGACAATCGGCGAGAAGCATATTCCTGGGCCGCAGCATTTCGATTTGCAAGGCAGTCGACCACCGCCGAATCTGTCGCCCACCAACGGACGTCGCACGATCGCTCGTACAAGTTTCGGTCGATGATATCGATCATATTCAGCGCAAGATCGGTGCATCGTTGCCCCTCGTGCGAGCGTAGACGCTCGATCATGTCGTCGGCCAGTTCCGTTAGCGTTGACAAGGAACCTGCGAGTTCCTTGTTGAGTACTGTTGTGATGTCAGAGATTCGAGTTGAGACGTGCTTGACCTGATTCGCTACGACGGCGAAACCCTTACCAGCATCGCCGGCGCGCGCCGCTTCAATCAACGCGTTGAGTGCCAGAAACGTGGTCTCTCTGTTGATGTCGTTAATGTCAGATATTTTTACCGTCGCGAGTTTTTTAACGCGATGTGTTAGTTCAACGATTTCTTGTGGGTTCGACATTAGTCGTGCCTCGATAGATGGTTACATGTCGATCCAGGAATGCAAGGATCGGGCCTATCGACGTAGTGTTGATCGCGGATATGTCTCGGACTAGCTGAGGTTGATCGCGTCGTTGTATCCTGCCTAGGATAAACGGTCGGAAATTTCGCGTATGAGCTCGCGCCATGCCGAATAGAATGTCGATGGCGGGGGCGGTGAGAAATTTTTTGCTTCGGCGGGCTGACCTCCTTATCACCGATTCCAGCTAACCGCATTGCCCAGGTCGTAGCGGCCCGCGATGTGTTGCCAGTCAGTATCCGCGCACAGAACCCACATTGATCCTTTAGCAGAGATCGCGATTGAAAACGTGACGCAAAGGTGTGCCCCGTTGATAGAAAGATAGGGTTCGGTAATCTGCACCGTTCCAGGTTCACCGATGGCGTTGCGAAAGTATTGGCGCCTGTCCCAACAAGATCCCGATGCTTCGTGCGTAGATCGAGACAGATTCTGCGCCGAAATGTAAGGCTGGGGTGCCTTGATGTCGTCTCCGACCTGAAAGCCTTGAGCGTCTAGCAAGAAGCAGCGGGCCGCGCCCTCGAGGCGAAGGAGGTCATCGGAAGCATGAGGAAAATCGATGCCCTCGCAAAACCTTTCCGCTGCTGTCTGCAGAGCGACAGTGTAGGCCGATAGAAGTCTGTTTTTCGTGCGTGCATTCAGTTCGACGCGGGCGCGGAACATTTCGGATATCGAGTCCATGACTGCCCGGCACGACTCCTCATCTACTTGCCCCGGAGCAGGGCGTGCAAAGTAGAATCCTTGCACGAGATCCGCATCGCATTCCATCGAGAGAAGCGCTTCAGATTGTGTTTCGACGCCTTCGACCAGAACCAATGCGCCGGTTTCATGTAATAGTGACACTAGGCGCGGCAACATTCGTGCAATGCGAGGTTCCCGAGCTGCCTGCGCGATGACACTGCGATCCAGTTTGACTATATCGGGCTGAAGCTGCCAGACCCGATCGATGTTCGAATGACCTGCACCAAAGTCGTCGAGCGCTATCAGAAATCCCTGCTTCCGAAATGAAGCGGTGCCTTCGATCAGTCGTTCGAGATTCCCGTCCGGCGTTTCAAGAACTTCGAGAACAATACGGTCGGGCGTCAATTGTAAGCGGGACAAGGTGTCTGCGATGAGACGGCGATAGGCACCCGAGACGATGAAACTGTCTGGATGTGCATTGAGAAAGAGCCGTTGCTGTGAATTTCCGATTCGTGCAAAGTTAGACGCGTGTAACAATTGAACGCCGCGGTCGAGATTTTTCCAATATCCCCGTTCGGTTGGACGGTTCAGTACCTTCAGAGGCTCAACTTCGTCGCAAGCTGAATCGCATGCTCGGAGCAGAGCCTCGTATCCGATCGGACGATGGTGTGAAAAGCTGAAAATCGGTTGGAACGCGCTTGAAAGCGTCAAATCACCGAGTCGGGCGAAGGATGGCTGGAACGTCTCGTCATTTTCGAAAAACTGCAGGAGATCTGGAGGTCCCAATTTGTTACTCGCTAAAAAATCGTGGCGCGCTTCTCTTCGATGGGGCGCCAAGAGAGTGAAACCGATCTTCGGTTAGGGAGAGTGTGCGACTTTTGCGCACAGTCATTCGTCGCAAATCTTGACCAGCCCTGCCGCACCGGTCAACTGTTGACTGCGTCAACCAATGCATTGATTGAAGGTCGCTTGAATTTCGGAGTGGCTTGCATTTCGGACCATGCACGACGTGCTGATCTCCTCGTAGTTCTTTAGACAAAGTCGCCGCTATTAGCTCCTGTCCCATGTCTGACATGCCACGTTTGCGCACGCATCTATTGCTAGTCGTTGTTCCCCCAAGCTGGGACGCGTGGAACGTTCGATGATCGTTCTGGAAGAAAAAAAGTGCAACTGCACCTGCCAGACGTGATGCTTCAACGCGCACGAACTTGCAATAGGGATCCGACTGAAACAGGTGCCTCGAATCGGCAACGTTAAAGCGACCGTCATCATCTTTTTACTATGCGTGCAGTCGCGTCAGTGATGACGAAGTCGACGTGCTTCGAATCCTCGTTAGTCGAAGTTACAGTTCAAATAACTCGATACGAAAGGTGATTGCAAAGATTCTGTTGTAACAAACGCCCCTTCTTAGGTCATCGTGTTCTCGCTATGGTTAGTTGCGGTGCGGGCGCACCGTTTCAGACACCATTATGTACTGCGAGATGAATGTTCAATGAGACACCATCGCCTTGAATGTTCTAGGATTGCATCCGCCTAACCAGCGTATTGAGTCGGATGCTCTACGCGTATGTGCAGGGCTTGCCGCAGATGTGCGGATGGTCCATTGCCTCGCCACGACTTATTGCTAACTCCTCTTCCATCGAACGCGATCCGCCTGGCATGGCAGTTGCTCTTGATTGCCCCCGGGAAGAAAAGGAGCGCAGATCCGATGATGGATTCTGCGTTGTGTATGCACTAACTGAGGAGTCCATGAAACTTATTACCGCAATCATCAAGCCGTTCAAACTCGATGATGCACGCGAAGCCTTATCGGAGATAAGCGTCTCAGGCATCACCGTGACGGAAGTCAAGGGATTTGGTCGCCAGAAGGGCCACACGGAGCTGTATCGAGGCGCTGAATATGTTGTTGAATTTCTACCGAAGGTGAAAATCGAGGCCGCTGTCTCGGACGACATCGTCGACCAGGCGATTGAGGCGTTGGGGCGCGCGGCACGCACCGGAAAGGTCGGCGACGGCAAGATTTCTGTCGCGGCGATTGAACAAGTGATTCGGATCCGTACCGGCGAAACCGACTCGGACGCTCTGTAACACCAAGAGATAGCGACGTTTATAGAGATAAGAGGAAATGAAGATGCGAAAATTATTGATGTCATTGTTGATGGCCAGTTCGCTACTCGCGGGCGGCGTCGGTGCCGCCGTCGCGGACGACGCTTCTGCCCCGACGGCGACCTCGGTCGCTGCTTCTGATGCGACAGCGAGTGCCACGGCGCCTGGCGGTTCAGCAGCACTCGCTACCGCTACGGCTTCGGCGGCGGCCGCTGATGCATCCGCTGCACCAACTGCCCCGACCGCACCGTTCTCGGTCGATTCGTCGAAGGTCAATTCGGGCGACACCGCCTGGATGCTGACTTCCACCGCGCTCGTGCTGTTCATGACGATCCCGGGGCTGGCATTGTTCTACGGCGGTATGGTCCGCAAGAAGAACGTGCTCGCTACGCTGATGCAAAGCTTCGCGATCACTTGCGTGGTGACGATCGTCTGGACAGTGGTGGGCTACAGCCTGGCCTTCACGCCGGGCGGTTCGTTCATCGGTGGCTTCTCGCGCGTCTTCATGTCGGGCATGAACTACATCAAGGGCGACAAGGCCACGACGCTGACCGTCAGCCACCTCGCACCGACGATCCCGGAAACGGTCTACTTCGTCTATCAGATGACGTTCGCGATCATCACGCCAGCGCTGATCACGGGTGCTTTTGCTGACCGTATGAAGTTCTCGGCGATGCTGGTGTTCATGACGCTGTGGTCGATCATCGTCTACTCGCCAATCGCTCACATGGTCTGGGAACCGACCGGCTGGCTGGCTAGCGCCGGCATCCTCGACTTCGCGGGCGGCACGGTGGTGCACATCAACGCCGGTGTCGCGGGTCTGGTCTGCTGTCTGGTACTCGGCAAGCGTGTCGGCTACGGCAAGGAAGCAATGGCGCCGCACAACCTGACCCTCACGCTGATCGGCGCGTCCATGCTGTGGGTGGGCTGGTTCGGCTTCAACGCGGGCTCGGCAGTGGCGGCTGACGGCCGTGCCGGTTTCGCGATGTTCGCCACGCAAGTGGCAACCGCCGCAGCAGCACTCGCATGGATGTTCGCTGAATGGGTTGCCAAGGGTAAGCCGTCGGTGCTCGGTATCGTGTCGGGCGCAGTGGCGGGTCTGGTGGCGATCACGCCGGCTTCGGGCTTCGTCGGTACGACCGGGTCACTGGTGATCGGTATCGCAGCTGGCGTGGTCTGTTTCTGGTCGGCAACGTGGCTCAAGCACAAGCTCGGTTACGACGATTCGCTCGACGCGTTCGGCGTGCACTGCATCGGCGGTATCGTGGGTGCGCTGCTGACTGGTGTATTCGCGGTCAAGGACATCGGCGGCGCGGACGGCAGCGTGATCCTGCAAGCCAAGGGCGTGCTGACGACGCTGATCTACAGCGGCGTTGTTAGCTTCGTCTTGCTGAAGGTGATCGACACGGTGATGGGCATCCGCGTAACGGAAGAACAGGAGCAGGAAGGTCTTGACGTGGTCCTCCACGGTGAAGCTGTTGTATGAAAAACGCACAAGGTGCGCCGCAAAGCAGCCAACGCGTGCGGTCCGCACTTCTTCGAAATGTCGTAATGTAAGAGTGTTGACCGCGAGAACCAATCGTCGAATGGGAGCACAGCCACGCGAGATGGTTGGCCTAAGTATGCATTCGGGCTGAGCGGGTGAGCGATGGCAACCGGCGACATTAGTGTCAATTAGAATCTAAGTGAAGCGAGTTTTGCCCGCCTTTATGGCGGGCTTTTTTTGATGAGAAACGTCCCGGCGCGCCCCCGGTTTTTCCTCTATGGCGAATAGCTGAAAAATGCGGTGTCGACGTAGACATATAAAGTGGACGATTCAAATCTAATGCCCGAGAGTGCTCAATTTCAGGCAATCGCCCAGGAGTTCAAACGTCGCCGGTCTCCGCGCGCGCGTTTCTCCTCGCATCATCAGGCACTGTTTGTTCGTATGGGTCAGAAAATCAAGTGTGACACGGCGACCTCTTTGTGAGGCGCGGTCACATGATTACTCTTCGCGTGGACTTCGCCGGCGTGGACGTATATGTGAGTCGCAATTTTCGATCGTCTCCACCTCAAGACGTAGTATGCTCACGTCAGTTCACACGAGAAGCGGAGTTGGCGTCAAATTTGTCGCCGGCCTTGTTGCAGCGCGCTAGTGTGGACCGACAGCAGCTAGACGTGCTCCTGTGCACACTTCTCGGTGCGGGATCGAAACAACTCGTGCAGGGAGTTCATAATCACGCGACAGGAGACTTCATCGACTCTATTCATGGCCGGGTGTGCGAAGTAAAAACCTTGCACGAAATCCGCACCACATTCCATTGCAAGCAGCGCCTCCTGCTGCGTCTCCACGCCCTCGACTAGCACTGCGGCACCGGTTTCGTGGAGCAGCGACACCAATCGCCGAAGTAAGGGGGCAAAGCGTGGATTCCGGGCAGCCTGTTCTATTACACGACGATCGAGCTTGACAATATCGGGCTGTAGTTGCCATACCCGGTCTATGTTGGAATGCCCCTCTCCGAAGTCATCTAGTGCTATCAAGAACCCCTGACTTCGAAATAAGGCGATGCCCTCGACCAGTTGCCGCATATTTCCATTCGGCGTCTCGAGCACTTCAAGGACAATGCGATCAGGTGATAGCTGTAGACGCTTCAAGGTTCCTTCTACTAGGCGGCGATAGGCGTCTGAGGCAATGAACCCGTCTGGCTGAGTATTAAGAAATAGCATGTCCCGGGCATTCGCCATTCGAGTGAAGTTGGATGTATGTAGCAACTGGACACCGCGCTCAAGATTATTCCAACATCCCCGCGAAAAAGAACGATTCAGTACCGCCATCGGCGGGACATCGTTGCCATCCGGATCGTGTGCCCGAAGCAACGCCTCGTACCCGATCGGGCAACTGTGCGACAAGTTGAAGATCGGTTGAAATACACTTGAAAGTGTCAAGTCTCCGAAGCTCGCAATGGAAGGCAGGAGCGGAACATCGCTTCCGGAAAAATGCAGAAGATGTGGGGATTCCATTTGAATGATCGCCCTAATGGTGGGGTCGCTCCTTGCGGTGACGCACGGCGCTACAGCAATGAACAACGCTTTACATTAAAGTTAAGACATGTTCTTTACGTCCGCTACACCTGTTGTAGGCCGGGAGGAGGCGGATCTCCGCAAATCGACGATCGTCCTGAAACGAATCAACGGTGAGATGAAGGTTCACCGATAGACCTGTATCGCGAGTTAGACTTTCGTCGAATCATCCATGGGCTTGCCTTTGCTATGGCCACCGCTACAGATTGGACGATGACCGATGTTGCTTTAGTGCCTGCTGCCGAAGCACGCGAGAGCTGCCTCTGTGGGCGACAGCCCAGCCTTGAAATAGCCGCGCAGACGGTCCAGCGTCGCGGTGTCTGGACAATAAGACGCGCCAATCGCCCCTGCTTTGACCGCTTCGTCATACCAGGCGCACGCCCACCTTTCTAGTTCCCGCAAGTACGCGAGCGTTTCGCATTTCGACTCGTCCATCCAAGTGATCCTCTGAAAGTTTGTTGGGCGTTTTCGCTGCTATTCAGGCCTCAGATTTTGCAGTCAGCCGGCAACTGCATATGCATGTAACGTTGGGCGCTTGGTCTCTGGTGGGAAAACGCGCCATGTACCGTCATCGTGCTGAAAGAAGAAGATCGCAACCGGGCCTTCTGGTCGAAGTGCTTCAACCCGTACATAACGCCTTCGGTTGGGACAGGTGCGACTGAATCGGGTTACCTGAACTCTCGTCGCCATCGTCGGTGTCAGCCACTTTTCAATCTGCAAGCGTAAAGAATTTTCTGCGTTCATCCGCTTTTCCTTCAACCGCGTTCCTGTCGGTTAAGCTTCGCCTTGTTGTACTCGAGAAGCCGAAATTTCGGCTACGGGCCGGTTTGTCAATTCGCTAACTCAGAACACTCGCTTGACGAATTGCAGATCCGCCCCTTGACCGCCTTGAACGGGGTAGTTCGGCCACTATAAATTCGCTCCTCGCGCATGCATTGATGAAAAAGAAGGTAGGCGTGCGCCTCCGCTCTTGCCCTCAAACACGACAGTGCTGCAACAAAGGGGCGCCGAAGTCATCAAATGCTTGCTGCAAATCTTCTGTGTCAATACGTAGCGAACCTTGGGCACTCGTAAAGACTGCGGATGTGTCTTTCAATAGTCTAAAAATGAGATGCTCAATCAAATTCAAAAATGTTTTTCAGGTTTGGGCTTGAATATGAGCGCGAGATAGGGCTCTCAACACAATCCGTCAGGCAGCGGCGACGTTGTTATCCCAATACGCTGAAAGGACGCTGTTTATTCGACCAACACGAGCCCCTTTGCTGTATCCGCCACTGTTAGCAGAAGCATTAAAATTAGATGCTCGCTCACATCCGCCTGTCATGGGCAGTGGTGGACAAAGAAATGAGGCTCATAGCTGGTCTCAGTTATTGCTGAATCAATCAGTCAAGTAAAATAACTTACGCTTGTGCAGTGGGGCGGACAACGATCTCGCCCACATCAACGTCGGCAGGCTGCTCGATCGCAAACGCAATCGCACGGGCGATCGCATCTGGCGACATCGCGAACTTGTCCATGGATTCGGTGAGCTTGGCTTTTACCTGTTGGTTTGTCACAGTTCCCAGGAACTCCGTTCTAACAAAACCGGGCGAGACGATCGTCACGCGCAGTTTATCGCCGGCTTCTTGACGTAGACCCTCAGAAATGGCACGTACTGCGAACTTAGTGCCAGAGTAAACCGACATGTCCGGGAACGTCTTGAGCCCAGCCGTTGACGCGATGTTGACAAATTGGCCGAAGCCCTGTTTCCGAAAAACAGGCAGCGCTGCAGCAATGCCGTACAGAACGCCCTTGACGTTGACGTCAATCATTTCTTCCCACTCGTCTACCCGCAGGTCGTCGAGGGGAGAGATCGGCCCAACTCCGGCATTATTGACCAGCACGTCAAGCTTGCCGTATCTCTCACACGCCAACTTGACTAGATCGGAAAGGTCGTCGCGCTGCCTCACGTCCGTGCGTGCATAAGCGGCTTCGCCGCCCGCATCACCGATGCGGGCGGCCAGAGCCTCAAGTCGCTCCGTTCCGCGCGCGCCCAGCACGACCTTCGCACCACGCTCGGCAAGCAGAATCGCAGTCGCTTGACCAATTCCACTGCTCGCACCCGTTACTACTATGACTTTGTCCTTAATTCCTGACATGACGTTTTCTCCTTGCTTCTCAGCGATTTGAGCTGTCGGATCCCCAGTTTTCCAGAGGCGCCGATGTTTTCCTCAGGCGCGTTGCCAAAGGTCCTGCGCTGCACTTAGTTTGTTAGTCGCCGTCACGAAGCTGGTAGACAGATCAAATCGATTTCTTGCCTATTCCGCTGAATTTCAATGAAAATCGCTGTAAGCCAAATCACCCAATAGGAGTAAGCTGCCGGTTTTACATGGCGGTGCTCAAGCGATGAAGAAAGAGGCCATTGCGGAATCGGAGACTGCGACGAGGTTCGCCTCTGCACAGGCAGATCTCTCGATGCTCATTGCCCGTTGGGCACCTGTAGCCGGAAATTTTCCGACCTTGATCAAAGGCCTCACGCTGTATCGACGGATTGCGCCAACGGCGCCGCGCAGCGGCATGTATCCACCGGGCATGGCAGTGATCGCGCAAGGACTCAAGCGCATAACTTTGGGCGAACGCACATACATTTGCGACGCTGATCGCTATCTGGTAACTGCTGTCGACTTGCCCACTGTTGCCCAGATCATCGACGCGAGCGTAGACCGGCCGTATCTCTCGATTATGCTGACGCTTGAGCCTGGCGACATCGCGCAGATGTTGGTCGATACCAAATTGCCGAACGACTCCGGCAGTTCGCCGGAGGCTGGTATGGCAGTGAGCGACATTTCGCTGGCGTTGTTGAATGCGCTGTGCCGGCTTGTCGGGCTATTGGATGAACCGGAGAACATCCCTGTGCTTGCCCCGTTAATTACACGGGAAATCCTCTATCGCCTGCTTATTGGCGAACAGGGTCAGCGACTGAGGCAAATGAGTTATGTCGGAAGCCACTGTCATCACATCGGCAAGACGATTGGGTGGCTGAAAGACAACTACGCACAGCCGCTGAAAGTAGGGGAGCTGGCCGCACAGGTTCCGATGGCACTTTCGACTTTCAATCACCATTTTCGGGTTATGACTGGGATGAGCCCGCTGCAGTATCACAAGCGATTGCGCCTGCACGAAGCTCGCAGACTTATGCTTACGGAGCGCGTGGATGCCGCCACGGCGGCCCATCGGGTCGGCTATGAAAGTCCGTCGCAGTTTAGTCGCGAATATGGCCGCCTGTTCGGTGCTCCTCCGCTTCGTGATATTTCTCGATGGAAGGACGATGCCAACCTGATTTGTTCGGACTGACTGTCGGGGTTCTAGGCAACCGCCAAATCGACAGACATGCTGTCGAATATGATCCCAGCACCGCACCAAACACAAGAAGCACACTGTGGCGAACGGTCGATTTCGAGATCTGCGAGTGCGAGTTTGACCTCATGCTCAGTTTGACCTGCTGCCCATTGCAATTAGCGTACGAGCAGCGTATTTGCCCCTGCAGGCTCCCTGACCATCGCACATGGATAAGTCGAACGATGCGATCGGTTGTTTGAGGTCGAAATTCTCGCAAGAGACGGTTTTCGTCGGCCCTAAACCATTAGCGAACGTCGGGTATAGGTAACGCTCCCTTCAATCTAAGGGCGAGCTACTGTCGCTCCCTTATCCTCCATCGAGATTGAATTCGCTCGCTACCCAACTACGTTACCGGACCGAAGCTGGGCGGCTCGCTGGCCCACTGCGAAACACTGCAGCCTTTCGCGTGCGTGGCCATCTGCAGGTCACGGCGGATGGGCGCACGCGATTCAGGCCCGACACGGGCTGAATCGAGGCTAGCAGCGGCCGCGCGACGGCGCGATTGTCATATATATCGCACGGTTGATCTGGCACGCGGACTCCCGCTGTTGCGGCGCGGCTGGCAACAAAGGGTAATTACCGACTTGAAACGGGCTTGCAATTCGCGATCAGCATTGCTATCGTTCAGTCAGTCGAGTGACTAACTTGAATGGGCATGTTGATGGAAACTAATTTGGAGTCAGAGGGCAAGGCCTCCGAACACCCGTCGCGATCGAAAATTCTCGATGCAGCGGAGCTTATCTTTGCAGAACAAGGCTATTCGCGTGCTTCGACGCGGGCCGTCGCTACTCTCGCTGGCGTGAACTTGGGCATGTTGCATTATTTTTTTGGCTCGAAGCGCGAATTGTTCCGGGCGGCATACCAGCGGCGGGCCGCTCCCGTCGTGGAAGCGCGCTTTAATCTTTTAAAGGCAGCCCAGAAGGCGCAGCACGGCAAGCCCCTGTCGCTGGAAACTCTTGTGACTACGTTTGTGGCTCCTTTTTTTCAATCTCGGGAGAATCCGGGCAACGCCGCATTCCTGGCTATGCATTCACGGTTGCATACCGAGCCGGAGGAAGTTTCCGCAGATTTGTTCAAGGAGATGTTTGATGAAAGTACGCAAGAGTTTGTGAAATGTTTCAGCGAGGCGCTTCCGGATCTGCCGGCTGATGTCATCTACTGGCGGGTGTACTTCATGAGTGGCGCATATACCAGCCTTTTGCTTCAGACCGGGCGACTTCGGACGCTATCCGAAGGTCTGTGCGACATCTTTGATGTAAACACCTCACTTGCACAGTTTGTTCCGTTTATCGTCGCGGGCTTCAAGGCACCAGCACCGGCGTTGCCATAGCATCTGCAAACTCCCCGCGTCTTGCACTTGCTCTGGCAATTCGAGTGACGCATTGGCGCTTAAGTCGGCATACCGAGCGGTGGTTGAGTTTGCTCAACTGAATCTCAATGACGCGCGCCGGGACAGGCAGGCGAGGAGATGGAGGGATTGCCGCCGATCCGATGTTCAGCGTGCGGGGGACATGCCGAGGCTGCGGCGGGACTATGGAGTGTGTCGCTTGTTTGGAAGTGCCGCCGTTCGGCGTGGGTTTTTTTCGCGCCGCAGCAACTGGGCGTGTAGCGGGTTGGCCCGTTGCCACGTAAAGCTAGACGATAGATGGTTGTGACGTCCGCTGTCACGTCCGAGTGCAACGTGCCAGGCGACGTCGGAACGCAGGCCGATCATATCGACCGCGGTTTTGCGATGTTCAGGACTATCGCCTAGCTCACTACCTATCGGATGCGGCGAAGATGCGGCCGCCTCGATCTGGTCGCGGGGCTGTCTGAATTGAAAGAGATTCACGTCACTGCGAAGAAGCCGACGCGGGATAGGGACTCTAGACAATGGAGAGAGTTGTGAGCTATTTCGTTGCTGCAATCACCTTAGTAGTGCAGATCGTAGGTTTTTTTGTTGCGGTGACCTGCTAAAAGGTTAGATGGTCGATCTCACTACCAAGAAAAGCCCTCTATGGCTTGCAAATTAGTTTCAGGTGTACTAATTACAATTTTTGTCTAGAAAAATGGCAGAAGAGTTTAATTGATTTGCCGCAGTATGCAGGCGAATTAGCTGGCTTTCAATTCGCGAAGCGTACCTTGTGATCTTGACTCTTCTTCCATGCGTCTGCAGGAAACCTTATGAACCGATCTAACTGTATAGAGGAAATCGAGATGGCTGCTGTTCCCCAAACGTCCGCAAAGAGCAATCTCAAGGAAACCTTTACCCACATCGCTCCGAGACGTCGCCTGGACTCAGATGAACTGCGTAAATACCTAGCCGATGTCGACCCGTCGCTCTTGTTGGCTGCGCTCGTTCACATCACGCGAGATCCTGGACTCCTCGATCGATATGGTTCGCATTTGCAAGCCGCTGATAAAGGCGAACTGGCACGCGGTGTTAAGGTTATCGACACAATTGTCGGTGTAGCCACCGTGCCAACGATTGCACCAGATATTCGTCAGGAAATGATTGAACTCGCTGTCTCGAGATTGGATAAGGACACACGAGATCAGGAAGAGTATCTATCGGGTTACGACTTTGATATTGATACGTTCATCCGAATGGCGACGCTCGTTGTGGGTCAGCCTGTCGACCCTGAATACGCGGATATGTTTCTGGAACAGACAGGGTTTGTGCGTCCTCTGCCAGTGCTGCCGCAGAGCGGAAAGCATCCGACTGAGCGCATTGAGCTTGCCATTATCGGCGCCGGAATGACCGGTGTGGCTGCCGCCATCCAGGCCACAGACCGAGGCTTCAAGTACCGGATCTTTGAAAGTAGTGACAAGGTCGGAGGTGTGTGGAGCATGAACGACTATCCCGGCGTTGCAGTAGATACGCCGGCGATGTACTACTCGCTCTCCTTCGAAATGAATCCGTCGTGGAGCAACTATTATCCCAAAGGACCCGAATACTTCCACTATATGGAAGGTCTCGTCTACAAGCACAAGATGCTTGATCGAATCGAGTTCAATAGCGAGGTGCTGAAGGTTCAATGGATCGACGAAGCGCAGGAGTGGGAACTCACTGTCGTCAAGAACGGCCGATACACTTCCAAATACCGTGCCACATCGGTGATGACCTGCGCGGGTCACCTGAATCGCCCGCTTTATCCGGACCTTCAGGGGCGTGATACGTTCAAAGGCATTTCGATTCACGCAAATCGCTGGAAGCATGACGCCGATATTCGCGGAAAGCGGGTTGGGATTATCGGCACGGGTGCCACGGGCGTGCAAGTCATCGGCAAGATTGCTCAGGAAGTCGGTCATTTGACCGTCTTCATGCGCCAGCCAATGTGGATTGCGCCAAACCGGGTTGGTGATGGCGCCGTGAGCGAGGATAAACGATGGGCTCGACAAAATTTGCCCTACTTCCAGCATTGGGACCGTCTCAAAGCATACTGGTCCTTTAGCGACAACTTCGGCTACCCCGTCGTACGTGCAGAACCAGAATGGGCAAAGACACACGTGTCCATCTCGCCGGCAAACGACCGGGCCATGCAGTTCTTCCTGGACTACCTCAACTCATGCTTTGGGGAAGGGACTGAACTCGCTCGCAAGATGACGCCCAACTACGCGCCGCTTGGAAAGCGGATTGTGCGGGACCCGTTCGATTTCGCACCGGGAGGTTTCTACTATTCATTGACCCTCCCGCACGTCGACGTCGAGACAAGCAAGGTTGTCAGAGTGGTACCGGACGGGATCCTCACCGCAGACGGGAAATTGATCGAGCTGGATGTCATCATCTACGCAACTGGTCTGACACTGGATTGGTTGTCGCCGATCGAAGTCATCGGTCGCGGCGGCGTGCGCCTCTCGGACGAGTGGCGTGACAACAACCCGTCCACTTACCTAGGTGGGATGGTGCCGAAATTCCCGAACCTGTTCGTGAACTGTGGTCCGCATACTGGGGCAGCACACGCCGGTGGGCATAACTTTATGGCGGAGGTTGTGAACCACTACGCGATGGAGTGTCTGCAGATGTTGGTCGAGGAAGACGCCAAGTCCATCGAGGTCACTCAGGAAGCATTTGAGGACCACAACCGGAAAATTGATGAGACGATGCAAGGTTCGGTTTGGGCTTGGGAGCGACGTGCGCACACCTACTACACGAATCAGAAGGGTCGACCGATCTTGCCTACGCCTTACCGCCACGTTGATTTCTGGAAGATGACACGCGAGCCGAAGCGGGACGCCTTCATTCTCAAATAATTCATCAACGATGTTCCGCGAGCGCGTTGAATCACGGTTCGTCGCGCTCGTTCACAAAAGAGATGCAGGAGACACCGATGATCACTGGGAAGACTCGTGGGCTGATTCTTGGGGGCGGGGGCGTTACCGGCCTCGCCTGGGAGATTGGCGTACTTCACGGTCTGATTTCAAAAGGCATTGACCTTCGTGGCGTTGACAAAATCATCGGCACGTCTGCTGGCGCTTTCGCGGCAACCGCGTTGATGGATGAGCGCGGTATCTCTTGGGCGTATGATCGCCAATTCTCTGCGTTGGTGCAGGAAGTCCCTGCGGTGTTCTCGGCCGACCTCATTGAAACTTTGTCCGCCATACTTCGGGAATGTGCAGGAGATGACCGCGAAGCCGGTCGACGCATGGGTGCATTTGCTCTTCACGCGTCAACCATAGACGTCGCGACACGTCTTGCCGTCGTGCGTGACCGCCTCGACCGCACCGATTGGCCGTCCGACCGTCTGCGGTTTACCGCGGTGGATGCAGATACAGGAAGCCTGCACTTACTGGACGAAACGTCCGGCATTGACATCGTTCATGCTGTCGGCGCCAGTGGCGCCGCTCCTGGAATTTGGCCTGTCATTGAGGCGGGAGGCAGGCGCTGGATTGACGGGGGCAGTGTATCACCGACGAACGCGAACCTTGCCGTGCGCTTCGGCCAATGTCTGGTCATTTCGCCGATGCCGATAAGCTTGTCAGGGATTGCTGTCCGTGAGGAACTGGACATGATTTCAGCGGCGACTGACAGCTTCCTCATCGCACCCGACGAGCGCAGTCTGGACGCAATCGGCAACAACCCCTTTGACCCAGACCGACGCCGGTTGGCCGCTGAGGCCGGACGTGCTCAAGGTGAGCATACGGCGGAAACTCTCGGCGTGGAATGGCGGCGACCTACTGACGGTGAAAGCTAGTTCCGGAAAGTTACGAATAAAACTGTAAGGAATGCTAGATAACGAAAGACTAGCAGATTGCTAGTGAATGGAGCATGGAAATGGACATCAGCACCGAAGAAACTTTATCAGGACCTTGCCGTGGACTTCGCGTAGTAGAGTTCGCCACAATGGTTTCCGGCCCTTTCGCCGGCCAGATGTTGGCCGACCTTGGCGCAGAGGTCACCAAAGCCGAACCAATCACCGGTGATCCGTTGCGCGGGGTAAAGCCGGGTCACAACGGATTGTCTGCAGGATTCGCTCTCTTCAATCGAAATAAAAGAAGTATCGGGATCGACCTGAAATCGCCCGAAGGCAAGGCGCTGGCGCGAGAACTGGCGCTGTCTTCGGACGTTCTTATCGAGAACTTTCGCCCTGACGTGATGACCCGCTTGGGGCTTGACTACGATAGCCTTCGCGAAGAGAACCCTAGGCTTATCTATGTGTCCATATCCGGCTTCGGGGTCGACGGCCCGTATTCGGCGCGTCCCGCCTACGACCATGTGATTCAGGCGATGAGCGGCACGATGCCCGGAATGGGGAGCGAGGCACAGCCTGTGCCGGTGCGCAATTCGATTGTCGACAAGGTCACATCGATCACAGCTACCAATGCGGTTCTTGCTGCATTGGTGTTTAGGGAGCGAAACGGAGGTCAGGGGCAAAAGGTCTCCCTGTCGCTGCTAGATTCGTATGCTGCTTTCATGCTCCCGGACCTGATGGTGAACGATTTTTTTCAGGCACCCGGTGTCGAGCGTGACCGCTCCATCAATACTTACCATCCTATTCAGACGTCGGATGGTCACGTCATGGGCCACATTCACACCAATCCGCAGTTCGAGGGCCTTTGCCGACTTTTCGGGCGAGAGGATCTGCTCAACGACCCGCGTTTCGCGGATATCGGATCGCGCAGAAGTAACTACGAAGCCATGTGGCAAGAGGTAAAAACGAACGCGAAAAGCATGGCGACAGCCGTCGTTGTAGAAGAGGCGGAGAAACACAACGTGCCGATCGGACGCATCAATGACCTGACGGAGTTTTTTGATGATCCTCAAGTCAAGCACAATCAGACCTTTTTTGACTTTGACGACCCGGATGTAGGGACGATACGGCAACTCAAGTACCCGATTAGGTTTGAAAAGTGTCCGGCGACATATCGCAGACGTGCACCGAAACTTGGTGAGGACACTCGGCGAATCCTCGAGAGCGTTGGGAGAAGCGATGAGGAAATATCCGCGGCGTTCGAAAAGAAAGTCGTTGCATGAGTGGAATCGGTGCTGATTCGTCAGCTGCCGCTGCGATGTTTCTGTCCAACGGACACGATGCAGGATTGAATATACAACCGGAGAAAATCGTATGGCTGGTCCTCTGACCAACGTCAGGATTATCGAATTTGGAGCGATTGGACCAGCGCCTTTCGCTTGCATGATGCTCGCTGATAACGGAGCTGACGTTATTAGGGTTGCACGCCGCACGCGAGACTGGCGCGACGAAGTGATGGACCCGAGCAAAGATGTACTTTCCCGTTCGCGGCGTATCGTGTATCTCGACTTGAAAACTCCGGAGGGGGTCGCAGAGGCAAGAACGTTGGCGCAATCGGCGGACGGCATTGTAGAGGGGTTCCGCCCTGGAGTGATGGAGCGAATCGGGCTTGGACCGGACGTGTTACTCGCTGACAATCCAAGACTGGTCTACGGGAGGATGACCGGTTGGGGGCAGGAGGGTCCCTATGCGCACACGCCCGGGCACGACATTAATTACATAGCACTCGCTGGCGCACTTCACGCTTTCGGACGAGAAGGGGAGAAGCCAACTCCTCCTGCCAATGTTGTTGGAGACTTTGGTGGCGGCGGCATGATGCTGGCGTTTGGAATGGTCAGCGCTATTCTCCACGCCCGATCAACCGGCGAGGGGCAGGTGATCGACTGCGCAATGATTGACGGTTCGGCTCTTCTGATGAGCATGCTCTGGTCGCTTCGAGCTGCTGGCGCCTGGCGTGACGAACGAGGTGTCAACGTTCTTGATACCGGTGCTCATTTTTACGAGACATATGAAACGTTGGATGGCAAGCACATTGCACTTGGCTCGGTGGAACCGCAGTTCTATGCATTGCTTCGGGAGCGACTCGGTATTGCGGAAGATCCGGAGTTTGACAACCAGCATGATTCAGGTGCATGGCCTCGCATGAAACTCAAGCTCGCCGGAATCTTTAAGTCTAAAACGCGAGAAGAGTGGTGCAGGCTCCTGGAACACACCGAAACGTGTTTCACCCCGGTCCTTTCGATGAGTGAGGCGACAACTCATGAGCACAACGTCGCTCGTGATCTGTTTCTTGAAATTGGTGGCGTAGTACAACCCGCCCCGGCGCCACGATACTCACGCACTGTCAATAGTGCACCCAAGATGCTGGTTCGGAGCCAGGATGACAGAGAGGAAGTATTTCAGGGTATCCGATGACCGAATTTAGCGGACTGCGTCTGCGTCTGGACGACACTGCCTCTGTCCGCAACCTATTGGTCAATTTTGGAAGGTAGGGGCAGCAATAAGAAAAGCCGCAATCATCGGTCGATAGTGAAAGCAATGGCTCAAGGAGTGCGACGTGGTCCAGTCGGGGCAAGTCGTGGTTGGTCTTAGTATTTCCGAGCGAGTCTTAACTGGACGATTTTAGTGAGAGCGGTGCGGCAGCTTCGGGCAGTAGCTCGTAGTCATGTATATATAGGAGATAAGTCAATGAAAAAATCGTCGCTCGTACTTGCAGTTTGGGGAATCGTCGAAGGCGTCGCACATGCACAAAGCAGCGTCACTCTTTACGGCACATTTGACGCTGGTTTGCGCTTCCAGAACAACGTTGGCACAACGGCTGCCACAGCGGATGCGAGTAAAGTCAGCTTGGGTTCGATCGGCACATACCAGCCTAACCGCTTTGGCTTCAAGGGCGTGGAAGATCTTGGTGGCGGAATGAATGCGCACTTCCAACTGGAAGGGGGCTTGAATAGCAGCAACGGTGCTACTGCAGACCCAACTCGTTTGTTCAACCGGTTAGCATTCGTCGGTCTTGGCGGCTCATGGGGTTCTCTGGATTTAGGGCGCAACGCTTCCATCGCGGTGTATACGGTCGGCCTTTACGAACCAATCAACTACAAGTTCACGAACTTCACACCGACTGGCTTATTTAGCCCATCTGCTGGAATCCGGTACGACAGTGATATTCAGTACACCGGTGTATTTGGTCCATTTACGATTCGCGCGGAACATGCGTTGGGTGGGGTGGCCGGCAGTCTCAGTAGCGGCTCCGAAACTGCAGCTGGACTAAGCTATACCGATGGCACGCTTGTGTTGGGTGCTGCCTATACCTTGCGCAAAATGGGTGCGAATTCGAGTAACCTTGGTGCAAGCCCCTACAACGTGGCCTCGTTAGCCATTCCAGCGGGTACTTTCCAGACAAACAAGGCTTGGACGGCAGGTGTAGCGTATACGTTCGGTATCGTCCGGATAGCAGCCGGTTACTCGGATGAACAGCAGAAGAACGACCCGCTGGCGGAAACCCGCATCAAAAACTTCTGGGTAGGTGGCGGCTGTGACGTTACGCCATACACGCGCCTGAGCGCCGGCTGGTACCACACCAGAACGACGGCGCCGGTGACCACGGCCACGCTCGCTGACGTTGACGGCAAGCAGGATCTGTTGATTTTGACGTGGTCATACGCCTTGTCCAAGAGCACCAATTTGTACGCTGACGTAGACACCGTTAAGTACAGCGGTTCGTCCGTCGGCAGCGCCACATTGGGGGGCACGGCTGCCAATCCTGGCACGTCCCCTTACGGCAAAGGACGTAGCACTGGCGTTTCGATCGGTTTGAACCACCTGTTCTGAAGCCAGCCAAACAGGGAGGCGATGCTGTGCACGAGCAGGCCATGGGCTTGGCGGGCAGAGCCGCCTCCGCTTTGGGCGGCTGATCGCGGACATTACCACTGCCAGGATTGATCCGGCCTATACATTGACCGCTATCGCAAGGATGTACAAGTCTGCACATGCAGATGTGTTTGCGAGAGGGAGCGGTTGTTCTTGCTAAGGGGCAACATTACGGCGGCGACCGGAGATGCCTCTCGCACTGTGGGGCGACGAACCACTCTGGGTGGCAATCTATTGCTCGCGCACCAAAACCTCTGTCAACTGCATGAATGCCGCGCAGGGTGATCACACGCGAATCTCGAATTTTCCTTGCAGACGGCTCAAGGGCGTAATGACTGCCGTGCGCTGGAAAGCGGACGACCGCGTTCGGGCGTGGCGGACGTTCAGTCAGCTTCTGCGCGCGACGGGCAATAACGCCCGCCGCAGCAGCATGCTTGCTCCGGCGGTGTCGCGATACATACTTCACTGCACCGATGGTGGACGGCGCTTGCCTTGAACGGGATCCAGGCGAGGGAGCGACGTGCGCCTGACGAGACGCGCCAGCGCATTTTCGTTTTTGCGCGCCTGCTTGCGAGTACCGCGTATCTCATCGTCGATGGCCTGGATCGTCTGGGGATGCAGCCTTAGTCCGGCCCTACCCGCGCCTTTGGTGAACGGATGAAAGTCGTAGTCCGACAGGAGGCGGCGCTCGCGCTCCGCGCCCTTCAGTGAAAGCTCGTTCACGAAGTTCAGACAAAATTGACCTCACGCGCAAGCTCCTGCATTAGCGCTGCCTGGTTGTCTTTAAGTCTGAAGCGACCGACTCGAGTGGTGAAGGTCATGTGTCGATACGGTTGTTTGTCCGTATGGGCACACCTTCAATCTCCCTAAAAAACACAAGATTTACGCTGCGCTGTCTACATGAGCCTTTCATCCCCGACCTGAAGGCCAGGGATTTCAGGCTGCGCCGGGATAAAATTCCTTGACCAATTCATTGGGTGACCCATATAGTGTGGTAATGGATACATCAAATGAACAGACGCCGGGCGATGAAGCGGGGCTAGTGTCCCGAGTCGCCCCTCTGACAGGCATCCGGGTCGTTGAGTCGTCGAGCTATGTCTCGGGACCGTATTCGTCCACGATGCTCGCAGACCTTGGTGCCGAAGTCATCAAGGTCGAACCGCCAGGTGGCGATGGCTTCCGGACCTTTGGTCATCAGGTCGGAGGTTGGAGTGCCCTTTGGTCCAGCACCAATCGAGGAAAGCGTAGCATCGTATTGAACCTGAAGGATCCCGGCGACTTGGCTACGATGCGTGAGCTTTTGACGCAGGCGGACGTGATGGTGGAGAACTGGCGGCCACATGTGGCCGCCTCGCTGGGTCTTGGGCAGGATGTCGTGCAGGCCTTGAATCCGCAGCTTGTACGTCTCTCAATCAGCGGCTTTGGCGAAAGTGGGCCTCTCGCCAAGGCGCCAGCGTTCGATTCTCTGATTCAGGGGCATACGGGAATGATTGATCTCCTCAGCCCCAATGGCAGGCCTGATGTCGCGCCGTACTGGGTGGTAGACAAGGTTGTAGCCGCATTCGGGGCCCAGGCGGTGCTCGCCGCGCTCTATCAGCGCGAGCGCACGGGCAAGGGTAGCCACGTCAGTCTGCCTATGCTTGACGTGATGGCGTACTTCAATTTCCCTGACATGTTCCAGCATCGCACCTTCGTGAGCGATGTCGCCCCTTGGGCGCCTATCATTTCTCCCCTGGTTCGGACGGCCGACGGATATCTTGTGATTACACCGGTCAGCGGCGCACAACTCTCACGCACGCTCAAGGCGCTCGAACGTCCGGACATCAAGGCAGAGATGCTTGCAATGAAGAGCTCGGTCGAGATGATTGATTTTTTCTACAAGCAGCTTAACGCGATTCTGTCGACAAAGCCCAGTGCACATTGGCTAGCATTGTTCGAATCGTTCGATCTGCCGGTCGCGCCCGTTAAGACCTTGGATGAGCATCTTTGCGACCCACAGGTTCTGCATAACGGAATCTATAGTGAGATTCCGTCTCCTGTTGGTCCTATGCGCGCAGTTCGGTATCCGGCCTGGTTCGATCATATGCACATTGCGCCTGCGGGCCGACCTCCGCTCGCTGATGAACATGCGGCCCAAATCCGGGCTGAACTCGCAGTCTCGTAGTCTGGGCTCTGTATTGAATCTCGGGCTGTGCACTAGGGTGTTGCACTGCAGGGCCCACTTGTTGTGAAAGTTACCGCGACACCAGAAAACAGTGTATCCGTTCGGCAGCCACGTTTGCTGGCAATGGTGAACTTTGGAGGGGTGGGGTGCCAACAGAGAGCGTGGGCGAGCGCTGATGTCGACGTCATTTGGTGGGGCTGACCTTGCGTTTCAGGCGCGGACGGTAACGGGCAATCCTGTCGAGATCTGGACGAGTAGTTGCTGTTCCCGATTATCGCAGCGTTGGATGAGAGCATTTGTTCGGCATGTGTCGCGCGTGGTTGCGAATCGGTACCGTGCCGGTATGGATTCTCCACCTTAAGGATAGGTTCGGAAATGAAGTGCTGGGTCAGCCGTTGGTCCATAGAGTGGTATAGCGTTTCGACCGAGGCGTGCACGACGATAGCAAATTACAGTTTAGGGGCGATGTTGCCTGATATTCGCAAGGAAGTGACTATGCGTCGCAAAGGAAAATGGCTCCACTATCTGGGGAATTATGTTGGATTGCATCTTGTGGAGTTTTCTTGCGACGAAATGGATGCAGCAGAGCGGCGACAAGTGCGATGCGGATAAATGCTTGATACTCACTAATATGTTTTTCGATTTTCCGATGGATTTCACCAAACCGATATAAATGGGAAATGCCAAATCTTCTCTTATCGTATGTCTTTAATATCTGAGATATTTTGAGTAATTCTCAGAGGGATTATCGAGAGATTGTTCGACTTTTTACGCCGTCACAGAGGATATATAGGAAGGGCACAATACGTTTGTTTTCGCAGCTTCATGTTAGCATCTTGCGGTATACCCAAGCCACAGGTATCATGATTAAATGCCACGAACTTCCTCTCCGACAACTTCCAAAGAAACAGGCACTGCAAAAGCGGGTGAGGCTGCGTTTGCTGACCCTTCAGCTCACAAGCGCTTCTTCGAGCGGATAGCTAACGATATTCGAATTAGTATCGCCGATGGTCGGCGCAAGGCAGGTGACCGCCTTCCAAGCGAAAGAGAGCTTGCCGAGCAATTCGGCGTGAGTCGAAACACCGTGCGTGAGGCATTTCGTTCGCTGGAGAACGCGGGACTTCTAGTTTTGCGTCGGGGGCCAGGTGGCGGCGCATTTGTGGCAAGCGGCTATGGTGGTGTGGTACGTACGGGCATGTCCGATCTCGTTTCTCTCGGGCTTGTGAAGGCGCAACATCTGGGCGAAGCCAGAATTGTGATCGGCGTGGCTACCGCTCGGTTTGCCGCAGAGCGGCGCACCTATGGGGATCTGGAAGCTCTAGCCAGAAATATGGAAGAAACCGAAGCTGCGGTCAAAGCGGGAGAAGTTGAACGCTGGACGCGACTGAGTTTCGAGTTCCATCGTTTATTGGCGAAGGCCACGCAGAACCCCGCGCTGGTCGTTCTGACTGATGCAGTTATCGAATTGAACGACCAGATGGTCAAGGCGGCCGGCTTGCGGAATCCAAAGCAGAGCGCGCTATTCAGGAAGAAAATGTTCAAGCATATCGAAGCCCGTGACGCGGACAGCGCGGTGACGGAGATGGAGCAATATCTCGATATGCTTCGACGCTACTATCAGGCCAAATTGGGCTGAGGTTGATTAAAAACGGCAAATGCCTTTACTTCTTGACGTTGTCTGCGCCCTCAGCCTTTGGCTGCCGTGCTGAGTGCGGAAATGACGGGGATACGTACTGCTAGACGGCGACGTCGTGCCGCGAAAATGTTGACTGCCACGTTGCTGTCGTGATGATGAGGCGCGCCGTACTCGGGACCGGTCCACTCACTCCCTTATTCGCAAACCTTCCAGGCCCTTCGAGCCAGTGCATCTGTTACAACACTACAGGTCCGGGGTTTGCCTGCGATCTGCCTGAAGGCTGAGGTATTCAGGCAACTCGCGGAAAAATTTCGCTCGACCAGATCTAGCGTAACCGGCGATCACCATCCCGAGTTATCTGTTTCGATGCACTTGCGCGTGAGCTCATGCTCGCGCCCTGCAAGCCTTGATGCCGATGTTCGGTGATTCCCGGTCATCGCCCAACCGCGGTAGGTTTGTTTGTCTCGCAAAGCAAATCGACTCCTCCAGGCTTGACAATCGCCGCCGCTCTGGTGTTCAATGAATGGGTCACCCAATTTGGGTCTACCGCTAGGCGTTCGCGAAGTGCTTGCTTGGAACGCTAACAACACTTCGGATGAGTCAATGCGATTCAAGGGCAAGGTTGCGCTCGTCACGGCTGGCAGTGCGGGAATTGGGAAAGCAACAGCCGAGATTATGTTCCGGGAAGGTGCGTCGGTCGTTTTGGTGGCCCGCGATGAGCAGCGATTATGTTCGGTTGCGGCTAGTCTTGATTCGTCCGGTGGACGGGCAATGGGTATTGCATGCAATGCACTAGATCCCAAGGCAGTAAAGGAGGCGGTTCAAGAAACCGTGGCCAGGTTTGGCCGCATCGATATCCTTGTCAATGGCGTGGGTGGAAGCACGGTCGTTTCCAAGCCTTTGGCGAAAGTAGAGGAGTTGGCGTTCGAGGAGTGGCAAAAGCTGGTCGCGTTCAATATGGACGCTACTTTTCTCTTTTGTCATGAGGCGGTGCCACACATGAAACGGCAAGGGGGCGGAAAGATTGTCAACATTTCGTCCATCGCCTGGCGCGGTTTGGCGCCGAGCAGCGTTGCCTACGCTGCCGCCAAGGGAGGGATTGTCGCCTTCACGAAGAAACTTTCGTTCGAGGTCGCCGAATTCGGCATCAATGTCAACACCGTCGCGCCGAGCTTTACCGCCACGGAGCGCATGCAGGAATCATGGAATAGTCGAGGCGAGGAGGGGCGAAAAGCAGTGGTTAGTGCCATCCCTTTGGGACGGATTGCGACACCGGAGGACCAGGCAAGGGTCATCTGCTTTCTTGCCTCGTCGGACTCCGATTTCATAACGGGGACTACCCTCGACGTGACGGGCGGCCTCTAGCGAATACGAGCGAACTCACGAAGTTACCGATCCCTAGCCGTGAGGACGCTGATCTGACATTGACCTCCTGGATATTTCCTTGATCACAAAACACGCTAAAGTTCTTATTCTCGGTTCCGGTCCCGCCGGCTACACGGCGGCGGTCTACGCAGCGCGCGCCAACCTGTCGCCGGTGCTCGTCACGGGCCTAGCCCAGGGCGGTCAGCTCATGACCACCGCCGACGTTGAAAACTGGCCGGCGGACCCCAACGGGGTGCAAGGCCCGGAACTGATGGCGCGCTTCCTGGAGCACGCCGAGCGCTTCAACACCGAAATCATTTTCGACCACATCCACGCGGCCAAGCTGGATGAGAAGCCGATCCGCCTGATCGGCGACTCGGGCGAATATACCTGCGACTCGCTGATCATCTCGACCGGCGCATCGGCTCAGTATCTCGGCCTGCCATCCGAAGAAGCCTTCATGGGCAAGGGCGTGTCCGCTTGCGCCACCTGTGACGGCTTCTTCTACAAGCAACAACATGTGGCCGTGATCGGCGGCGGCAATACCGCAGTCGAGGAAGCCCTCTATCTGTCCGGCATCGCGAAGAAGGTGACGGTGATCCATCGCCGCGACAAGTTCCGCGCCGAGCCGATCCTGATCGACCGTTTGCTGGCCAAAGAGAAAGAAGGCCTCGTCGAGATCAAGTGGAACCACACGCTGGACGAAGTCACCGGCGACCAGTCCGGCGTGACCGGCCTGCGCATCAAGCACACGCAAACCGTTGAAACCACGGACCTCGCGCTGCAGGGTCTGTTCGTTGCGATCGGCCACAAGCCGAACACCGACATTTTCGCGGGCCAACTGGAGATGAAGAACGGCTACATCATCACCAAGGGCGGCCTGAACGGTTTCGCGACCGCCACCAGCGTGCCGGGCGTCTTCGCTGCGGGCGACGTGCAGGACCACGTGTACCGTCAGGCGATCACCAGCGCCGGCACGGGTTGTATGGCCGCGCTCGACGCGCAACGCTACCTGGAAACCATCGACGAAATGGTTGGCGAGCATCTGACAAGCCCGGAAGCGAATCGTGAAGCCGGTTTTGATCAGTTGGCGTCAGCAAAATAACCGCAGGACATCGTTCAGACTGCCGTCTTCCCGTAGATTCTGGCGAATGTCCTTGCGACAGATTTTCAGGACTTGCGAAGCACTTCTGGCTTAGCTCAGGCCCATCCGGCTTCGTCTGCCCGGGTGTGCTGGCGAACACGTCTTCACGTCTGTACCGACACCAGGTAGTTTACGAGCGGTCTGCACCCTCCGAGGCGTCCCCGTTGCTGCCACTTTGTCCAATACAATTGGAGGTGGTCGCTACTGCGCACGCCTGGTGCGGACAATCGATCCCAGAATGCAGCGCTGACCCAAAGGTCAGGAAGGCGATACACTCAACCTGTTGCCGTGTGCGGTAGGTTTCAATATCCTACTAAATGCCGCGCGCGATAGCTTGCTTGGGGATCCAGCTCAGTGTTGGAGCCTTCGGCAGATGATGCGGATACCCGTCAAAGCAATATGATCATGATCAAAGGCGTCTTACCCTCTTCTCGGTGAGCGAAATCAGTTTTTCGGGGCTGATTTACCCATTTAATGCTAGTGCTTCAATCAAAGTTATCATGTCTCCGAAACACAAACCAGAAACGGTTCCGAAGAGTTCGCTCGAGTTCGAACCCGTGATGGGCAACAGTCCAGCAGTCGAAATTGCGGCGCAAATCCGCGAACGTATTTCATCCCAACTGCTTAAAATCGGTGATAGATTGCCGTCAGAGCGTGCACTGGAATCGCAATTTCAGGTCAGCCGGAACAGCATTCGACAAGCACTCAAGTCGCTCGCCCATATGGGGTTGCTGGAAATACGGAAGGGACAAGCCGGTGGGGCCTTTGTTAAAGGCGGCGGTAGCGACGCAATCAATGTTGCGGTGAGTGACCTTTTCCATTTGAGCACAATTTCGCCATCGGATCTGACTGAGGTACGTGTCATCATTGGCGTCGAAGTGGCGCGCCTAGCGTGCTTGCGTGCTACTGAGGAAGAAATCGATGACCTTGAAGCCAATGTTGTCGCTGCGGAACAGGCGGTTCGACAGGGCAATACCAAGTTACGCACGGAACTCAATCTCGAGTTTCACCGCAAGCTGGCTCGCATGACGCGCAATCCGCTACTCGCCACACTCACAGCGACGGTGATTAACTTGACGCACGAATTTGGGAAGGACATGGTTCCAATGACGGACCGCTCTGTAATGCCTCTCAGGCGCCACCTTCTGGCGCACCTGAGAGCACGCGATGCAGTTGCCGCCGCCGCTGAAATGCACACTCATTTATTACGCTTGCAACGTTATTATCTTAAGCAAGCGGGCCAGCCTCGAACCAGCCGTAGTGACGATTGAGCGCGAGTTTCCCGATCTTGTTTGATGCGACGGATAACTGCAAGCTTGGTGGCAACGGATACCGCCTGGCATTTTTCCGGCTCCGTTGACAGTGCTCAAACGGACAGGCACCCGTCCGTAGTACCCCCGGTGTGTCGCGTGTCGCATCCGCATGGGCACCAGTGGGTTCTGGCGGATCATCGGGCGACGGAGGTCAATGTTTCGGAGCAGCTTTGATCGCCGTGTCCCATCTGGAAATGTCATTCTTGATCGCTTGAATGGTCTCACTTACGTCGCCTCCGCGTGGAAACACCCCTTGGAGTCCGAGCCTCTTTATTACAGTCTGGTCTGTCTGGGCATTGTTGATCTCTTTGTTCAAACGGCTGATGACTTCTGGTGGCGTCCCTGTCGGGGCCAGGAAAAAGTACAGCGACTCAACGTCCAGCGACTCGTAGCCTGCCTGCTTCATGGTGGGGACGTTTTTCATCTCATCCGGCGGCGATTCTCCAGCGACTCCTAGCGCGCGCACTTGTCCTGATTTCTGCATTGCGAGAACGGTCGCTAGCGAAGTAAACCACAGAGCAACGCGTCCCGTCAGCACGTCCGTCTTCGCATCAGAAGTGGACGAATAGGGAACCGGAAGGAGGCGGAAATTTCCACTCCTTGCGAACGCCTCCCCAAGAAATTCGGGTATGGATCCCCCTCCAATGCTCACATACGTCAATTTGCCAGGCTCTTTGTGGGCGTAGTCAACAACGTCTTTGATTGAGTGAAAGGGAGAGGTCGCCGAAACCGACAGTACCCAAGGCGCTCTGCCTGACAGAGAGATGGGAGAAAAGTCCTTTAAAACATTGTATTGGGATCGGCCAACCTCCTGCTGGATTAAATTGTTGTTGCCCATGATGAGAAGTGAATAGCCATCTGGTTTGGATCTGGCGGCGACTGACGTCGCAATCTCTCCGTTTGCACCTGGTCGGTTTTGCACAATAACAGCTTGACCAAGATGCTCGGATAGGTACTGACTATATGTTCTAGCGACAAAGTCAATCGAACTTCCGGCACTGGAACCGACAATCAGAGTGACTGGCCGATCGGGATAGGTTCCTCCAAAGGCAATTGGCGGTAGAAAAAGCCCGAATATAAGGAGCAGATAGTCAAGCATCCGCTTGGCAGAGATGCTCGTATCGCCCTCGCAGGTTACGAAGCTAGCAAGGCGGCCCATACTGCCTACAAGAAAATTTTTCATGATTTGTTGGCTCGATTGATTGGATTAGAGAGGGTCCCATGATCCCCCGTCCCACGTAATCTACAATTTCATCGGTTAAGTTTTAATGGTGCGACCTAGCCTCGATGGATGATGATTCATTTACGTGTGAATGGGTGATTTTTTTGTTTGGGGTGTCGCCACTGGCCAGCAAAGCTCGGGCGCTCGCTCGGCGCGCAGAGGTCTGCGGAACGAGTGACCATGTGGTGGCCATCGGCAATCCTTACTTGATTCAATGTGTGTCTCCCAAGCGGGCGTCGCACGAACTGCGTTGCGGGGCTCGTGTTGAACGGGCGCCAAATGCGAAGCAGACACGGCCGGCACACGTCGCGCGAGCCGCCATCCCAATCATTCGCTGCTTCACTTGCTGATAACGAAAGCGGTCTGTGCGCTGGACTCAGCGCGGGTATGTGGTATCCAAAACGAGCTGCGGAAGCGCATGTTGAAAGTAGGAATGCATTCAGGTAGATCCGCGCTGTGCATTGCGTGCGCTGGGCGTCAAAGCAAGGTACCTGCGTTGACGGAATCCGCGTGAGCAGACGACGTAAGCCGGTGGGAGAGTCTCCCAGCACGAGCGCCGCGGCAGCAACGGACCTCGTGGACTGATCTGCTTTCACGTTTTCGGTTCCTTCTCACGCAAGCCCTGACTTGCCGCGCAGACTTGGTCGAGATGTCCTCCGATCTCCGTCATTCAATCTCCAATTTCCAGTCTGGCAGTGTAATTGACTCAGTTTCTCCGCCGTTTTGCGAGTCGGACCCTGTTGCGGACCAACTTCGCGTTCAGCCCTCCATGCGGGGCTGTAGGTCCGAGGGGCTCGAACCTTCCAGTTCGTTTATAACAACGCGTTCTGAACGGGCGTCGCCCAGACGGCGCAGGGTCAGAATGCGATCGAGAACTGCTTGAGATGTCTCCTCATGAGGGGCTGTTCCGGCATGTTTCTGGATGGTCCTCTTTCCGATGAGTTGACAATAGGTAGGACCAACACTAATATAAAACCAACCTATACATGGCTACAATGTAAAGCGTAAACCGAGGATTGGCATCAGGTTGAACACTGATGCTACGTACCTACCGACTTTTTTGTGAAGGTTAGCCGATGAGTGATGCAATCCGTCAAGGTCCGCTCGAGCGGTTTCGTGTGCTGGATCTCTCGCGTCTGCGCTCAGGCCCAACAGCGGCCCGGCAGCTGGCAGATTGGGGCGCAGATGTGATCAAGGTCGAGAGTCCAGAATCCTTGGAGGTCAGCGATGGTTGGATCGGTAAGCGCTTGGGGTCCGACTTTCAGAATATGCATCGAAACAAGCGCAGCGTCACCGTAAATCTCAAGAGTCCTGAGGGGATTGAGATTCTGAAGAAGATGGCCGAACAAGCGGACGTGGTTATTGAGAACTTCCGCCCCGCCGTGAAGTTTCGACTTGGCATCGACTACGAGACGCTGCGGCAGCGAAATCCACGGTTGGTGTATGCGAGCATTTCCGGATTCGGGCAGGATGGCCCCTATGCAGATCGCCCTGGATACGACCACATTGTGCAGGGGATGGGCGGTCTGATGGCCATCACGGGGAAGAAAGGGCAGGGGCCACTTCGTACGGGAATTTCCGTGGCAGACACAGCGGTCGGTTTGTACGCGGCGCTCGGTATCCTCACCGCACTTTTGGAGCGAGAGGTTTCCGGTGAGGGACAGTGGGTGCAGACTTCATTGCTGCAGGGGATGATTGCCATGGTCGATTACCAGGCTGCACGTTGGTTGATGGACGGGGAGATTCCCGAGCAGGCCGGCAATGACCATCCCACTGCAATACCGACGGGCGTCTTCCAGACATCCGACGGATATATCAACATCGCCACTGCGGGAGAGGAGATGTGGAGGCGGCTGTGTGTAGCAATCGATGCGCCCCATTTGTTCTCTTCCGCTCAATACTCGACCAACGACTTAAGGTCGAAAAACAGAGATGCGCTCCATGACGAGCTGACCGCCTATACAAAGCAAAAAACAAGCGAAGAATGGATCAAGATTTTCGAAGCAACCAGCGTCGCTAGTGGTCCGATCTATCGGATGAACGAGGTCTTCGCGGACCCCCAAACCCAGCATCTCGGAATGGCCGTCGCCATTCCCCACCCAGAGCTTAAAGAGATCAATGTTGTTGGGCAAGCGTATGCGCTTTCGCGTACACCAAGCCAGATGCGAGCACCGACGCCTCGACGCGGTCAGCATACCGACGAAGTGCTAGTGAATCTTGGGTATACCAAGGATGAGATCGAAGATTTGCGTGTGCGGCAGGTGATCTGAGATGCCAGAAATCCTTGTCGAGAAATCGGGCCCGGTGGCGCGCATCGTCATATCCCACCGCGAGCGCCGCAACGCCATGACATATGAGATGTTCGTCGACATATCGCGTGTATTTGATGAACTCAGTAACGACCCCGTGACGAGAGTTATTGTTCTTACGGGAGACGGGGCGACGTTTACCGCGGGTGGGGATATTTCACAGTTCAAAGAGTTGCGCACGGACAGCGGGAGCGAGAGAAACTTTGTCGCTGCAGTCGATCGAGCGTTGACTGCTCCGACTCGTTGCAACAAGCCCGTGATTGCTAGCATTCGCGGGATTTGCATGGGTGGGGGGCTTCAACTAGCAGCGGGATGTGATGTTCGCATTGCGGCGGACGATGCGGTATTTCGTATGCCCGCCGCTCGGCTCGGTGCCGGCTATCGATTTGAGGGAATTCAACGCTTCGTGGCATTGATTGGAGCTTCCAATACGGCCGATCTATTCTTTTCAGCCCGAAAATTTGATGCACAAGAGGCGATGCGCCTCAGCTTTGTGAATCGCACCGTTGCCGGAGCTGACCTTGACGAGGTAGTGCAGAGTTATTGCGAGTTGGTCGCCGAAAATGCGCCTTTGACAATCAGCGCCGCGAAAGTCGCGATACGGGAAGCGCTGAACGATCCGGGTAAGCGCGATACAGCTGCTTTGCAAACAAGGATCGACGCGTGTTTCGGGAGCTACGATCAGAAAGAAGGCCGCTTGGCGTTCATGGAGAAGAGGAAGCCTCAGTTTCTAGGGCGATAGGATGCGTCCCCCCGACGGGCGCATTCTTCGCCAGACTGCACGCGCAACAGTTCGTCACCCTAGGCAATTCAGTAGTTCGGGAACTGATGCCAGACGGACGCCTGAGTTCGTGCAAGGATGGCTGCTCGTATCGGAAATTCATGACCGAAAACACGCTGTCTATGCACCGCATTTGTCTGCCAGAGTACATTTTGAAGAGTTACCAGAACCGAAGAATAATTTAGCGAGAGAGACCGGCGATCTCCAAAACCAAGAAGATCAACGGTGCTCACCGCGCGTTCGCATGGTCGACAAGCGACCACTAGGTTGCAGCCTGTTTCGCGGAGCGTATGTGTTGCCTGATTTTTGCAGTTTCCACTGATCTAGTCGTTTTTTTTCAATTAGCGAGCTATTTGAAAGGGATTGGAAGAATGAAATTTACTGAGGAACAGATCGCTTTTCGCGACAGTATTCGCAAGATGGTGGAAAAAGCTGTGGCTCCGATTGCCGCTGAGATCGACGAAACCGATCGGTTCCCGACTGAGATTGTCAAACTTTTCGGCGAAATGGGTTTGATGCAACTTTGGGTGCCGGAGCGCTATGGTGGTCCAGAGGCAGATTTGGCGACCGTGTGTCTTGTAAGAGAGGAGATTTCACGGGTTTCTGCGGCGTGCGGTGCGATTGCTGCCCTTAACAGTATGTTTGTATTGCCGTTGCTCCATTTCGGGTCAGAAGAACAGCGTCAACGATTCTTGCCCGTGATCGCAGAAGGCGGTGTGGTTACCGCAACTGCGATATCTGAGCCTCAGGCTGGTTCTGACGCTGGTGCCATGAATACGCGCGCCGTCCGTGATGGCGACAGCTATGTGGTCAATGGCCGAAAGCAGTGGTGTAGTTATGGCGTCGAGGCCGATTACATCATTCTCATGGCAAGAACCAGCGGAAATTCAGGCGCAGAGGGCGTCAGTGCTTTCATCCTGGAGCCCAAGAAAGTGCAGGGCGTCACATTCGGTCGTCATGAGCGGAAGATGGGTTTTCACGGCGCACCTAACACACCGATCTTCCTCGATAACGTACGGATACCGGTTGAGAACCTTATTGGGGAAGAAGGCAAGGGGTTTAAGGCATCGATGCGCGCACTAGACTTGAACAGGCCAACCATCGGCGCGCAGGCCGTCGGCATCGCGCAGGGCGCGTTGGATGTGGCTGTTGCATATGCCAAGGAGCGCAAGCAGTTCAATCGAAGCATCTCTGAATTCCAGGGGATCCAGTTCATGCTGGCCGATATGGACATCCAGATTTCGGCCGCACGCGCCCTGATTTATGAATGTGCACAGGCTAGCGAAGACGGAGATTGGTCTCGCCTTAACGTCTTGGCCAGCAAGGCCAAGTGTTTTGCCAGCGACGTAGCGATGCGAGTCACAACCGACGCCGTTCAGGTATTGGGGGGATACGGCTACACGCGAGATTACCCTGTAGAACGCATGATGCGCGATGCCAAGCTGACGCAGATCTTCGAAGGGACTAATCAGATCCAGCGGTTGGTCGTGGCCCGGCAACTGCTCGCCGAAAGCAGGTAGCGCCAACGCATCTATAAGGGGCGGTCTGATTTTTTTTTAGGTACTCACTCAGAAGGACCAATGCGTTCTCTGTGCGCCTGCCAACCACGCAGAACCTTGACTCAAAGACGTGGTTCTTGGGAGGGCAGTTTGTATTCGAAATCAAGTTTCCGATCGATCCAGATTCTTTAAACCCAGTACGAAAACGGAACCAATCATGTCAAGATTTGAGAAATATAAGGACCTCGTCATCACAGTCCAAAATCGAGTGGCGACTGTAACGTTGAACCGGCCAGAGGTGCGCAACGCGATCAATCAACGATTAATCAATGAACTGCGCAATATTTGGATCGACTTGGCAGATGAACCAACCATCAACGCAGTCGTACTTACGGGCGCCGGTGACTACTTCAGCGTCGGCGGGGACGTTAAGGCAATGTCCGAGCGGCCCGGTGGCGACGTACTCGAGGAAGGGGAAGTTCACGACCCGATGGTAATGCGGCGCATCGTTACCCGCCTGCTCGAGCTGGACAAGCCGATTGTCAGTGCCATCAACGGCGATGCCATTGGGCTGGCTGCGACAATCTCTCTTCTATGCGACATTCCCGTCATGTCGGAGGAAGCCCGAATTGGCGATACGCACGTCAGCCGTGTGGGGCTGGTGGCGGGGGACGGTGGAACAGTAATTTGGCCATTGCTGCTCGGTGTGAACAAGGCAAAGGAATTTCTGATCCGAGGGACTTTACTCACAGGCCGCGAAGCAGAACGGATCGGATTGGTCAATCACTGCGTGCCCAAGAAAGACGTGCTGTCGACTGCCGTTCAAATTGCTGAGGAACTTGCAAATGGACCCACATGGGCTATTCGGTGGACTAAACTGTCTGTCAACCAGATTCTGAAGGACCGCGTGAATCATCTGATGGAGGCATCGATGGCGTTGGAGAACGTGACGTTCGAAACGGCGGACCATCGTGAAGCTACGCTTGCGTTCAAGGAAAAACGTAGGCCGAAGTTCACCGGCGCATAAGCGGAAATCATAGCGTCGGATCCGGCAAGCACGGGTCATTCGTTGAGTGGGCCGTCAGCTTGCCGGAAGTACGGCGGCAAATATCGACGTGTGAATTGGTCCGGCCGCACTGCATTGGTGTGAAGGTGATCCGGCGTATAGCGCTGCGCAGGCGGCATTGTCGAACCGATTGCTGAATTTGACCGCTTGTATAGGGCGGCGTGCGCATCGAGCCCACTAGGCTATCGATCGGGATTGAGCAGAATAGCGCCGGCGCCACGCTTGCATCTGTGTCGCGGCGCCGGTGAAGATCGCGGCCGAGAAGGCAGATTCAGATGAATCGCAAACTTGTATTTCTTGATACGTCGGCTCGATCAGGGCCGGCCGGGGCCGGGAGGCTTGTGCCGGGAGCACAGTGAAGTCGCCGAGTTAGTCAACGGATTCGGTCAGAACGTGTGCGTTTCGTTCGTCGGACAGATCGGCCGAGACACCCGCGGGCCTTGCCGCTCACTATCTCGAGATCGTCGGCCACTGCGGCGAATTGTCTGCCATCGATATTCGCCGTGGCGGTTGTTGCGCCACTCGCCGCGAGCCTTCGGTCAGATGACTGGTTTGCGTCGCGTTTTCATCGTTGTACTGCCGGACATTTTTGTTCACCAATCTGGCGATTCCAGATACTGTGAAAAACCAGAGAAGCCGGTCAGCTTGGTACTCGCGCCGCACAGCCGGGCACTTTTTTGGTGGGGAACCGGAAATCGGTTCCGGGAGCGGCATGATCAGGCGTCGAGATTGAAGTTGATCGTCTTCAACTCGGTGAATGCCTCAATGGACGACCAGCCGCCTTCGCGTCCGATACCCGAGCGCTTGACGCCGCCCATTGGTGCGTTCGGAGTGCTTGCGTAGGCGTTCACGCCAATCGAGCCGCTGCGGATGGCGCGTGCGACGCGGAAGGCGCGGCTGACGTCAGTGGTATAGATGCATCCGGCGAGACCGTATTCGCTGTCATTGGCGATCCGGATCGCTTCTTCCTCCGTGTCGAAAGCGATCACGCTGAGTACAGGCCCAAAGATCTCCTCGCGTGCGATTTTCATCTTGTTGTTCACGTTCAAGAATAGAGCTGGGTTGATCCAGTTTCCACCGCTAAGGTCGCCCCCTGGCGTGTCGCCGCCGAATACCAATTCGGCGCCTTCCTGTTTGCCGCTCTCGATATAGCCTAGGATACGCGCCTGCTGCAGGCGCGATATTACCGGAGCCGACGTCGTAGCTGGATCGAACGGATCACCGAAGCGGACGGACTTTACCTGCTCGCGGGCATGGTGCACGAACTCGTCGACGAGCGAACGGTGCACTACGGCGCGACTCGGCGTTGAGCATACTTGACCAGACAGGAAGGTGGAACACAGGCCCATTAGTGTCGTCGCTGTCGCCGCGACGCTGCGGGTATCAGGGAAGACGATGCCCGCGCTTTTACCGCCGAGTTCAAGGGACAGACGCTTCATGTTGGCGCCGCTCGCCAACAGTATCTTTTCACCGACAGCCGGGCTGCCGGTGAAGGTCACCTTGTCGACGCCCGGATGCGACGCGAGAGCCGCGCCCGTGCCGCCTGCACCGGTCACAAGGTTGAAAACGCCCGGAGGCAGATCACATTCGGCGACGATTTCGGCGAGCTTGAGCACCGCCATATTGGTGTATTCGGAAGGCTTGACTACGACCGTGCATCCGCAGGCGAGTGCAGGGGCTACTTTCATCGCGAACGTCAGCAACGGCGCATTCCAGGCCAGGATCGCGCCCACTACGCCGACCGGTTCACGGAACGTCATGTAGTGCATGTTCGACGCGTCTGAGAACTGTGGAAAGGTCTCTCCGGTAATCTTGTCGATCCACCCTAGATAGTGATCGAAAACGCTCGCGGCGCCCTTGGCCGATACGCGCGACTGGCGGCTAAAGGTGAAGGGCACGCCATTGTCGAGAGTCTGCAGCTGCGCGAGTTCCTTCTCGGCCTTGTAGAGACGCTCGACGATTGGTTGCAACACGCGCTTACGGTCATCCGCGGCCATACGCCGCCAGGGGCCTTCGTCAAAAGCCTTACGGGCAGCCGCGACAGCGAGATCGACGCCATATGTGCCAGCTTCGGCACAGTCGATCATGATCTCGTTGGTTGCAGGATGGCGCTGATGGAAGCGCTCGCCTTCCCACTCGTGCCATGCACCTGCGATGAATAACCGTCCAGGACGAACGCCCAGTTCATCCCGCATAGGGGCTAGACTAATTGACATGAGTTGTTCTCCAGTGTGTGTCGCTGACAGTCCGAACGTGTTCGTTTCCTCGGTAGCGGGTCGTCGACGCGACGGTTCGTCGCTTCAACGCACCTCTAGTTGACAAAACCAACTAGACGAGCAGCGTTTCGGTGCAGCACGGTGATATACGGCATGAACGAGCGAAATAGTGCCTGCATCCCGCTCAGAATTTGTCGTGCTAACGTCAGAAAGATCAAGACGGTGATCCTCGGTACCTCGACACTCGAATTACCGGGGCCATGGGCAATCCTTGCCCGGTTATCTGAGCGTGTCTGCTCGTAACGTCTTGATTTTCGATAATCATCCACCTGGCCTGTATTTGCGTAAGGTCTTATTCGCGGCGATTTAACGAATGGCATCACCCGGTCAGGATTTGGCTTGCTCACCAGAATTCACACCAAAGGAAGCAAGTGATCTACTCTTCCTCAGGCGCCATACGTACCGTGATTCCGTCAAGCGCCAGGTCGTGGTGGACCTGGCAGGAAAGTCGTGATGTCTCGGGATCGTAGGCCTGGGTTTCCTCGACTAACTCCTGCTCGTCCTGATGTCTGGTGCCGAGTTGTTTGACTAGATTGGCATCAAGAAAGACGTGGCAGGTGGCGCAGGCAGCTCTGCCTCCGCAAGAAGCGAGCACTGGCAGCCCGTTGTCTCTCAGCGCTTCCATGAGTGACTGACCGGGTAACCATTCGAGATGATGTTCGCGGCCATCGCGGTCGATAACATGAATGCGGGTGCCCGCAGTGACGCTGGCGGCAGCGTGGTGCATTGTGGAGGTTGCAGTCATATGTTGCTTTCCTTTCATTGGGGTGGCATTTCACATGTGGTCGCCAGTTTGACAGTTTCATCAGCTGCCAGCGCGCGGTCGATCTGTGCCTTGGCGGCAATCAGTCGCTTGGCCGGCATAAAGTCTTTCAGCGTTCCAACGGTGTCGATGGCGACGAGCCTGCTGTTGCGGAGGTAGAGAACAGAGAAACGGCCGCTCTCCGGCCGTCCTCGCACGACCACCTCATCATCGGCGCGCCAGAGCCCTGCCGTCTGAAGTCGCACTTCATGCTGAATCGTCCAAAACCACGGCACTTCCGGTATGGTCTCCGAGCCGGTCGCAATGTGGTTTGCCGCGGTCATCGCTTGCGCCAGAGCACTCTGCACGCTCTCCAGACGGATTCCCTCCGGGACATCTAACGATGCAGTCCGACTGACATCGCCAATTGCGTAGACATTGGGATCCGATGTTCTGCAGTGGTGGTCAACAAGAATCCCATCAGCGCAGGCGATTCCGGCGCCCTCCGCGACGCTTTGGTTTGGCTGTACGCCGATACCCACCACGACCAGATCGGCCGCGTGGACCTTTCCGGCCGTTGTCAAAACGTGCTCTACATGACAGTCGCCCTGGAACTCGATAACCCCAGCCCCGAACTCAAACAAGGTTCCGAAGGATCGGTGCAGCTCCTCGAAGTAACGGGACACCACCCCGGATGTCACCCGACTCATTGCGCGGTTTTGAGCTTCGAGAACCGTGACTTCACAACCGGCTTCTGAAGCGGCAGCCGCAACCTCCAGACCGATGTAGCCCGCACCAACTACAACGACACGACGCGCATCGCATAGCGCCTGTTTAATTGCGCGTGAGTCCGCCAAGGTCTTCAACACGTGGATGCCGCGAAGATGGCTTCCTGGCACGTTCAGTTGTCGTGGCTTGGAACCTGTGGCAACGACTAGCTTCGAGTACAGGATCGACGGTGCGCCCTCAAGCTCAATCTCTTTCTCCAGCCGATTAAGCCGACTAACGTGGACCCCCGTGATCAAACTAATGTTTCTGTCCGCGTAATAGTCCTTCTTTCGCAGTAAACTTGGGGGCGGCTCACTCTCCGTCAGCATCTCTTTCGAAAGTGGGGGACGCTCGTAGGGCATTTCGTTCTCCTGGTCGACAAGAACTATGCCCCCTTTAAAGCCAATTTCCGACAGGTGGGCTGCCGCCTGGACGCCGGCGTGCCCCGCACCGACTATTACAACTGGTTTGTCCGACATTGTTCGCTCACTTCGACGGAACTAGATCGACCCGAAGAGTTTCAGGTCCAACAATCATGCTGTTGCCTTTGAGGTAAACAATGTCCAGTTCGTGATCGAATGTAATCGACGCAACCTTTTGTCCGAGCAGTTGTGTCGTAACCAGGGTCTCCAACCGTGCGAGCGGCGCCCCCAAACAGGTGTGGATGCCGTAACCAAAGCCAAAGTGTCCATCGGCCTTTCGGTCGATATCAAACTCGTTGGCATGAGGCCAGACAGACTCGTCGCGGTTTGCCGACGCGATCAGCAACCGCAGCGTGGATCCCGCCGGAATAGGGATGCCCTGCATCTCTGTGTCTTCGGTTGTCCGGCGGACTACGCGGTGGACAGGGCCGCGCATCCGAACGAGCTCCTCAACGAAGCGCGCGGGTGCGTCGGGTTCATTCCGAAGTCGGCCGAGTAGGCTGGGATTGTAGTGAAGCTCTCGGAACGCGCCAGCAATCAGTCGCGCTGTTGTCTCAAAACCGGAGACAAAAACAAACCCACACAACTCGGTTGCTTCTTGTTCGGTCAGCGCGCCATCGTCAAGCCAGGAGCGAGCAATATTTCCGCCAACTGACTGGCTACCCTCGTCGTAAAGACGTCGCAGGTTTTCATTCAGATACTTGAAAAAGTCCCTCGCATGTTGTTCGTCATTGGGTAACCCCGGCGCGTTGCGAGCGATTCGAGCGAAATAGGTGAACATCTGGTCAGCCCAAAAACTGACCTGATCAATATCATCGATTGGTATCTTAACAATGCTGCTGATCATCGCCATCGTCAGCGGACGAGCGAAGTTTTCTATCACCTCGCCACCGCGTGAAGCAATCATTGCGTCCAACCTTTCGGCGGCAATCTCTCGGATTAGATCCTCGGTCGCCGAAATGTTCTTCGGCGTGAAGGCTGCGGCGACCACGGTTCGAAGTCGTGTGTGATCCGCGTTGTCCATTAACGTGAGAAATGCGAGAGGTTGGACCTCGTGCACCTGGGACCGGAACAACTTTGGCTTGCGCAAAGCGTTTCGGACGTCCTCAAATCGAGAGATCATCCAAACGTCGCTATCTTCATGCTTTACCCGAAGAACTGGTGCGTTCTTCCGCATCCACTTGTAGTGCTCGTAGGGTTCACTCTGGCTACCTGTTTCATCAATGATCCGATACGGTTCCAGCCCTTCGGGCCAGTCGAGTTCGTGTGAATACGGCGGCAATGCATTGTTGCCCGTGGAATTTGACATCCGGTGTTCCTCCTTTCAAGACCGAAGGGGCGTTGCCGTAGGTCCGTCTTGCTGTTTCATCTGGAGCGCGACAAGGCGAGAGCGCTCCAAGTGAGATTCGCCGGGACTGGTACGCCCAAAATGAGAGCCCTTGCATTTGCGAATAGTGTTGGCATCAAAAAAATCGCCGGCGCTGGTTCCCCAAGGAACAGTCAAGGAGAGCAATAGGCAAGGCACAGCCAATCCATCCCATTCGTCGAGCGCTGGCCCGGCGCCGCTGCGGCGTTCATTGCCAGTTCGCTTGAGAAAGGGCGGCCGCCTGTCGATCCCGGGTCGACGGCGCAGCCCTCTTTTTGAGCAAACCATTGGCCGTTCTCCCATCGGGCTGTCTCCTAATTGTGTTGGACCAATGCTAATATTGGTAGAACCTAATGTCAAGCGGGGGCATGATTGTCATGCTGCTCGTTTAGGTCCCGGCGAGCGGACTGACTCAAAGACTGAGGTAAATAATAAACACACTTTTCACGCCTCAATATTGGGGCTTTCAGAACTAGAGACCGCATTTCTGCGCTGATATCACGCAAGCATTGAGGAATAGATGCGCAGACTGGCGGGAAAAAGAAACGTTTGATAGGGATCTGCCGTCGGGCAGAGCGCGGAGTTGCTGGTCGGGAGAGACCCGTGCAGTTGGCGAATGACCGTACATTTTGCTTCGGATAAGAAAGCTTGTTCCGCCGCATCGCGATCTGGTCGACTTAGGGTAAACGCTTTTGACAATAGGTTGGACCTAATGGAAAGTATGGTTCTATGTGAATCAACTGCATGAAAGGAATCTGGCTTGGCATGCATCAGAATGACCTGGATGTTCGGGGATATCACAGATGCAGCATTCTGTTTTCAGAACACGGAAAGGTTGGGCTTATGGGGACAAGACGCAGCGCGGCAGGGGGCGGATTGGTGCGGCCAACGCGAAGCTTGACGGACTCGTCGCGTCTGAATATGTACGGCGCGCGGGGCGAGGCCGAGACAGTTCCCACGATCACACTAGAACATTCTCACCACTGTATGGGTGCCGATTACATGACTGACTACGACTACATCATTGTCGGTGCGGGTACCGCCGGCTGCGTTCTGGCAAACCGCCTCACGGAAGATTCGCGCAACACAGTATTGTTGCTGGAAGCGGGGCCGAAAGATGACTCCATGTGGATCAACATGCCGGCGGGATTCTTCAAGCTTCTGAATAATCCGAAATACACCTGGCAATTTGAATCTGAGCCGGAACCCTACCTGCACGGTCGTGTGATTCCGGTCCCTCGTGGCAAAACTCTCGGTGGCTCGAGTTCGGTCAATGGCATGCTCTATGTTCGCGGAAATCGGCTGGACTACAACACGTGGGACCGACTTGGCAATCGTGGATGGTCGTACGCTGAAGTGCTTCCGTATTTCAACAAGTCCGAAAACTTTGAGCAAGCCCGTGATGCCACTCGAGGCAGAGACGGCATGCTGAACGTCACTCAAATGAGGGAGCGGGACGAACTGATGGACGCAGTCATCGAAGCAGCGGTTGATGGAGGCTTCCCTCGCAACGTCGACTATAACAGCGGTGACCAGGAAGGCTTTGGGTACTTCCAGGTGAATCAAAAGAACGGGGAGCGGTGGTCAAGCGCTCGCGCGTTCCTCGAGCCAGCGAGGAGTAGGCCCAACCTCACCGTAATCACCGAGGCGGTGGCAACTCGCGTCCTATTGGATGGAAAGCGCGCGGTTGGCGTCGCCTATACCCGTGACCGTGCCATCGTCGAAGTGCATTGCAATCGGGAAGTAATACTTGCCGCTGGGGCGGTGAAATCCCCTCACATCTTGGAGTTGTCCGGCATCGGGCAAGCGGATCTGCTTCGTTCACTCGGTATCCCGGTTAATCATCACTTGCCGGGGGTAGGGGAAAACTACCGGGATCACTACGCACCCAGAATGAATTGGCGCGTGACGCAACCGATAACATTAAATGAGCTGTCACGCGGGCTTCCGCTGGCCAGAGAGGTCATCAAGTACTACACGCAACGGAAGGGTATCCTGACCAACGCTCCCGGTATGGTCTACGGCTTTGTCAAGACCTCCCCGGAACTGCAGGAGCCGGATGTGCAGTATTGTTTCACCCCTGCCAGCTATGCCCCCGGGACTAAGCGCGTCTTGGACCGTGAGCCGGGAATGACTCTAACACTGTATCAATGCCGACCCGAATCAAGGGGAACCATCCACGCCCGCTCCAGCGATCCGATGGCCGCACCGAGAATCTGTCCCAATTTTCTGGCGGAGCAAGTTGATAGAGACGTGCTTGTTAAAGGCATGAAAATCGGCGATACCATCATGGCGAACCGCCTGATGGACAAGTATCGTGCCTATCGGATGAATCCTTCAGGGTCTCTTGCGTCGGACGTTGAGTGGCTTGACTTTGCCAGGCAAAACGGACAGACGACCTTCCACGTCGTTGGAACCTGCAAGATGGGAGATGACCGGCTTGCCGTCGTCGATGACCAGTTGCGAGTGCACGGAGTCGCGGGGTTGCGAGTCATTGACGCCTCGATCATGCCCACAATGGTGTCGGGTAATACTAATGCCGCTGTCGTCATGATCGCCGAAAAAGGGGCCGACATGATCAAGGCATCGTGGAGGCTTTCGCCATCGACGGTGAGTTTGAAGGTTCACAAATCTGCAGATACGGATTGTCTTTGCAGCGGAAACGGTGGTTCCCGCTAAAGGAGTGCGAGGCTGCGCGCCGCGACCATAGGTGATTTTTTGCGTCGCCGCGAGGCGGCGAACCCGTGCCCACACAATCAGCTCTGTACACCGCATCAACATCGAGCAGGTAATCAGGCGAAGCGCGGCACTTCCTCGCAAACGAGGGCATAGTGGCAGCCTCGCAACGGATGCGGTCAGCTGTGCCGACGCGCGTCGGGCACCCACACCTTTGCGAAGTCCTTCGCCGAGTAGGTTGAATACTGCGTCACCGCTAACTTAATGGTGCACAAACCTGCACAAGCGGATTGCTATCGCAGGGGTAACGGTGGTCGCTGCTGAGTGGAACGGTGTTGCCGCCGTCGCCCGCGGTACCTGTCGCACTCCGGCGCGGCTTGCCGCCCCGGGTGGCGCGCACCGTGTCACGCTGGTATCGCCGATGGCCGTCGGCAGTCCGGCCAAAGGGCATCAACAGACCCTGCCGATGCCAGCGACGCAGCGCGCCCACCGCTACGCCCAGTTCCGCCGCCGCTTCGCCAATTGATAAGAGTCGCATCCGATGTCTCCACAAAGATACCGGGTGTAGAACCCGTTTTTAAACGCGATGATCAGGTTTCAGTAGACTCAGCGCTTACTACTGCAAACCCACCACATTCCGTCGCTCATGGCAGCAGTATCGTGCTGTGCACGCACCAATTTGGATCGCTGCGCGAGGATGTATCGTCAGTTCTTCGGCAACGCCGAGATTTTTGACGCGCGGAAGGAAGCAGTGATGTGGTCGAAGGAGAGGCGTAAGTCCGTCGTTGCCGGCCCCTGCATTTGACCGCAAAGAATAGAGCAAGCCCACAACTCAGCCCGAAACGATGCTCGAGCCGAAATGCTTCCGGGCAGGGGGCGATCCGATCAGAATTAACCGAGCCAACACGCCGACAATCTGTACGGTGAAGCAGGCATCGCGATGCAGCTGGAATGCGCATCCGCTGCGGCAGGCGGGATCGTCCGTTGCGGGAGAAGTTGACTCTGAACGTGCAACGCGCGCCGACACGCTTATCCGAGTCCCGGTGCGGCGTGGCCATCACGCCCTCGAGCTACCTGCAAGGAAAGGCCTGGATTCGCGTAGGGCTGGTGGGAGCGTGTAGACGCGTGGTGTGCGAGCACTGGCTTGCCACCTAAGGTTGCCCGCCGCCCCGGAGTGCGAAAGATACCTCTGGTCGCGGCGGCCGCGTCGCTCCTTTGCTGGGACGATCGTTTGTCCTGCGAAAGTAGTCTGCATGAGCAGATTTCTGCATCTCCAAACCAACGGCTCAGAAGGCATCAATACGCTTCTTTGTGCGAGCGGCCGTGCGCCTCTTTGTGCAGTGTTGGGGAAAATGAGATGACGAGATTCACTTGTTCAATATAGGACTTACCCGAGTTCGTGTTGTGAAATAGTCAGGACCGCGACGACTGGGCTCCTGCCGCTCAGTCCCGCGTTTACAGGCCTTTGCGCCTAAGTCGACAGGATTGACCGCTGATCCAAACATCCATGCTCGGCACGCTGTCGTGCCAAATATGCCGTTGACAGTTGGTTGGACCAAAAATACAATAGGTCCAACTTAATAAAGGAGTGCCTGCGATGGCGACTGTCACAACAGAGTTAGTCGAGGAAGTCTGCAATCAATATAGCCAGGATGGCCTGAGCTTTCGGCTTTTAAACCTTGATAACGAGGGTCGGCGTATCGAGCTCGCTCTCGAATTCGAAGGCGTCGAATGTATGGATTGTGTGATGCCGGCTGAGCATCTGGAGCGATTGATTGCTTCCAGCCTGAAGAAGCAGATCGATGTTCCGGTTGAGATCAAGCTGCATGATCCGCGAGTTGAGTCGAAGATGGGGAGTACAGCAATACCGATCAGCGTGCCCGGCGTGATTGTGTTGGACCCGACGACATCCACGCTCGCGGGCAACGTAAGTCCGGGGCCTGATGCCGGCAGGCTTAGAGGCAAGACGGTTCTGTTTCGGATTGATGTGTTATGGGAGTCGTGGGATTGGATCGTTGACGAATGGTCCCGACTGCTCGGCGACGCTAATGTCAAGGTCTTGACGTGGAGACGCTCTCAGGGTTCGTGGGGCGGCGAAGCGGAGCGCCTACAAGCTGAATACGTCTCGTTGATCCAATCTTCAGACGCGTTGATTTCGGGCCTCGGCAATTGTGGATCATGCTCCGTTTCTACGGTCAGTGATGCCCTTGCTGGCCTAACTCTGGACGTTCCCACACTCACCGTTGTGACCACATACTTCGCGACACTAGCGCACCATTTGGCTGAGAATTCTGGACGGCCCGCGCTTCGTATATTCGAACTGCCACATCCATTAAGTCAGCGTCCGGAAGACGAAGTGCGGCAGATCGCAAGGGATAACTTTCCTAGTATGTTGGTTGCGCTGGGCGCGACCCTGTAACACAGCTAAAAAATCTGAAAGGAACCATGATGCTTCTAATGAGCGATAGAGTTGAGGTTGCCCCGGATGCGTTTGGCTTCGCGCAATTTGCTGCGGAGCGAGGTTGGGGAGACGGCCTTCCTCTTGTGCATCCAACCGTTGAGTTGGTCGAAGCGTATGTTTTGGCCTCCGGCGCATCTGCAGACCTCGTGGTGGGTCAAATCCCGCCGCACAACGCAGACTGCACGGTAGAGCGGCTTGCGATCAATGCCGTTATGGCCGGTGCCCCCGCAGATGCGATGCCTCTGCTAATGGCCGCCGTCACGGCCATCACAAAGCGCGACTTTGGTCTGCATCCGATGAACGCGACTAGTGCTCCGGTTGTTCCTGCGTTGATTCTGAACGGCTCAATTCGCCACGAACTCAAAATCTCCTGCGGTGCAGGCTGCGTCGGCGGCGCAGATGGCCCCAACCTGGCAATCGGCAGAGCGCTGCGACTGGTAATTCGAAATGTTGGTGGCCAGCGTGTTGGTAAGACTTGTGAGACCTGTTTCGGACAGCCCGCACGCGTCACAGGCATCGTGATTGGTGAGTGGGAGGAGAAATCTCCATGGCCTCCACTTGGCGAACGACGCGGTGTTAGCGGCAATTCTGTCACGGCACTGAGCACGAACGGCACCATGAACATCGTGGACAACACATCGGAAACTGCTGATTTGCTGCTCGACCGGATCGGACGGTCGCTGGCATATCCCGGCTCGAACGGTTTTCGGCCGCACGCAGAATTCGCTACTGTGGGCGTCGGCATCAATCCGATCTGGGCGGAGATCATCGGTAAGGCGTACCCAAATATTGCGGATGTCCAGAAGCGTTTGTGGGATTTCGCCAGCTTTCCGATCGAATCATGGCCGAAAGAGCATCAGATTCTCCTTGAAGAGGCCGGGATGGTTGCCCCGGATGGCCGTGTACCTCTGGTGAAAGATCCGGACAGGTTGCTCATTATGGTTTGCGGTGGACTTACAGGCCATCATGCATTGGCATTGCACGGCTTCTCGTCGTGCGTACCTTCCACGGTCGGGTTCGGTAAGCGGGAAATGTGACGTAGCACTCCCTCCGCGGTCTAGGTTGCGGGGCTACCACCCGGTAAGGACAGAAGGATGTGGTAGCGGGGATTTGATGCTTCGCGAAATGTGGACTCCATTAAGGAGTGTGCATTGCACGCACTTCAACTAACGCGAGGGAGACCATGCAAAGACTACAAGATAAAGTAGCTTTTTTGACTGGTGCAGGGTCGGGCATTGCGAAGGCTACCGCCATTGCATTTGCCAAAGAAGGCGCGAAGGTCGCTGTAATCGAAATTAATAGGGATGCCGGAAGAAAGGCTGAGCAGGCGGTGCGGGAATTCAGTGATGACGTCATATTCATAGAAACGGACGTTACCCACGACGAAAGCGTAAAACATGCCATAGATTCGACTGTCGAAAGGTTCGGGAAATTGGACGTTATGTTCAACTGTGCCGGGGGATCTGAATCTGGTGACGGATTGGTGCACGAAATGAGTCTCGACGTCTGGCAACGTACAATTTTGCTAAACCTGCTTCACCCTTTCCTTTGCTGCAGGCACGGAATTCCACATATGTTGCAGCAGGGCCGCGGTTCCATTATCAATGTTTCGTCACACGTCAGCCTGATCGGTTCTGTGAGACCTATTTATGCAGCGGCTAAGGGAGGTATCAACTCGTTCACTCGAACGTTAGCGGCCCAATACTCCAGGCATGGCTTACGCGCCAACGCAATCGCCTGCGGAACCGTGCTGTCCGAACGGTTGATTGAGCAGCGCGAAACCGAGGATCGGCGTCTTGCGGGTAAGCCAAATCCGGCTGCTGCTGAGCGCAACGCCTTAAAAACCCTTTATCCGTTCTCTATAGGCGGCCCATCCGAAATCGCATCCGTGGCTGTTTTCCTGGCCTCCGATGAGGCGAGCATGGTCAACGGTGCGACTATGGCCGCTGATGGAGGGAGGTCGTCCTATCTAAAGGTATCTGTGTGAGGGGGCCGGCGCTCTAACAGGAAACATGTCCGATGCTGCTGAAGTTAATCATCTGCACGGCTATTGCGAGCGTGGAAGATTATTAATTTAGGTACGATCGTTCTCTCGCTTCAGGGTGAGCGACGCGCAGTTATACCGCTATGTCTGGATTGCTGATGCCGGTCCACTCACAGTCGCGAGATAGAAGGGTGAATGATGCTATGAGCGAAAATCGTTTTTATGCGATAAAAATTCAGCCGATAGCGGCAGCCTTGGGCGCTGTGGTAACTGGCGCCGACCTTCGCCATCTGGACGAACAGGCGTTTCGGCTGATACACCGGGCGTGGCTAGAGAATCTCCTGCTGGTTTTCCGTGGCCAATCTCTATCCCCTGATGACATCGTTAATTTGTCGACCAAGTTCGGAGTGCCGATTACATCACACAATCTGAATAAGGGAAGAATCAAGGACGCTGGCTATGATCAGGAAAATCTTCCGCCAGAGATCACCGTAATATCGAACGTGAAAGACGCAGGCAAGCCATTGGGAGTGTTGGGTGATGCCGAGGTAGTATGGCATTCAGACCATTCATACACCGAAGAACCAGCCGCTGCCAGAATGCTGTATGCCGTTGAAGTGCCGCCAGTTGCGTTGGGAGGCAACACATTCTTCATGAATGCGTACGCAACCTTTGATGAATTGCCGTGCGACCTAAAGAGAACGGTGAGCGGTCGGACAATTAAGCATGACAATGCAATCAGCGTGACGATGGAACCGCGAGAGGGATCCAACCCGGCGGAGAGCATTTTGGAGTCAAGCGGTCCAAGTCATCCGATAATCTCCACTCATCCAGAAACGGGCAGCAACTCGTTGTTTCTGGGGCGGCGAAGTCGCGCATATGTGAACGGCATGTCATTGCCAGACTCAGAAGATCTACTCAATGAACTGTGGTTGCACAGTACCCGCTCTAGTTTCGGTTACGAGCATCAATGGTGTGTTGGAGACCTGGTGCTATGGGACAACCGCTGTACGATGCACCGGCGAAGCGCCTTCGATTCCAACGCTCGCCGAATTCTCTATGCGTCTCAATTGACAGGGCATCGACCTTATGAGGCAAACGACGCACTCAACCGCGCGTACCACCCTAGATTTCACTTGCATTCGCAGGAATAGATAACAATTTTTTTGTTAGCTAGTCTTTTTTCAAAGATGGTGGCCGCTCGCCGTCACGGCAGGCGAACTCAAACATGCAATGGGAGATTGATATCTGAAGTCGTTTTTGTGTTCGGAAGGCTATGTGATGAAATGCCGTTGCTGTTGGTTGTTCTGCGTACGGAAATATTACTGTCTCCCATAGCAGAGAGTATGCAATAGATTACCCTGTTTCGTTTATATATATAGGATAACTAAATTAATACCAGGAGGAGATATGTGTATGTCAGTTCGTACGACAGTGGTAGCGGTGACGGGTATGATCGTGGCTAGTCAGGCGTTTGCCCAAAGTAGCGTTACGTTGTTTGGGGTTGTGGATGCTGCACTTAACTACGTCAGCAACGCGCAAACCAGTAGAGGCCGTAGCGGTCCGGTTGGTCACTCGCAATTTGCGATGCAGGACGGGGGTGTTGGAGGGTTGCAAGGTAGCAGGTGGGGGCTATTCGGGTCGGAGAATCTTGGCGGGGGATTAAGCGCCATTTTTAAAATCGAAAACGGATTCTCTCTGAATAACGGCACTCTAAGCCAGGGAGGTGCTGAATTCGGTCGCCAGGCATGGGTTGGATTGAAATCAGCCTCCTTCGGTACCGTTACGTTAGGGCGTCAGTATGATTCTATTTTTAGTTTTGTCGAGCCATTTGACGTGGCCGCGCAGTGGGCAGGATATTTAGGGGGCCACGCTGGCGACGTAGACAATCTTATTAACACCCGCCGCCTGAATAATTCTATCAAGTACGAGAGTCCGGTTTATCATGGACTTACGTTCGGCGGCGTTTACAGTCTTGGGGGAGTGCCCGGGAGCATCGGAAGAAATCAGGTATATTCTTTCGGCGCCACATATAGCACTGGGTCCCTTTCGGTTGGCGCAGCCTACCTGAATGCACGGAACCCGAACTTCTCCTTTTACGGTACGAATCCGTCCGCTGGAACCAGTCTCACGAGCAACAATTTCGGTTCGCCCGGCAGTACTACGAGTGCTGAATCGAACCCAATTGCCGCAGGTTATGCATCGGCTAGTACAGAACAAATCATCGCCGTGGGAGGGAATTACTTTATCGGCGGGTTTACGATTGGGGCAACTTATTCGAATGTCCAGTTCAAGGGGCTAGGCAATACAGGAGCGTCTGGCCCAAATCCCTTAGGCTACAGCGGCACCGCGACTTTCAACGACGCGGAAGCGAGTCTAAGATACGACTTTACCCCGGCGCTGCTTGCGGGAGTGGCTTATAACTATACTCACAATTCTGGAGCTGCCGGATTCACGGGAGCGACCTATCATCAGGTGACCATCGGCGCAGTTTATTCGCTTTCAAAGCGGACAGCGCTCTCAGCTGTTGTCACCTACCAGCACGCAAGCGGTATCGATTCTCTTGACCAGCCGGCGGTTGCCTATGTCAGCGGCCAGAGCCCGTCGGCAAACAATCATCAGGTGGTCACGTCACTTTCGCTTCGACACGCCTTCTGATGCGAACGGGCCGGCCTCGCTAATTCACTATGGTTTCCGAGGCTCGCTTTTGAGGATTGACTTGGCACTACGTTGTTCCGACTGTGGCGTACCGACGTTTTTGGGTAACAGTTATTAGATAAAGCGGATTCCTCAGGATGCTCATCGTTGAGAGGGACGGTAATATCAGAAATTGATTGAACGGTGGGCGGCCGAATTTGGATCACCTCCCGATCGAGATCAAAGGCCGTGCCGAGAGCATCATCGGACTACCACGCCCTTGGCCCTGTCCGTTACGCGCCGGATCCGGCCTGAGGGCTGTGCGGATACGCAGCGAGATACCACCCGATCGTGCTTACAATTGAAGAGGGGGCAACTTGATCGATATTTCACTTTCTGACGCTGCTTGGCAGCGTGTCAGTCATTTATTGTACCGAGATTCGAGGCGGCGGCCTGACCGCCCCGCGCGGGATCCGCGGGACGTATTGGATGCGATTCCTTTGGGTCACGACCCACAACGAGAAGTGGCACAGGTTACCGACTAATTTTCCGCCGCCACAGACGTGCTATATCAAATGCCTACAATGGTGACGGGATGGTCCTATGGACAAGGTACTTGATGAGTTAAAGACTCGCGAAGTCCGACCGGCTTAAGTGGCTGAATAATGTGATGAAGTACACGACTGCTAATTCTTTGAGTTTGTCCGTTGTTGGGACGTGCAGATTCGGTTGGAAGCTAGGTGACTGCTCGTCCAATGCAATGCGGTCACTATACGTCGACTATCGGTGTGACGAAATTGCTGCGGGTCGATGAGCGTGCTAATGAAAACGGGCGTGCGTGCACGGCGGAGGCAGAAGTAGAAGTGCAGCGGAAACGTTGCGTCCTTCAGGTGTGAATCCGTTTCCTTTGTGAAGACAATCTTCCTGTCCACCTTCAGCATATCGGTATAGTTTCGCAACGAAAATTTGAAATCGACATCCTCGCTTGCCATCAGTCGTGGTGACTGCTGAGGAACGACCCTAACTACGGAAACCCGGGGGTCCGAAGGCACGCGAGGGCGTAGGTAATGCGATTACAGTTGGATTTTTGCGGGGCAGAAGTATGACCATGTTCGCCTTCTACAGCGGGAGTCAATGTGACGGGCGACTCCGTCCTGATTTTGTAGCCCTTTGAGGCTCGTGACTAATAGAATGCTGCGGGGCATTTAGGTACCCGCGCCAGGTGCTCCACTGCGATACGTACCAGTGCAATAATTCCCGCTCGCAGCCAATGTTTAGTCGGCTGTACGCTCGCTTTCGATACGTCTTCACAGTTTCTTCGCCGACTCCAAGATCCAGCGATATGCCAGCAGCAGACAGACCTACGATAATACGTGCACAGACTTCCACTTCGCGTCGCCGCAGGTCGCTACGCGCGATCAAGCATTTCTCGATTTCTGAAAGATCCGTTAGAGCAAATTTTACATTGGGCCTATGCGCGAGAACGCTAACGTGCTTGGCTATTGCCGAGATCAGCGTATCTGCAACGGCGGACAGCTGCTTGGTCGCCTCTGGACCAAACGGTTGGTTAGGATTGTCTCTCACGACACTTAGGCAAAAGTCAGCACTATCGCGGCGGCCGCAAACCACTATCCCATCCCCGGCTTGCGGATAGATAAGGGTGCGCAGTTTAAGATATGCCCGATCGTTCATGTCATTAACATCCAGGCGAATGAGCCTGGAGGTTGTAGCTAACAACGTCCGAGCCTTCGAAAATACCGGATCTTTGCGCCAGATTTCTTCGTTGACAAAGTGCTCGACCATAAGTGTCATGGGATGGCGCGGATCGCAACTACTGAGGGCAACGACGTCAATGGCGTCGCCGCCCAGTTGGAAGACCGTGCAATGATCTACTCCGGAGAGAGGCCGGAGAAATTCGGCCAAGGCGGTGCCGAAGCGCTCTGTTCCTATGCCCTCGATCACAGCCGCCAGATTACCCCGCGATTCATCAGCGGAGATCTTCTGTCGTTGCTCGGTTGGCTTCATGGTTTCGATCTCTAAACTTGCATCGTAGTCGGCCGGATTTTTGACGTTGATTCAGCCAACGGACGCCCGACTGAGCTTGACTTGTCCCGGTTCTGCGCACTACACCTCGCGCTATCGCGACAGCGTGTCTGCAGCCGTCAAAGTCCGGGAATCGATCGGCGAGCGAGTAGGGCCGTGACCGCAAAAAACTCGGCTAATTAAACGGCGGAGCGCTTCCACCCCATTTGACGCATGGAGAAATTGCGAAGGTCATTTTGACGCGCAGACACCCTCAGCGAAGTATATCGAGCGGGAGAACGAGGATCAAGGTGGCTGGCTTATCGATGGCGTGGCTCAAAGACCTCGGCCCTCGCTCCTGGGATGAAAGACAGACGGCGCAGCCGCGGGTTTGTGAATTCTAAGGGTGCGGAAGGTACACATTGTGGCGGCGTTCGCGCCGCACCCCTCAGCAGGAGCGATCGTTGGCCCAGCGCAGGCAATCTGCATGCGCAGATTTGTGCACCTTTAAACTAACCGTGAGAGCAACCTCATCGGCTTTCGACGCGAGGCGGGTGCCCAATGGAGCGTGTAGTCGCCTCCGGGGACTCTGGCGAAATTAGCTCGAGGGAGCAGCGGGTGGTGCGCGGACCGAAGGCGAATACCAGAATCCCGGCAAGGGCAACGCTCGTACCGAAGATAAGGAACATCGGACCGGTTCCCAGGTTTTGGTACATGGATGCACCGACGAGGCTGGAGGCGATGCCCGCAAGCCGGCAGACACCATTCACTGCGCCTGTCCCGACTCCTCGTACCTCAGTGGGAAAGACCTCGGGGATGATGTTATAAAAGCTCGTCACCAAGGCGGTAAGCCCCATAAACGCAATCCCACCGGTGATGATAACTGCGGTCGGATTGTGCGCGAAGGCAAAGGCTACGTACGCGCTACCCGTCAAAAGACCTCCCAAGAGTATGGCGGTCTTACGCTCGATCCGGTCGGACACAAAAAAGAGAACGGGGCTGGCCACGAGAGAAAAAAGGGAAATCGTACTCGCCGAGCGCAGAGCTAGTGATTGGCTCATTCCGCTGCCGACCAGAATCGTCGGCACCCAAGCTTGAAAACCATATTGAGCAAAACAGGCGCCGCTGAATGCTAGCGTAAAGACGACAAGGCGTTTCGCGTACTTTGGCTTGAATAGCTCCCGAAGCGTTCCATGCTTGGCCTCGGCTGGAATCGGTTGGACCGGGGCAAGTTCGCCTCGTCGTCGGTCCTGCGCTTCCAACTTTTCGACAATCGCTTCGCCTTCGTTTTTCCGGTTGTTCATGGTGAGCCATCGGACCGTTTCAGGAAGAAGGGCTGCGATAGCAATTGCTATGATAAAACCACCGGATCCCAGTGCGAAGACCCAGCGCCAGGCGCTAATGCTCGACGGCGCAATTGCTGCGGCTGTGAATCCTGTTACGGGTGCTCCTACAGCGCCACAAAAGATGAGAGTAGTAAAGAAGCGACCTCGTGACAGCCGCGGGAACATTTCGCTAGCGTATACCAAGATAGTGCCAGTGGCCGCTTGAACTCCGATGCCGGTCAGAAGCCGACCAGCAAACAAAACTTCGAATGTTGGAGCGAACGCACATAACAGGCTAGCTGTCGAATACAAAAGCGTGGCACCGATTAGCGTGGGTTTTCGACCGAACTGGTCGGAGAGCCGTCCGCCGAGGAACGCACCGATCATCATTCCAGGGAACGCCGCCGAACTAATCACGCCAACCTGAGCGATAGAGAGGCCCCATTGCGCCCGGATCGACGGAGCGAGGTAGCCGAAGGCCGTGGCGTCGAAAGTCTCGATGAGGTAGCTGAGTCCCAGGATTAGAACCCAGAGTATGTGGTGCCGGGTGGTGCGAAGCCGGTCTAGTCGAGCAACCGGGTTGACAACTTGCTGGGTGCTGGCGGCGAATGCGTATTCAGTTACCATAAATGATATCCACGGCAGTAGCCTCTATGAGAGGCGGGATTTTTCTCGAATCCGAGGTGACGACTTGATTCAAAAACGTACTATTTGTCCGTCCAGGACAGCGCGCGCCTCGTGAGCACGAGATTGCACTATAGGTTTCAAGAGTAACGAGCTGAAGAAAACGGTTGGCTCTGTGCAGAACAATTCGCTAGCAATTCTGAATTCCGTCGCCTCTCATTCGGTCAGTACACCGGAAAACGGCGTCCAATGCATCCGTATAAGCGCCAGTGCTCACGCGTGAGTTAAGAAGCCTCTGCAGACCCGTCAAGCCTGCGCCTAAATTTCAGACCTGACTGGTGTCATTACCTTCAGTCGAAAACCGGCACTTGACATCTGCGAGGCCTTGTCGGAAGGAATTGAAAAGGGCGAAGCGATCACCGGCAACGGCGATGATGCGAGCGCCGCTTGCCTCTAGATCCGATTCCCATGAGGCGTTGGATGCAACATACTCGATCCCGGCCGCCCGAGTAGCTTCGATCACACGATCGTGCATCTTTCGCACCGTGGGATGTGTTACATCTCCCTTTAGACCTAGCGCCATTGAGAGATCGAAAGGGCCATACATCAATCCATCGAAGCCGCATTCCCGAGCAATTGCATCGACATTTTCCATCCCTTCCAAGTCCTCGATCAGTCCGAAGATAAGAACGTCCTGGTCAGCGCGTTGATAGTCCGAAACCCAATCCTCCGTCACGTGTCCGACCGCGCGCGTGCCGGGGCAGGCACCACGCGTACCAGACGGCCCGTACCGCGTGGCAGCCGCGACCGCAATGCCGTCTTCTACGGTACGAATGTGCGGCACCAGAATTCCAGTCGCACCAAGGTCGAGAACTCGCTGTATGAAGGTCACGTCGTGGCTCGGTACACGCACGATGGAGTCGATGTCGAAAGCATCTGCTGACCGGATGAGGTCACGAATTTCGGAAAGACTGAAACATCCATGTTCCGCGTCAATCCACGCGAAGTCATACCCCGTCGCGCCGACGATCTCGACGATCTCTGGGCACGGCAGCTGAATAGCGATACCGTAGGACCTCTCGTTATTGGATAGTTTCCCGCGTATGTTGCGTTGAATAGCTCTCATGCTCTAGCAGTCCTCTTGATGCGGTTTGTACACTTGGTGCGCAGCGAACTGATCCTGATTTACAGCGAATTTGGCTGGAGTACAAGTTAGCTCATGCCGAGAACGCGGACCCCGGAAGCAGTTCTCACAGGCTACACGTCAACTCGACCAACTACATGGCAAGCATCTCCCTAGCTTTATCGATGGTCGCCGTCTCGCGACCGGGTTTCTAGTCCATCTTCAAGAGCTGGCTAGTCAACTCGGTGTTCTCGGGAGCAGCGAACCCGGGATACGCACAATCACCAATTCTGATTAAGATATGATCTCCATCCGGATAAACCCTGAACAGAATGAGCGAATTTTCTGCATATGCGTTTGCTGACTATTCGACAGACACTGATTGTGGATTTGTGCCTTAGGTATTCCTAAAATCCATTAAGTGTTGCGTGGTAGATGAGGGTTGCCATTGTGTGAAAGGTTGTTCATGCAGGTCCCTCCAGCATTCGCATATGATGAAAATTCCTGCAGAATCCGGTCTGCGGCACATTCCGATAAGGCTTGACGGGAATTGCATTAAGCCTTTATCCAAAGCACCTCCGTGTCTCGATAGGGCCAAGCGGGGCGCTTTCTTCCATAAGGAAGGTAATTCCAGCCTCGTCGAGAACGCGAGCTGTACCGCCTCCAGTATTCGTATGGTGAAACATCGGATTTGAGCCGGTCCGTCGAAACCAATTTGGAACAATCTTTCGGTGCGCTGGACGGACGCGCCGAGTGTGGGATGAACTCGTATGTCCGATCCCTCACGGGTTCGGTTCATAATCGCCCGATACGTTTCGTAGCCTATGTCGCGAGTAGATGTGAAAGAATGCTGCCTGTTGTGAGACAATCGGCGGCGTCTTTACCCCGCTCTCACGGTGTTCATAGCACGTTCGGGGACTTGTCTCGCATTAAGTATTCGTTCGCCCGCACTTTCGACGGTCAGTTTCTTGTCCATCGACACAATCTTCCATTTCAATCTATGGTCTCAATTGTCGATTTCACCAGCATGACGCTAAAAATTTCGATGTCCGTATCCGCGCAGCAATTCGTTTGGAGTTCCTCCGAACCGAACTCATACGACTGCGTCTGGATAAGAGACAAGGGTTAGGATAATGGTCAATTGCGGCTCAGTCAGTCCCCCTGGCGGGGGACCTGTGCACGAGTCAAACCGTTGCGATCGTGAGACTTGGCGACGAGATTGCTCAGGAACCGGTTTCGACGTTGATGCCGCCATTCTGTAACTGTTACCGTCAACAAGGCGCCAAAATCTGCGCTTGTGGATTGCCTTTCACAGGGGAAGCGATTGCGTCCGCAGAGTGGCGACTTAACCGCTACGACCGGGTCTCCAGCTACAAAGGCTTTCCGCGGCGCTTGCAACGACACCGATGTCAAGTAATCGCTGTCCCTTCCGTGCTTGCCGCGGCAGCGACAATGGCGATAACGTCAGCTCTGGTGCGCCGATAACATTCTTGCCGGTCAAGGTCTCCGCAAGGGCAAGCGCTCGTGGGAGCGCGAGATCGGTTGGTCAAAAATTAGAGTGAGCATTTCTGCAATCATCGCTGGTTTTTGCGAGCCCTCAAGTTCCATCGTGTAGAGACGGGTAAGCATCAATCCATTGGTAACCGATCTGGCTCCGGCGACGGTCATCTTCAATCGCAACCGCGAATCTACTGGAACGGTTGTCGGAAAGCGGACTTTGTTTAGACCGTAATTTAACGCTCTTCCGTGATTCAAGACCCGCACAATCTGTGAAGCGAGGCCCGGTATCAACGATAGGGTAAGCAGGCCGTGCGCGATTGTGCGTCCCCCTGGAAGTTCGTGTCGCGCCCGATCCGCATCGATGTGATACCAATTCCGGTCTCCAGTTATCTCCGAGAACCTGTTAATTGTCTCTTGGTTGATCAACATCCAATCACTGGATCCGAGATCCTCTCCGACATGACTTTTTAGATCGGAAAGGGTTTCTACCGTGATCATCGTCGCATCCTTTTCGTGGGTATTGCGGTTCTTTGGGCGACCGTTCTCATCTACCGCTTCAGGCATTCAGTGCGCTGTTCTGCACGGGGCGCTAAGCAATGCCGCTAAGGCGTCATTCTCAGGGGTCCCGAGGGTCCGTATCAGTAGTTCGTCTCGGCGAGTGGCTTTATGGCTCGTGCGCCTATGCATGTTGTTGGCACCTTCACCAGTCACCGCAACGCCGTCAGATTCGACAGACCCTGTTAGTTGTGGTCAGATGCCACGACCGACCTAACACCACCGTTGCGAACTAGCTCTCCTTCTTTTCGTCGTAACGATCTTCCCGGATATGAACCGCTGCGCGCACGCCCTTGTCACGCCGCGCCTTTGCAAAGTTCAGTTCATCCGACTCGTATCGAATGTTTGTTCCTAGCGCATGCATAACGTAGCCGTGGGCAAACTGGCTTGTCATGCCCAGTGAATCCAGAGCCAGATGCGTTGCGGCCTTGCCGATTGCAATCGCGTCCCTCGGCAGGCGTGCGATGCGGTCGGCCCAGTCTTCACCGGCCGCCTCCAATTCCTCATCAGGAACCACTTTGTTGACAAGCCCCATTCCCATGGCAGCTTCTGGGGTGAGCTGCTCTGCAATCAACAGGAGTTCGCGTGCTTTTTTGGGACCGGCAGCAAGGATATTCCATGCTGTCATATACGCTGCACCGGCAAGCGCCATCTTTTGCTCAGGATGACCTATGCGAGCCGTGCTTGATGCAATCGCGAGGTCTGTAGTTTCGACCAGATGCAAACCTGCGCCTACGCAGTGGCCCCGCACGAGTGCAATCGTTGGTTTGACGCAATAGAAGAGGTTGCGAAATTGCTCCAGATGCCGTTTGTCTGCGTGAAGGCGAGCTCGCTGGCTGGGACGACGTTCACCCGGTTTTCCGGTAAATCCGTACTCAGCGTCGACCTGGGTCAGATCGTGACCAGCGCAAAAGTTCTTTCCTTCGGCACGGAAGACGATTACCCGAACATCGTCATCGCGCTCAGCTGTCGCGACATGAGCTACGAGCGTATCGATCATCTCTTGCGTTAGCGCATTGAGCTTATCGGGGCGATTGAGTGTGATGTAAGCGCGACCGTCTCGAGCGAGATACGTGACGAGTGGGCTGAGCTGGTTCATAGGTATCCCTTGCAGTTTTTGTGCGCGATATATTGGGTGACCCATTGTCGTGCGATGACGTATGTTTGTCAAGCGCCAGGGGGAGCGGTAGGCGTTTGAATAGACCATCGACAGCTGTATGCCGCACAAATCTGCGCAGGTGAGTTGTATTCGCGGTGGTGCTATTGCTGCTGAGGGCGACGTTGCCGTCGTGACGAAGGGTGCCCTCGTCGCACTCCGGGGGTGCCTGGACGTTCCGTGTGACGAGCTAGTGTTCGTGAGACACGCGTCTGTGCGTTGTATGAACGCCGTGCCGGGCAACAGTGACAAGTGCATGCGAATACCGCATTTTTTCGTGGAGGTAGCCCGAGGGGCGGCGACAAACCCGCACCGGAACGCGGGCAGCCGTTCCAGTGTGTGGCGGCCGTTACAGCCCTTTTTTGTGAGTAGTCTAGGTCACTGCCCGTGGTTTGCAGCAGTAAGCGCCGCGTCTGTGTAAACTTGATAATCGCGTTTAAAAACGCGTTCTACAGCCGGTATCTTTGTGGATATGTCGGATGCGGCTCTTAAAAGTTGGCGAAGCTCGCCAGGTTTGAGCGTCGGTTCGAAGGACGAGACGACGGGAAACCAGCTGTGCCAGCTGCGGCAAACGGCAGACGGTCATTACCAGCTCAAGGTTCGTGTGCCCGATTGCCTGCGTCACAGGGGCGAGCGGAAACATCTTGTCATCAGCGGTGTGACATTCAACCACGACCGTGCAGCGCTGGATGAGGCGCTCGCCGCGAATACCGCCCTGAGCTGGCGTCTGCACTGGGACGGACGCCACTGGCGGGCATTCGTCTCGTTCAACCACGCGCGGGCGCGCCGCGTCACGCTGGGCGCGCAGTACGGCGTCGTCGGGATCGACTTTAATGTCGATCATCTGGCAGTCACGGAGACCGACCCGTCTGGCAACCTGCGCCGTACGCAACGCTTTGCGCTGCTTCGCGAAGACGCCACGTCGGGCCAGCGTGAGGCCGCGCTCTCCGATGCATTGAAGAAGGCCGTGGCATGGGCGAACGACGAACTGAAACCCATCGTCGCGGAGGATCTCGACTTCACGGCAAAGAAGAAAGCGATGGCGCAGCTCAGTCCAAAGGGAGCGCGCATGCGCTCGGGGCTGCTCTACGCGAAATACCGGCAACGGCTCGAGGCGAAGTGCTTCTGGGCAGGTGTCGAACTGATCCTGTTTGACCCGGCCTATACGTCGACCATCGGTGCGGTGAAATACGCAGCGCGACGGGGCTGGAGTGTGCACGCTGCCGCAGCGGGTGCCATCGCCCGTCGCGGACAGAAGTTGACTGAACGTCTGCCACGCGCGGGCACGGTTCCCCGTGTTCCGGTGCGGGGAGGCCATCACGCCCTCGAGCTACCTGCAAGGAAAAGCCGGGGTTCGCGTGTGGCCGCCTGGCGCAGCGTTCATGCAGCGTACAGAGGTGTGGTCCGCGGGCAGTGGCTCGCCACCCGGGGCGGCAAGCCGCGCCGGAGTGCGACAGGTACCACGGGCGACGGCGGCAATGCCGTCCCCTTCAGCAGGGACCACCGTTACCCCTGCGATAACAATCTGCCTGTGCAGGTTTGTGCGCCATTAAGTTAGCGGGGAAAGGTAAGCTCATCGGCGTTCGACATGGGGCGGATGCCCGATGGCGCATGTCATCGCCTCTGGCGGCTCTGCGGAAATGTGCTCGAGGGAGCAGCCGGTGGTGCGCGGACCGAAAACGAAAACCAGAGTCCCGGCAAGAGCAACACTCGCACCGAGAATAAGGAACATTGGTCCGGTTCCGAGGTTTTCGTACATGGATGCACCGACGAGGCTGGAGGCGATGCCCGCAAGCCGGCAAACACCATTCACTACGCCTGTCGCGACTCCTCGTACTTCAGTGGGAAAGACTTCGGGAATGATGTTGTAGAAACTGGTTACCAAGGCAGTCAGCCCCATAAATGCGATCGCGCCGGAGATGATGACTGCCGTCGGATTGTTCGCAAGAGCAAAGGCTGCGTATGCGCCGCCCGTCAAAAGAGCCCCAAGGAGTATGGCGGTCTTACGCTCGATCCGGTCGGACACAAAAAATAGAGCAGGGCTGCCCAAGAGAGTGCCAAGAGAAATAACACTCGCGGTGTGGAGAGCTAGCGAATGGCTCATTCCGCTACCCACCAGAATAGTTGGCACCCAAGCTTGAAAACCATATTGAGCGAAACAGGACCCGCTGAAGGCTAGCGTAAAGACGACAAGGCGTTTCGCGTACCTCGGCTTGAATAGCTCCCGAAACGTTCCATGCTTGACTTCGGCTGGAATCGGTAGGACAGGAGCAAGTTCGCCTCGACGACGGTCCTGTTCCTCCAGCTTCTCGACTATCGCTTCGCCTTCGTTCTCCCTGTTGTTCATCGTGAGCCACCGGACTGTTTCAGGGAGAAGGACTGCGATGGCGATCGCTATGACTAAACCTGTGGAACCCAAGGCGAAGACCCAACGCCAAGCGCCAGCGCTCGACGGCGCTATTGCGGCAGCTGTGAACCCTGTCACGGGTATAGCCACAGCGGCGCAAAAGATGAGGGTGGTAAAGAAGCGACCTCGTGATAGTCGCGGGAACATTTCGCTGGTGTAAACCAAGACAGTGCAGATGGTAGCTTGCACTCCGATTCCGGTCAGAAATCGTCCAACGAACAAAACTCCAGTTGTGGGGGCTAACGCACACAATAGGCTAGCGGCAGAATACAAAACCGTAGCCCCAACTAGCGTGGGCTTTCGACCGAACTGATCGGAAAGCCGTCCGCCGAGGAGTGCACCGATCATCATCCCAGGGAATGCTGCCGAACTAATTACGCCCACCTGTGCAATCGAGAGACCCCATTGCGCCCGGATTGATGGAGCGAGGTAACCGAAGACCATGTTGTCGAAAGTCTCGAGAAAGCAGCCGAGTCCCAAAAGTAGAATCCAGAGTAGGTGGTGCCGGGTGGTGCGAAGCCGGTCTAGTCGAGCAATCGGGTTGACAACATGCTGCGTGCTAGCGGCGGTTGCGTATGCAGTTACCATAAATGATATCCACGGCAGGAGCCTCTGAGAGGCGGGGATTTCTCTTGAATTAGAGGGGCAGGACTTGATTTACAACCGGATAATTTCTCCAGGATAGGGCGGTGCGTGCCGCGCGAGCGCGGGACAGAAGAAAGGGTTTTTACCGAGGGCCAGCTGGAATTAAATGATAATTCATAGATATCCTTAACAGTTGTTGTAGACAATCTAATGGATGACCCATTTTCGTGCGCTGGCTTATGCTTGTCAAGCGCCAGTCTGTCCAGAAGTACCCCTAGAGAGGGGACTAGTCAGAAGGCGTCTTAGCGAAAAAGACCTGCAGCGATGGACAAATCTTTACTGAATTGAAGTCGACGCTGAATCCGTTCGTTCCGACGGCACGCCCTTCATAACAGCGAACTCAAACATGTACCGATCTACTTTGCTGCTTCCGTCGCCGCACACCGTTGTTCGGGCCCGGGGGGCGCGACGGGTTTAGGCGGCGAGTTGTAGAAGGGAGGAAATCCAGGCTTGATGGTCAGATGAGGATTTTCTACACTAGGTGCATTTTTGCGGATGCTGGTTGGGTCACAATCGGTTGGCAAAGCGGTGGGCCAACCGGGTGTCGTGGTGGGCACCTTGCGTCGCTGGTATTGACGAGGGCGACGCCTGCTCTTTTTTGCGAGGCTGTTGACCGAAATTTCCACTACTTAGGAACGCACTTGGCTAGGAGAGCCGGAACTTCGGGAGCGGCCTTCGCCGTCAGAGGTGGGCACGTCAACTCCCGGCGCAAGCCGGCCTGCGAAAATTTATGCGGACCGTTTGCGCATCCCGAGCGTGAAGCGAAGCTGCGCCGCAGCACTCATCAGATTGCTAATCCCTGCCGCGTATTGAGTTGGAGCTCCGGGGGACGGCTGTTCGGTGTCTAGCGCAGCATTGAGCCAACGGTTGCGCTGCGACAGGGATCGTTGACGGGCATTCGTGCAGTTCGTCAACTAGCTGGCGAAGACGACTACGTTAGATGTCACGCACGGCGCCGTTGGCACCGACTTTAACTTCAAACGCCTTCGCGGTGTCCGAAAGTCGCACATTTTGCAACCTGTTCCGGGCAAAGCCGGTCCTGTTATTGCGCGTTCCCAGGGATCTAATATGGTTCAGGTTCGCCGGTGCGTTCCTGACGTGTACCGTGCCCGTGTCGCAGCCAGCGCCTGTTTCGTGGCACGCTTGTTTCGGATGGCGCGGCGAAGGGCGAAGCCGATCTGGGCGAGCAGCAGCAGCGCGGATATCCCGATGAAGACTGCGCTGATCGGTTGCTGGACAAAAACCAAGAGGCTGCCCCGTGAAAGCAGCAGCGAGCGTCGGAAATATCCCTCGGCAAGCGGACCAAGCACGAAGCCGAGCAATATGGGCGCGACTGGGAATTCGAGCGCGAGGAAGATTGCGCCGATCACACCGAACACAAGCACCTCTGCCACTTGGAACAGGCTGTTGTTGGTGCTGTACACGCCGACCGCGATAAAAAACAATGCAGACGGAAACAGGTATCGGTAAGGCACTCGCAGGAGTCTTACCCAGATGCCGATCAACGGCACGTTGAGCACCACCAGAAGTATGTTACCGACCCAGAAGCTGGCGATCAGCCCCCAGAACAAGTCCGCATGCTCGGTAATTAACTGAGGGCCAGGTTGGATTCCTTGAATAAGTAATGCACCGAGGATCAGCGCCATTACCGGGTCACCTGGAATGCCGAGGCTCATGGTCGGGATGAAGTCCACCTGGGTTTTCGAGTGTGCGGCCGCTTCTGGTGCGGCCACACCTTCAAGGGCGCCATGGCCGAATCGCTCGGGAGTCTTGGAGACTTTCTTCTCAACCGCGTACGCAAGGAACGTGGTGATTGTGGGCCCCGTACCGGGCATCGCGCCGAACAAGGTTCCCATCAACGTGCCACGTAACATTGGGAAAAATGATTGCTTGAGCTCAGCCTTGCTTGGGCGCATGTCACGCAAACTCAGCTTGCTGTCGCTGCCCACCTCTTGCATACGGTTCACGTTGCGCAGGAATTCGGCCACGCCGAACAAACCGAGGGCCATTGCCACGAGTTCGATGCCATCTGAGAGCTCACCCAAGCCGAACGTGTAGCGTATGACTCCACTGTTGACGTCTGTACCAACCACTCCCAGCAGCAGCCCGAAGACGGTCATCGCAACACCTTTCAGCGGCGAACCGCGCGACATCGTTCCGCCAGCAATCAGGCCCAGCAACATGATGGAAAAGAGCTCCGTTGGCCCGAACTTAAAGGCGACTTTCACCAGGAGTGGCGATGCGAAGATCATTATCAGGATGCCGAACGAAGCGGCAAAGAATGACGATATCATGGTCACGCCCAACGCCGTTCCACCCTTGCCCTGCTTGGTCAGTGGATAACCGTCCAGGCAGGTCACCGCGTGCGGCGGATGGCATGGCAAGTTCAATAGAATCGCGCCGATCGCACCGCCATACTGCGAGCCGTAGAAAATGCCGGCTAGCATCAGAATGGCCGGAACTGGGTGCATCGCATAGGTTAGCGGTAGCAGGATCGAGATGGCTGAGAGGGGGCCCATGCCGGGTAGGACGCCAATCAGGTTACCCATTAACACGCCGAAGAAAGACCATGCGATGTTATGGATGTCGAGAGCAACACCAAACCCGTGCCACAAGTCAATGAGAGACTGTCCGATCATCGTTTAGCCCCAGGAAAACAGCGGAAATTGCAGTTGGAGTGCCCATCGAAACACAACCGCGGCCAGCAACACCATAGCGAGGGCGAGGGCGAGTGCGCTCTTCCAGGAGTTCTTGCGATCTCCTAAGGCGGAGATGAACACCAGAGCGAACGTCGCTGGCACCAAACCGCCGTATTTCCCAAGTACAACGAATGCGACGATGGAGGCGAGGATGTGAGCCCAAGCGGTCCACTCTGGACGCTGCCTTTTTTCTTCATCTTTTGGGGCTGTGCCAACCTTCGCTACGATAACGATGGAGATTCCCACGAACGCCATGATCACCCCGAGCGCAACCGGGAAAAAACCAGGTCCCATGTCGGTCAACGTGCCGACGTGGTATGTCGTACCTTGCAGCATCGCGCCCAATCCGATCAAGAGCATCAAGGCCCCCGCGAGATAGTCTCTACGGGTCTTGTTCGCCAACTTTTGCATATTGATGTCTCCTCGCACCGCTACCGCTTTCATACGCTAGTGCATCGACTCCATCATCACCATGGATTCTTTTTGTTTCGGTGACTGTCGTTGTAATCGTCACACTGGCACGCTTTTTCGAACACACGTCCGCATCACCGATCAAGGCTTTTTTCTGACGATCGAAGGATGCCTGCGTAGATCTCGCCGGCGACTGCGGCACCAGAAACGACCGCTACCTGAGGAGCGACTCATTGCCTGTGGTCTTCGACGCGTCGAACGCTGCTACGTTTTGATCATTCATGTTCGGATGTTATCGCGAGCGATTGGCCGGCCCGAAAGCCATTGTTCCGACCGGTCCAACCTGTTCCGCGATTGGCCCTACCTCTCCATGCGCACTCTAGATTCCATGTACAATAGTGCATTAACGTGGAGGGTATCAAGCATTCGAGTGCTCTTTCGGGTAAACATGTACCACCGTCACCCGCCGGCCTGGAAGCAGGTTAAGTGTTCAAGCGGCTATTCACATTTGCTGCTGACCGATCCTAGCGCCGGTCTTCTCCGACATATTCATGGAGAAGATGGTCGGCTTCGTGAAGCTCTACTTCCCGGTGTTCCTGTTGGGCGCCGTGTTCGGTAAGGTCATCGAACTGTCAGGCTTCTCGGAATCGATCGTGGCCGCCGCGATTCGCTATATCGGCTGCTCGCGCGCCAATGCGGCGATCGCCGCGGTGTGCGCGCTGCTCACCTATGGCGGCGTCTCGCTGTTCGTGGTCTATCCGTTCGCCGCCGAGCTGTACCGTCAAAGCAATATTCTGAAACACCTGATGCCGAGTGGGATCGCGCTCGGCGCGTTCTCGTTCACGATGGATTCGCTGCCGCGGACGCCGCAGATCCAGAACATCATCCCGACCACCTTCTTCAAGACGACCTCCTGGGCTGCGCCCGCGCTCGGCGTGATCGGTTCGCTGTTCATCATCGTGGTCGGCCTGACGTATCTGGGATGGCGCCGCCGCGCGCCAATGGCGACCGACGAAGGCTACGGCACGAATCTGTTCAACGAACCGGAACGCGTCGAATCGAAGCAACTGCCGCATCCGCTGCTCGCGGTCGCACCGCTGGTGCTGGTCGGCGTGACGGCGTTTGGCCGCGTGCGGCGGCCATGCACCGTGCAGAGAGATGGTGCGCGAGCATTGGCGCGCCACCCGGAGTAGGAAAGGTACCTTTGGTGGCGGCAAGTTGCGCCCCGCGGTGGGGGCGTTGCCGCCGCAAATACAGTCTGAATGTGCAGATTTGTGCACATTCAGACTAACTGCCATCAGAAGCCTTTTTGAGGCGCCATCTTCTCCCTCGGTCTGACTTCCCCGCGCTCCTGCGGGAACACGTATGGGCCAAGCTGAAGAATCGCTCCAATGCCGACGGCAAGTGCCGCAATGTAGGCGACTATTGCAATGGTGTAGGTGTGTGTCAGGTCGAAGCTCAGCGCAAGAAGGTAGGTGCCCAACGCGCCGCCCCACGCCCATGTGAGCCAAATGGCGCCAGCGACACTGCCGAACGAGCGGAGCGGAAAATAGCGGCTGACAAGGAAAGTCAGAATATCTCCCTCTGCACCCGCGGCAATGCCAACCATCACTGCACCTAGTGTCAGAACCGCTACTGACTTTGCGCCGATCAATAGTGCCATGCCACCCATCGCAATTGCAAAAACGCCAGTCACAACATAGGATGCGAAAACTCTGTCCAATGTATACCCGACCACCAGTCTGGCCAGGAGTGAGCCGATGCCAGCGGTGGAAAGAATGGTTGTTGCTTCCATTGCCGTAAGCCCGCGGTCGGTTACCAATGAAATAATCTGGGATATTACGCCGAACGTTGCGACTGAGACTACGAATATGGCAAATGCGATCAACCAGAAGGTGCCGTTTTTTGTCATTATCGTTCGAAGCGAATCTGATGTGTGTCCACGTTCCATTCTCATCGCGCGGCGCTCCTCTTCGTAGGCTTCTGGTAAACGCACAAAGGCCAAGACACCGAAGATCGCCACTGCTGCCGCCATTGCCGCGACGCCCCAATATCCAACTCGCCATCCATAGTTTCGGAGCAGAAATTGTGCATACAAAGGCAACAAAGCCGCACCGACACCGGTACCCGCATTCACCAGCCCAAGTGCAAGACCACGTTTTTGGTTAAACCAGGCGCAGACGGCAACGGCGTACGGCATGACGGTGGCGGCAGATCCAAACAAGCCCATGATTGCGAACGTGGCAATGAAACGGCCAAGATGAGGGCCGACAAATGGGACCGTTGCGATGGCGCAACCGAAAAGCGCGACATAGATAATGGCCACCCGGCGCAAACCTAGTCGATCGATCGCCATTCCAAGGGTAAAAATGCCAAACCCCGAGGTGATGGCAAACGCCGTCAGGGCCAAAGACACGGACGACCGAGACCATCCGTATTCGCTAGCGATAGATTTTGCGAACACGCCAAGCGCGAAGACTACGACCACTCCGGATCCGACCGCTGCGCCCATTGCGCCGGCCACTACCGTCCACCACCGATTGATAGGTTGATTGAACACTTCTTGTCTCCTGACGTCCTGATTGGAAGAATATTTGGCACAACACCGCGACTATTGGTCGCAGAATCTCACAGCGCGTAACTGCTCGGGCGGGGGCGGCTTGAGGTCAATCATCCGCCCACACTTGCAATTTCTCATGAGCTAACCGCATGCATCCTCGAAGCCGCCACTCATGACGATAGTCTCGTAACGGGACATCTAATTGAATGCGCCACATCATTCGCTGGGCGGAAGGTCATCCTCAATTTCGATCGCAAACTCGGGACAGTTGTCCGCAGCGAGCAGGGCGGATTCCTCGAGTGATTCGTGCACTTCACCACATCCTTTCAGCTGCGTAGAACCATCTTCGCTCACTTCAAACAACTGAGGGGCCGCGCGAACACAGTTCTGATGACCCTTGCATCGTTCAGCTTCAATCCGGATTTTCATACGTATTCCCTTGGTGAATGAAACTCTTGAGACGACTGCGCCTCAAACTATCCTTCGCCGGCGCAAATCGGCGATTTGGTCTAGCGTGTAGCCCAGAGTCATCAGCACCTCTTCTGTATGCTCTCCACGATTTGGCGTTGGTGCCCGCATCTCGGAAGGCGTGCGTGATAACGAGTAAGGTTGCCCGACCACCTTGATCTCATTGAGAGCGGGATGGTGCAGGGAGGCTGCCATGCCAAGGTGCTGGGTTTGAGGATCGGCAAAGACCTCGTTCATTCGATAGATCGGGCCACTGGCAACACTGCTCGCTTCGAAGATCTTGATCCATTCGCTACTTGTTTTGCGTTTGGTGTACTCAGTTAACTCGCACTTCAACTGGTCCCTGTTTTTTGATCTTGCGTCATTGTTCGCGTACTCGGGGCGCGACAACAGGTGAGGTGCATCGATGGCGGTGCAAAGACGCCTCCACATTTCATCGCCCGCAGTAGCAATATTGATGTGTCCGTCGGCGGTGGCAAAGACGCCTGTTGGAATCGCGGTAGGATGGTCGTTGCCAGCCTGCTCCGGTACCTCTTTATCGATAAGCCACCGCGCGGCCTGATAATCAGTCATCGCAATCATTGCTTGTAGAAGAGAGGTCTGCACCCACTGTCCCCTACCTGACTCATCACGCTCCAGAAGTGCGGTGAGAATGCCCAGCGCGGAATACAAGCCTACGGCCGTGTCGGCGACTGAGATGCCAGTTCGAAGGGGCGGTTGGCCCTTTTCGCCGGTGATCGCCATGAGGCCTCCCATACCCTGGACGATGTGGTCGTAACCCGGACGATCTGCGTAGGGCCCATCTTCACCAAATCCTGAGATGCTTGCATACACCAACCTCGGGTTGTTTTGACGCAAGGTCTCATAGTCGATACCAAGCCGAAACTTCACCGTGGGGCGAAAATTCTCGACGACTACGTCAGCGTCATTGGCAAGTTTTTTAAAAATTGAAATACCCTCGGGATCTTTCAAGTTGAGGGTCACGCTACGCTTGTTCCGATGGAGGTTCTGAAAATCGGATCCCAAGCGATTGCCAATCCAGCCGTCGCTTACGTCGAGCGACTCAGGGCTTTCGATTTTGATGACGTCCGCCCCCCAATCTGCCAGTTGGCGAACGGCTGTCGGACCGGCACGCAGCCGAGAAAGGTCCAACACGCGGAACCTTTCAAGAGGACCTCGGCGAATCGAGTTGTTCATTTGAATTTTCCTCGGGAGCACATGCGCAGGTCCAAAAAATAATGGCCGCAACGAACGACAAGGCGACTGTCATGCCGGACGCAAAAAACTATACAGCACTGCGGCGGAAGGTGAATGTTCATAGCGGAGGATCGTTGTGTCAGGTGACGCCCGTGCCCCGGAGCGACTTGAACGCAGGCGGACGCTTTTCCTTCATAGACAGTAAGGCCTCAGCAAAATCCGGTTCTCTCATCAGCTGTCCCATCAGTTCACGCGAATCTTCGATAGCAGCGCCGGGGTCTTGCCTCATCAGGTCAGCGTAGAGTTGGCGCTTGGCGGTTTTCGTTGCTAGGGGAGATGTAGATTCGGCTAGCGATCGCGCAATCGTGAGAATCCGCGTCTCGAAGTCTTCACGTGGAAGCACATCATTGAGAAAGCCCATTCTGTGAGCCTCGTTAGCGAGGAACACCCGACCCGAGAGCAGGATGTCGGCTGAGTGGGTAAGACCAACGATGCGTGGCAAGATCCACGACAAACCAAACTCTGCGGGTAACCCGAGACGAGGGGTCGAGGTAGTCAGCTTTGTGCCTTCCGCTGCGTATCGCAAATCGCAATACGCGGCCAAGGCGACCGCTATGCCAGCACATGCCCCGTTGATGGCCGCAATGACAGTTTTCTGGAGTCCCCACTGCCAGATCAGCTCGTGATCGTACTCGGGACGAACGCCGAATCCGGGCGTGGCCATGTGATCTTTCTTGAAGCTGTCGATGTAGTTCTCGTCAGATTCGCTGTAGTGGTCCAACGCCTTAGTGTCAGCTCCGACACAAAACTGGTTTCCGGACCCAGTGACAACGATTACCTTCACATCGGGGTTGGCGTCAAACTCCGCCATCAGCCAGCGGTACTCGGCGTTCATTCGAGTGGTCCAGGAATTGCCTCTTCCCGGCCGGTTGAGTCGAATTATGCCGACCCCGCTGTCGATGGTCATTTGGGTAACGTGTAGTTCCACGCAAGTCTCCGGTATTTCGTTCTGAAGCCCATCCGAAACAAGAGCGCCTTTTGCAGCACTCTCACTCGACCGGGCGTGGTCCGCTCAAGCGGCGTGCCATCAGTCGTAGTTCTTGTCGCGTTTCTTGAACGTCGCAGTCGTTCCGGCGTCCTTGCGCTCGCGAAGAAAGTTGAACTCGTCTTCTTCGAAACGCAAATTTGTACCAAGCGTGTGGCCAACGAATCCACGCGTGAACTGAGCGCCGCATCCGAGACCTTCTAGTGCCATCTGATGCATCGCCTTGCCGGTGACCAAGGCGTCGCGCGGGTGCTTGGCGATGCGTTGCGCCCAGTCCTCCACCGTCGATTCAAGCTCCGCGAGTGGGACAGCTCGATTTACCAGGCCCATTCGATGGGCCTCGACGCCATCGAAGGACTCCGCTAACAGCATCAACTCGCGCGCTGTCTTGGCTCCGTACATTAGAATCTGTGAGTTCATGTGCCATGTGTTCCCGGCGAGCCCGAAACGCTGCTCAGCGTGGCTGAAACGGGTGTCAGCGGCGGCGATAGCCAAATCGACCAGCTCGACCAGGTAGATACCCACGCCGGTGCAGTGGCCATGGACTTGGGCGATCACAGGTTTCGCGGAGTTCTGGAACGCCATGTAGCTCATGCCCAACCGGCGATCACGCTCGAGACGAGCGCGTTGGCTGGGACGCCTCGGCTTCTTCCCATCCACCGTCAATTCGAGCCCGTACGATTTGACGGCGTCGTTGTAGTCATGGCCAGCACAGAATGACGGTCCGTTGCCTTTGAGGATGATGACTTTGATGTCGTCGTCGTACTCCGCCTCCCTCAGGGCCGCCACAAGATCGTCCATTTCGTCAAACCGGATAGCGTTGTGCTTTTCCGGGCGGTTGAGGACAAGCCTCGCAACGGGGCCGTCCTTCTCAAGAATGACAATGCTTTCCACGTATATCGCTCCAAAAGATGTTGAATGGGTGCGCCGGCCTTGGACTCTGTCTTTAGAGCACACGAATCCGGACGTTTTCAGGACCGCGGGCGTTGCCTGCCGACCACTTGACTGTTCCCGACACGCGCTCGTAGTTGGGAATGGCCTTAAGCCACTCTTCGATGGCGACCCGCATTTCCATGCGCGCCAAGTGGGATCCAAGACATCGATGGACGCCAGTTCCAAAAGTGAGATGTCTGTTTCGCTTGCGCTCGAGTTGCACCTCATCGGGATTCTCGAACACAGCGGGATCGCGATTGGCGGCAGGGTAGGCCAGGATGACTCGCTCTTCGGCGCCGATGTGACGACCACGCAAGCAAGTGTCTTCGGTAGTGACGCGCGCAATTGTCAGCGGTGCGTACACCCGCAGCAATTCTTCGACAGCGGTGGTGCGTAACAGGCCCGGCTCCCCGGCGAGTTTCGCTCGATCTGCAGGATATTCGGCAAGATGATTCAGACTGGCGTTCAGTGCGTTCCAGGTCGTGTCGGCTCCGGCCAGGATGGTTAGCAACAGACTTCCGATCTTGTGCTTCCTTGAAACCGGCTGACCGTCAATTGTGGCTCGTGCGATATGACTAACCAAATCCTCACCAGGATTTTCTGCGCGCTCCTCAAGCAACTGGGCCAGATCGGAAAAGGCTTCGTCGAAGGCGGCCTTTCGCAGTTCCTGGTCAAACGGGCCGTATTTCAGGACGCGAATTGCCCAATCCATGAACTTGTCCTGACGGTCATCAGGCACATCGAGAAAGCGGGTCAGGAGCGATAGGACAAACGGCTTCGAATAATCTTCTCCGATGTCGCCGCCTCCATTTGCAGCTAGCTTCTCAGCTAACTCCCGCGCTTTGCTCCTTGCATACGGCTCAATCGCCACAATGCGCGCAGGCGTAAAGTACGGTTCAAGCAGATCACGGTGTATCTTGTGATCCGGCGGATCGGTTGTAAGCGGCGGGAGATAGAGCCCAGCACCAATGGCTGGAATCTGGCCTGCGATCTCGGGCGCCCGTGACGTGAAGCGAGCCGGATCTTGTGCCACGCTGTGGATGTCTTCATACGTAGTCGGCAGCCAGGAGCCGCCCCACAGGTCACTGTGGGCTACCGGGCACCCACTGGACCGGATATCCTTCCAAACTGCGTGAGCATTCTGGACGTATGTCTCCGAGTGAAGATCGTATCCATCATGCGGCAATTCTGGGCCTTTTGGATCGGTCATCGCGGATCTCCTAGTGTTATGAATTGAAATATTGTTGATTTACTCGTTTCATGCTTTTTGTACTGCTACGGGCCGTGTAGAACCAAATGCCATGCACACTAGCAGGCCCGCATCGCCAAACGCTCGGCCTCATCTGGAAACACGTTCCATGTACCATCGGAGTGTCGAAAAAAGAAGATCCCGACCGGGCCGGCGGCGCGCATCACCTCGACACATACGTAGCGTCTCTGATTTGACCGCGCGCGGCTGAATTCGGTTACCCGAAATGGCATCGAACGAGTTGGCACTAGCCATTTCTCGACCAGAAAGCGCAGGGAATTCTCGGCAATATTCATCATCTTCTCCTTCCAACCAGTTTCCGTTTTGTGGACACACGTTTCCAAACTGCCCACAAGGGATCAGGGTTTTCGTGCAAGACTCGGTGGAGCTGGTCCGACTATTCGTCCATCGGTGAAATCAAGAAAAACTCACTTACGCGTTACCAAATCAAAATGTTGTCGTGACTTCACGATCTCTATGCCCTTTCGGAGATTGTGTGATGTGTCGCTGCTCTGACTTTCGCGCTTTCTCCGCGTTGTATTTTCAATAGGTTTCGACGTGGTACCGACCGCTCTCCAGCATCTTTTGATGAAGGGTTGGCCATGCCTCGTCCGTGCCATCGAGGACGAAACGGAAGGACTCTTCAACACCGGATTCCATGCCTCGGCGTCCACAAAGGAATACATTCGTGCCAGCATCGACTAGAAGTTGCCTCAGGCGATCGGCAGTTAGGCGAACGAGGTCCTGCACATATGTCTTGGACTCGTCGGGGTGACGCGAGAAACCAAAATAATGGTCAAGGAAGTCTTCGGGTAAGGACTTCTCTTGCCCGCAATAGGGCAGTTCAGCGGGACTTCGACCCCCGAAAAACAATAGGAGGCGTCCTTTTGCGTTTCGCATAGTCCGAAGTCTGTGCTGAATGAAGGCGCGAAACGGCGCCACCCCTGTACCGGTGCAGATCATGATGAGGTTAGCGTTCGGATCTTCCGGCATCAGAAATGTGGAACCGAACGGACCGACAGTATTCACCGTTTGTCCGGGTAACAGGTCACACAGATAGTTGGAGCAGTTGCCACCCGGTTTCCGCCTAACTGTCAATGCAATTGTGTTAGTCCCATGCTTTTCGCCGCTGCGTGCGCTCGCAACTGAATAGAGCCGTTCGACGTGCTGACGCCCGTTCGCATCAAGGCCTGGAGGAACAATCCCGATATTCTGACCTTCGAGTACGGGCATTGCCTGGTTACCGAAATCAAGCACGATGTGCCATACGTCGTCCTCCGCCGCCATTTTGGTCGCGCGTTCAATAGTGCGTACGACACCTAATGCAGGGGCATTCCGGTGATAGAGATGGAGAACCGGTTTGCTCGCGGAAAGAGGGGCCTTTGCTTTGAGCGCGGCGTCTGCCACTACCTCTTCGGTTGGCGCAAGCGGGGGAAATAACTGCGCCGGAAGTTTTTGCCACGAAAGCTGTTGAGCCGATGTGTATGGCTGATCGACGGTATGCCAACGGTCAATGGCGCCAGTAGGGCATGGAGATACGCAGGCACGGCAACGATTGCAAATGTTGGCATCGACAACGTAGTTGTTATCGTCGTGAGTAATCGCTTCGATGGGGCACGATTCCTCGCAAGTGTTGCAGCGGATGCAGTCTTCCGGATCGATAAGATGCTGCGTCAGCCGTTGCGATTTCATTGGATTCATTTGCGTGCCTCGCTACTGCGCAGAGATACCGCGCATTCGAAAATTGCTCGTCGATTCATGGCCGCACGATTGCACGACCACCATGCTCGGTCGCGCAATGAGCCATGGCCTCATCTATGGCTTCCAGCGGATAAGTAAGCGAAACCAGGTTATCGAGCCGAAGCTGGCCGGATTGCAGCAAGTCGACCAGTCGGCCGACATCTCGCCGAACATGCGCAGAGCCATAGAGGGAGCCCCGGATCGTCTTCTCGGTCAGGACCAGTCCTCCGAATGCCGGGATATTGACGACCACGTCCTTGCCAGGTGCACTGACGATGACGGCTCGGCCACCGCGGCGCGTCATCCTGATTGCATCGTCGATTGACTGTTGTCGACCGGCTACTTCCAAAGCTACGTCTACGCCGCGACCTTCTGTGAGTTCGCGTATCTTTTCCACCAAACCCTTGCTTGGCGTGACTAAATGCGTCGCTCCCAGCGTGCGAGCTAACTCGAGGCGATCTTCAACTGGATCGATCGCGATGATTGTGCTGGCTCCGCTGATGCGAGCTCCTTGAATGGCGTGCAGTCCAACACCGCCGCACCCAAGCACGGCAACCGTTTCTCCGACGGTGACTTTGGCTGTGTTGACGGCGGCACCCCATCCTGTCATGACGCCGCATCCTAACAACGCAGCCTGATCAAGCGGAAGCGTTGATGGTATGCGCACGACGGCCGTCGCGGGTACCACGACCCGTTGAGCGAATGTGCCAAGACCTGCCATCTGAAATACCGGGGTGCCATTCCAGGCGAAGCGGGTCGTCCCATCCGCCATTGTGCCGCGCAGCATAGATGGTTGACCGGACTCGCAAAGCACTGGCTGACCATGCGTGCAGTAAAAACAGGAACCGCACTGTGCAAGCAGACTGAGCACGACGGTGTCGCCTACATCCAGGCCAGATACGTTTGACCCGATACCGACGATGACCCCTGCGCTCTCGTGTCCCAAGACTACCGGCAATGGAGTGGGCAATACCCCTTGATAGACCGAGAGGTCGGAGTGACAAACGCCGGTGGCCGCGATTTCTACCATCACTTCATTCGCATGCGGTTCCTCTAGATCGATCAACTCCACCTGGATTTCCCGAGCGTGAACCATTACTGCGGCTTTGACCTTGATTGTCATTTGACCGTGTCCTGATGCATGAATGTTCTCGAAGTCTAGTGGAGCTATTGATAGTCATTTACGGCAATTTTCGAAGTTCTAACCTTCACGATTCGAGCCTTGCCTTGTGGTCCGCGACTTTCTAGATTGACTGTGCGCTAGGGGAACTATTGCGAATTTCACCTCGAACCGAAAGTTGGACTGTGTCGAAATTCAGTTTTTTTTATGGGGTTAACGCGAAGGCGGCGCAATTCGCTGCGGCTCGTCCCACCGGTCCTGGTTGCGCATAAGCAAGTTGTAAATCTATCGAGCGCGTAGAAAACATAAGGGTGGACTAGCTCATGAAGCTGATAACCACGAAGACGATAACGGACAAACACAATCTGTCTGACAAAACGTAAAAATATGCCGCCATTGGTCTCGCGCCATGGACTACGGTGTGGCCGCCGGCTGCATTTCCGGTCCTGTACTGAAGCAGGCACTCCATAAGGACGGAGTTCGAATTTGCACCGGAAGACGGAGGCGGATGCATGGGCAACCATGCCAGTTTTACTGGCTAACAAAGTCTTTTGTTAAATCCCGTGTTACGGCTCGGGATGACGAATATACAAATTACAAATTTAAATGCGTAAGCACACTGCGATATCGCAAGGGTGAAAAACGTTTAGGAGACGAAGTCAATGAAGAAGTCGATTCTTGCATGCGCAACCATGAGTGCGTTTGCTGGGGTGGCCAACGCTCAAAGCAGCGTTACGCTCTACGGCATTGTTGATAATGGGTTGAGCTACACCAGCAATGCGGGTGGTTCGCATCAATACAACATGTCGAGCGGAGTACTTTCTGGAAGCCGATTCGGGCTGCTGGGCAGTGAGGATCTGGGTGGCGGTCTGAAAGCGATCTTCACCCTGGAAAACGGATTTGATGTCAACAGCGGTAAGGCGAGCCAGGGCGGCCTATTGTTCGGCCGCAGGGCATTTGTTGGACTATCGTCGAACAGGTTCGGCACGGTGACGTTTGGTCGCCAGTACGATTCCCAGGCTGACTATCTCGGGCCGTTGGAAGTGGGGGACCAATGGGGAGGATACATCGCTGCCCACCCGGGGGATCTGGACGGATTCAACAACCTGAACCGTCTGAATAACGTAGTGAAGTACACGAGCGCTACGTATGCGGGCTTGTCCTTTGGCGGCTTGTACAGCCTGGGTGGTACCCCTGGCAACTTCTCGCGCAACGCAATCTGGTCGTTAGGCGCTGGCTACACAAACGGTCCGCTGACGCTTGCTTCAGCCTACGAACATATCAACAATCCGAACGCGTCGTTCTTCGGCTCAGGCGGTACCGTTGCCGCAACCGTTGGCGGGGTGCCGGGCAACAATACGAGCTCGCCAGTCTATTCCGGCTATGCATCCGCCCACTCGGAGCAAATTATTAGCGTTGGAGGCGCCTATGCTTTTGGCGCGGCAACCGTCGGCGCGACCTACGCGAATACGCAGTTCAGGGATTTGGGTGACACCACGTCCGGCCCAAATCCGCTGCACTATAGCGGAACGGCCAACTTTAACAATGCTGAAGTCAACTTCAAATATCAATTGACACCAGCGTTTCTGATGGGCGTGGCCTACGACTATACAAAGGGCAGTTCAGTCAATGGCAACGGCGGTGCGAAGTACAGTCAGGCTTCGCTGGGATGCAATTACTCCCTGTCCAAGCGCACCATTCTTTACATGATAGGCATTTACCAGCACGCAACGGGCACCGATTCAAGAGATAAACCAGCCGTTGCGGCAATCAACCTTTTGACGCCTTCGACGACCGCTTCACAAACTACCATCCACGTGGGAATCCGTCACCGGTTCTGAAAAGGCACTTAATGGCTGGAGTACCACGAAGTCGATCTCTGGCGTGATACGAGCGCCGGATGCCGTGCGGCGTATGCGTTGGCGAGAGTGACGCGAGTGTCACTCTCAGCCATCAGCGACACCTCGTTCGCTGCAACCAAGCTGGCGAACCACAACGTCTGCTGATCTCGTTCAAGGTGGGCGTATGCGACCAGCCCCGGTCACGTCTGTTCGCGCTAGCGCCGAAGCGCACCAGAGCATGCTTGGTTGCGCTGCCGCATTGTCAATTCGGAAACCTACACCCGGCATCTCCTCGATTGCTCGGCCGGACAATCGGTGGTCGTTGCCTGTGCCGGCAGCATACCGGAGCCTCGGATTGGACGGTATCCGTGCGGCTGCCGCCCGTCCAACTGACGGACATCATTTCGGCTTTGCCATCAAATCCTGCCTGCACTGGGTCGCATATTCTGCGGTGATGGCCTGAATCATGCCGCAATACAGTCTCGAGGCCACCGTCGATGTGCCCACGCACTTCGTTTGGCTAACCATGATAGACATTTTCTCATCGCCTACGTCGTGTTTGTCTACGACGACCAGCTGTCGAATGCTCAAGACCGATTTCTGCAATTTAGAATCGGCTAGAAGTGCGTCTCTCGGCCGTCCGTTGACTATTCCCGGTGCTCTCAATTTCTCATGCTCATCGTCAAACAAGGTGGTCTCTCCAATTAAAATCAATGTCTCGGTGGAAGCGAGACGGGCAACGTTTAGGAGAACAGGTCACAGCAGTGCAGTTTTCGAAGTTCTAATCTTCACGATTCGGTCTTGTATCAGAGCGTCACCCTTTCTAGACTGACTCTGCACTTGGACGGAATGATGTGGCTATCACATCAGCCCGCTATGTAGATCAACCAGGAAAAGTCAAAAATGTACAGGACAGGTGATTTCGAAACGGTCGCAGGTGGGACCGAACCTCTGAAGAAGAGCACTCTTCGCGATACCTTCACCAATATCGTTCCTCGACATCGGGTCGCGGGTGACGATCTTCGCGCGCAGCTGGCGGATGTAGACCCGTCACTGTTGCTGGCCTCACTCGTTCATATCACACGCGATACAAGCCTCCTTGATCGCTATGGCCCTGAGTTGGTGTTCGCCGACAAGGCTGAACTGCGGCCCGGCGTGAAGGTCGTAGAGACTATCAAGGGCTTCGCAAAAGTACCCACCATCGCCCCAGCGCTTCGGCAGGAGATGGTGGAACTCGCGGTTGCTGTGTTGGACAGGGCGCCGGAGGAGCAGACGGAGTACACCACGGGATATGATCTCGACGTCGGTACCTTCATCAAGATGGCAAGTGTCCTGACCGGTGAGACGATCGACCCGGAGTACGCGGACATGTTTCTCGAACAGGCGGGTTTCGTTCGTAATATGCCAGTGCTGCCGCAGAGCGGGCGGTACCCGACGGAGCGCATTGAGCTTGCGATCATCGGGGCGGGGATGACCGGGCTTGCAGCCGCAATTCAAGCTAAAGATCGCGGATTCGGTTTCCGGATTTTTGAAAGCGGTAGCAAGGTAGGCGGAGTTTGGAGCGTCAACGACTACCCGGGTGTCGCTGTAGATACGCCCGCGACCTACTACTCATTGTCTTTCGAATTGAATCCGTCGTGGAGTAACTACTATCCGGTTGGCTCTGAATACCTCCTCTACCTGGAAAGCCTCGTCGAAAAACACAAGCTTCACGACCAGATTGAGTTTAATAGCGAAGTGTTGAGAGTGCAGTGGATCGACGAGGACCAGGAGTGGGAACTTACGGTTGTCAAGAATGGTAGAGACGCATCGAAGGTTCGGGCCACTGCCGTCATGACCTGCCTTGGCCACCTGAACCGGCCCAACTATCCTGACCTCCAAGGGCGTGAGACCTTCAAGGGCACTTCCATCCATGCGAATCGATGGAAGCACGACGTGGACCTTCGGGGCAAGCGCGTCGGCATCATCGGCACGGGCGCAACGGGCGTGCAGGTGATTGGGAAGATCGCAAAAGACGTTGGTCATCTGACTGTTTTCATGCGCCAGCCCATGTGGATCATTCCTAACCAGGCCGGTGACGGAAAGATTCCTGCAAATAAGCGCTGGGCTCGGGAGCACTTGCCTTACTTTTTGCATTGGGACCGCCTGAAGGCTTATTGGACCTACAGCGACAATTTCGGCTACCCGGTTGTTCGAGCCGACCCCGAGTGGGCCAAGAGCCATGTTTCTATCTCCCCAGCGAACGACCGCCTGATGCAGTTCTGCGTGAACTACATCAACTCCTGCTTTGGCGAGGGAAGTGAACTTGCCCGGAAGTTGACTCCTGACTACGCCCCGATGGGTAAGCGCAGTGTGCGCGATCCCTACGATTTCGAGAGCGGCGGGTTCTATCACGCGTTGTCGCTTCCCCACGTCGCGCTCGAAACGAGCAAGCTTGCGCGAGTAGTCCCCGACGGCATCCTCACAGCCGATGGGACGCTGGTCGAGTTGGACGTGATCATCTATGCAACCGGACTGACGCTCGACTGGCTCTCGCCTGTCGAAGTCGTTGGCCGTGATGGGGTGCGTCTTTCGGACGTCTGGCGTGACAACAATCCGGCCTCATACATCGGCGGGATGGTGCCCAAGTTTCCGAACATGTTCGTCAATTCTGGTCCGCATACCGGTGCGGGGCACGCGGGGGGGCATAACTTCATGGCGGAAGTTGTGAACCACTTTGCGATGGAGTGCCTGCAGTTGCTGGTCGAAGAGGATTCCAAGTCTCTCGAGGTCACACAGGAGGCCTATGACGAGCACAACCAACTCCTCGATGAGAAATTGGCGGGATCGATCTGGGCTTGGGAGCGTCGCGCGCATACCTACTACCGAAATCAGAAAGGCCGCCCGATTTTGCCTACGCCATTCCGTCACGTGGAATTCTGGAAGATGACTCGGAAACCGAAGAAAGAGGCGTTCGTCATTCGCTAACGCGATTGACCAGGAATCGCCGGATGCGCAGGGCCGGTATCTTGCGCATTCGTATAGGTGGCAATAGCTGGAGCTAATCATGAGCGAATGCAGAAGTCGTGGGCTTGTCTTGGGGGGTGGAGGCGTCATCGGCTTGGCGTGGGAGATCGGAGTGCTTCACGGGCTCGTCTCCAACGGTGTCGATGTTTGTGATGTTGACGAGGTCATCGGTACGTCGGCGGGAGCCTTCGCAGCCACTGCCCTGATGGATGAGCGAGGAATCGCCTGGGCGTACGAGCGGCAGGTATCTGCGCGCGTCAAGGAGGTCCCCATCGCTTCACCTGCAGGTGTGATGGATACGTTGACAACGATCCTTCAGGAGTGCGCTGGCAACAAGGTCGAGGCTGCACGGCGGATAGGCAAGTTCGCTCTCGGAGCCTTGACCATTGATGTGCCAACCCGTCTTGCGGTGGTTGGCCAGCGCCTGGACCGCACTGACTGGCCGTCAGAGCGGCTGCGATTTACTGCGATTGATGCTGACACGGGTCTCCTTTATCTACTGGATCAGGCATCGGGCATCGACATCGTTCACGCTGCTGGAGCAAGTGGCGCGGCGCCGGGGATCTGGCCGGTGATTGAGGCAGGCGGAAGGCGCTGGGTAGACGGAGGCAGCGTGTCGGCAACGAATGCCCATCTCGCCTCGCGCTTTGACAGATGTCTCGTCATATCTCCTATGCCGGTTGGTCTTTCGGGGGTCTCCGTGCAAGAAGAGCTGGACAGCTTCTCGGGGACAACTGCTAGCGCTCTAATCGTCCCCGACGAGAGGAGCATGGCCGCAATCGGCGAAAACCATTTTGACCCGAGCAGGCGCAGTCTGGCGGCAGAAGCCGGTCGAGTTCAAGGCGAAGGCTTTGCGCGGCATCTGGCCGCGCTATGGGACCTTGCCGCGGGCGACGGCTGACGCGCAATCGCACGACAAAGCTATCACGTATACACCGGCACCCTGAGCGACGCGAACTTAGCGTACGGCGACCACTTGGAGCATGGAAATGAAAATCGAGATCGGAGAGTCATCGTCAGGGCCTTGTCGCGGATTACGGGTTCTGGAATTCGCCACCATGGTTTCTGGGCCATTCGCAGGCCAGATGCTGGCCGATCTTGGTGCAGAGGTCATCAAGGTAGAGCCTACAACGGGGGATCCACTGCGCGGGGTCCAGCCGAGCCGCAAAGGTGTTGCGGCCGGCTTCGCCCAGTTCAACCGGAACAAGAAGAGCATTGGAATAGATCTCAAGTCGTCGAAGGGATCGGCTCTGGCGCGCGAGTTGGCGTTGGCCTCAGACGTGCTGATCGAGAACTTTCGCCCTGACGTGATGCAGCGCCTGGGACTCGATTATGAAAACCTTCGCAAAGACAATCCCAGGCTCATATATGTTTCGATATCCGGCTTCGGAGTCGATGGGCCATACGCTGCACGCCCGGCATACGACCATGTTATCCAGGCGATGAGCGGCACAATGCCGGCATTCGGCAGCAAGGAGCAGCCTGCGCCGATCCGTAACTCGATCGCCGATAAGGTGACTGCGATCACCGCCGCCAATGCGGTTCTTGCTGCTCTCGTTTGCAGGGAGCGCCAAGGAGGTCAAGGTCAGAAAGTGTCGCTGTCACTACTTGACTCATATTCGGCCTTTATGCTCCCCGACCTGATGGTAGACCACTTTTTCCAGGATGGGGATGGTGCGCGTGAGACCGCCCCCGTGCCCCACACCTACTATTCAGTCCCGGTAGCCGATGGATTTGTCATGGGCCATATCCATACAGATGCGCAGTTCCGGGGGCTGTGTCGACTATTCGAGCGCGAGGATCTGCTTGATGACCAGCGCTTTGCGGATACCAAGTCGCGAAGAACTAATTACGGGGCTATGTGGGAAGAGATGAAACCCACGGCAAGCGAGATGCCAACAGCGCTTATTGTGGAGTTGGCCGAGAAGTTCAGCGTGCCAATCGGTCGTGTCAACGACATGGGCGATTTCTTTGATGACCCGCAAGTCAAACACAACCGAACTTATTTTGACTCAGAGGACTTGGGGCTTGGAACGATCCGACAACTGAGCTATCCGGTGAGATTCGAGAAGTCTCCGGTGGGGTACCGCCGACGCGCGCCATCGCTCGGTGAGGACACGCGCGAAATCCTGAAGGAATTTGGCAAGACTGAGGAGGAGGTAGCGGATGCCTTCAAAACAAACGTGGTTGCTTAGCGAGGACGAGTTATGTCTGGGCCTTTGAAAGACGTGCGGATTATCGAATTTGGAGCGATTGGACCGGCGCCTTTCGCTTGCATGATGCTCGCTGATAACGGCGCAGACGTCATCAGGGTTACCCGCCGGCCCCCCGCGTGGCGTGAAGGCGTTATGGATTCAAGTAAAGACATCCTCGCTCGGTCGCGTCGCGTGGTGTACGTCGATCTGAAGACGCCAGCCGGTATTGACGAGGCTAGGGCGTTAGCGCGGACAGCGGACGGAATTGTCGAAGGATTTCGGCCGGGAGTGATGGAGCGTCTGGGACTTGGCCCGGATGTCTTGCTCGCGGACAACCCGAAACTCGTCTACGGGAGGATGACAGGCTGGGGACAGGATGGTCCATACTCGCAGGCCCCTGGTCACGACATCAACTTTATCGCACTGTCCGGGGCACTTCATGCGTTTGGTCGTGCCGGAGATAAACCGACCCCACCTGCAAATCTAATCGGAGATTTTGGCGGCGGCGGAATGATGCTTGCGTTTGGAATGGTCAGCGCCATCCTCCACGCGCGAGCAACGGGCGTGGGTCAGGTGGTCGACTGTTCCATGCTCGATGGATCCGCGCTTCTGATGAGCATGCTCTGGTCGCTTCGTGCCGCAGGCGTGTGGCGTGATGAACGAGGGGTCAACCTTCTCGATACAGGTGCCCATTTCTACGAGACTTACGAGACGCTGGACGGAAAGTACGTTGCAATTGGAGCGGTCGAACCGGAGTTCTATTCCGTACTTCTCGGAAAGCTCGGCATTACCGGGGATAGCCAGTTCGAACGTCAGCGTGACCCACTTGCGTGGCCCGACTTGAAGGAAAAGCTGGCGGAAGTATTCCGATCCAAGACGCGAGAGGAATGGTCCAACATTTTCGAAAACAGCGAGTCATGTTTTTCCCCGGTCCTCTCCATGAGCGAGGCACCGAACCATCCTCACAATGTCGCTCGTGAAGTGTTTCTGAACATTGGTGGCGTGGTGCAGCCCCGTCCGGCACCAAGATATTCGCGCACGGCAAACAGCGTTCCTGAAATGTTGACTCCGAATCAGGATGATCGCGATGCGGTGTTTGCGAGCATCTTGTGACCGGGTCGTAATGTGCCCCTTGATTGCGGGCGAAGAGGTCATGACAAAGGGGGTGGTTTTATGAGCAATATTGCATTCATCGGTCTGGGTAATATGGGTTTGCCGATGGCCACAAACCTGGTCCTAGCAGGACATACGGTGTCTGGGTTTGACATTTCCGACAGAGCCCTCGCCGTATTCCGGGCGAAAGGTGGTAATTCAAGAAAGGCTCTGTCCGAAGCCGTGGCATCAGCAGACATTGTAATTTCGGTTGTGCGATCGGGCGGCGAAGTCATGAGCCTGTATTGCGACGAGGGCGGGGTACTTGAGTTTGCGCCGCCAGGCGCTTTGTTGATCGACTGTTCGACCATCGGACCCCAGTGGGCAAGAGCCGTTGAAGCGAAAGTCTCGCAAGCCGGATTTCAAATGCTGGACGCCCCAGTAGCCGGTGGACAGGCCGGCGCTGAGGCCGCGAAGCTGACCTTCATTGTCGGGGGGGAGCGGGAGGCTTTTGATCGAGCCGAGTCGGTCTTGCTCCAAATGGGCACGAAGGTCCTTTATGCAGGCGCCTCCGGCAACGGGCAAATCGCAAAGCTCTGCAATAACCTCATTGCGTGCGTAAGCAGCGCAGCGGTTTCCGAAGCGTTCATCCTCGGCAAGAAGCTGGGTGTCGAGTATCAGACGATGTACGACATTATTACCCAATCAACCGGCCAGTGCTGGACGTTGACCCACAACTGTCCCGTACCAGGCCCCGTGCCGACCGCGCCGTCCAGCCGTGGATATATGCCAGGGTTCGCTGCCGATCTGATGTTGAAAGATCTGCAACTGGTCGCGTCTGCGGCTGAAGAGGTGGGCGCGTCTTCACCCTTTGGCGCCAAGGCGGTAGCTCTGTACCGGCATCTGAGTTCGTCGGGGCACGGTGCACACGACTGGACCGTCGTCAGTAAGGTGTTGGAAGAGGGGCTTCCCTCGCTTGAACAATACGATTAACAATGGAGACAACCATGGTCGATGGAAAACTGGTACCCGTTCTCGATGCCCAGAAGCTGGCGCAGAATCTGAGCGGTTTCAACCTCATTGACGGAGCGCTCGTCCCAGCTCTATCCGGTCGCACCTTTCCCATAGTCAACCCGGCTACGGGTCTGGAAATTAGCACCGCCGCGTTCAGCGTTGTGCAGGACGTGGATGCTGCGGTCGAAGCAGCGCAACGAGCTCAACCGGATTGGGCCGGAACGCCAGCGAGAAGGCGTGGAGCATTGGTGATGGAATGCGCGCGTCTGCTCGAGGCGCATGTCCAAGAACTGTCGCGTCTGGTGACTCTTGAAACGGGCAAGGCGCTCCGAACGGAAAGCCGAACGGAGGCCGCCGGCATTGCCGACATGCTGCTCTTCTACGGTGGCCTCGGTTCTGAGTTGAAGGGCGAGACAATCCCTCATCGCCCAGATATGCTCACTATCACCTTGCGAGAGCCGATCGGTGTGGTCGGGGCCATCCTTCCGTGGAACGCGCCCATGTACATCCTGGCGATGAAAATCGCGCCGGCGCTGGTGGCAGGCAATACCGTCGTCGTAAAGTCCGCGGAGGAGGCACCGCTGGCCGTTCTGCGCGTCTGCCAAATCCTGAATCAGGTGCTGCCCAAAGGTGTGCTCAACATTGTCTCCGGCTACGGTCCCGAATGCGGAGCTCCGCTCGTCGCTCATGCCGCGGTGGGCAAAATTACCTTTACAGGCTCGGTGGAGACCGGAAAGATTATTTACAGGACGGCTGCGGATAAGTTGATTCCCGTGACGCTTGAACTAGGCGGTAAGAGTCCAATGATCGTCATGCCTGACGCCGACCTCGACAAAGCGGCGGCAGGTGCGGTGGCGGGTATGCGTTTTACCCGCCAGGGGCAGAGCTGTTCGGCATCCAGTCGCATGCTTGTGCATAGCAGCGTGCATGACGAGTTCGTCGCCAAGGTGAAGGCGCTGGTTGACGCGATGAAAATCGGTGATCCGATGGACGAAGCCACCGACATTGGCACCATCATATCTCGCGGTCAGTACGACAAGGTGAGCAGCTACATAGCAGCGGGCCGTGCGACCGCCGATGCGACTGCCGTCGAATGTTGCACGTTGCCGACGGATCCGGGTCTGGGTGGTGGACTCTTTGTGCGACCTGTGATGTTCACTGGGCTAACCAACGATAGCCGGCTTGCGCGAGAAGAGATCTTTGGACCGGTGGTCTGTGTCATCAAGTTTTCCGACTACGAAGAGGCTTTGAGTCTGGCCAACGATACCAGTTATGGCTTGACTGCGTCGGTATGGACGCGTGATTTGAAAACCGCACTCGATGCGAGCCAGAAGTTGCAGGCAGGATTCGTCCAGGTCAACCAGAACATCGTCGCCCAGCCAGGGCTCTCGTATGGCGGAGTAAAAAACTCGGGGTTGGGCAAGGAAGCATCTCTTGAAGCGATGCTCGACCACTTCACGCAGAAGAAAACAGTGATCTTCAACATGCAATAACAAGGAGGGGGGCACTGCGGTTATTGCCCCCGCTAACGCGTGACGAAGCGCTGAGCGCGCCCCGCAGTGGCACACCATTTACTCTCTGACTGATTGTACGAGGCACGCAGTGATCGAACGGAAGCACTTTTACATCGACGGGCGCTGGGTTGCGCCTTCATCCATTGACACGACAGAGGTCACTGACTCCAGTACTGCCGAGCTGTATGCCACGATCCCTGCGGGCGGGGCCGCAGATGTTGATGCTGCGGTCGACGCAGCTCGTAGCGCGTTCGCCGACTGGTCGCAGATGCCTCCCGAGCGGCGTGCCGAATTCCTGCAGAAGATTGCCGATGGATTGAAAGCGCGCACGGACGAATTGGCTCGGGCGATCGCGACCGAGGTGGGGATGCCGCTCCGGTTCTCAACCATGGTCCAGGTCGGAGGTCCGATCGCGTCGTGGTCCCACTACGCGAAACTTGCGCGCGAGTTTCCGTACCAGGAACAAGTGGGCAACTCTGTCGTTGTACGCGAGCCAGTCGGCGTCGTCGCCGCAATCACGCCTTGGAACTACCCTCTGAACCAGATTACGATGAAAGTTGCGCCGGCGCTCGCGGCCGGTTGTACCGTAGTGCTCAAGCCGTCCGAAGTTGCGCCGATCAACGCCTTCATGCTAGCTGACGTGATTCACGAGGCTGGCCTGCCTCCGGGCGTATTTAATCTTGTGACCGGGTTCGGCCCCGTTGTTGGTGAGGCACTCGCTCGCCATCCTGACGTCGACATGGTTTCGTTCACTGGTTCGACGGCCGCTGGAAAGCGGATCAGTGAGGTCGGTTCGCAATCGGTCAAGCGTATCTCACTCGAGCTCGGGGGGAAAAGTGCTTCACTCGTGCTTGAAGATGCGGATTTCGAGAGAGCGGTGAAGTCCTCGGTGTCGAGCTGCTATCTGAACTCGGGGCAAACTTGCGCGGCTTGGACGCGACTTCTTGTGCCGCGAACGCGGCTCGAAGAGGCTGGTCGCATGGCGAAGTTAGTGGCCGAGTCATACGCCGTCGGGGGGGCGTTCAACGATGGTGTCAAGCTGGGACCCCTGGTGTCCGCCGCGCAACGCGATCGCGTCCTTGGCTGCATCAAGCGCGGTATCGACGACGGTGCTGAACTCATTACCGGTGGTTTGGAGCCGCCGGTCGGCGTCGGCAACGGCTATTTCGTCAAGCCGACGGTCTTCATCGTCAACGATCCGAAAGCCGCCGTCGCGCAAGAGGAGATCTTCGGTCCGGTACTGACGATTATTCCATACGACAGCGAGGTCGACGCAGTACGTATTGCCAACGACTCCATCTACGGGCTTGCCGGCGCAGTGTGGGCGGGCACTGATGAGCGTGCCATGCAGGTGGCGCGCCAACTGCGCACAGGTCAGGTCGACGTGAACGGGGGTCGTTGGAATCCGCTCGCTCCCTTCGGTGGCTATAAGCAGTCCGGTCGCGGGCGCGAGAATGGCATCTACGGCATGGAGGAATTCCTCGAGTACAAGGCAATGCAGTTTCCAACGTGACTTTATCGGGTGCCGGGCCGATCAATTGAGGCTGGAGAGGCCAGAGTGAGTTCATTGGCCGAGTTCCTTTGGTCATTTGAGCCGAGCCGGCTATTTTTGTCGACGCCTGTGCGCGCCACCCTCGGAGGAGATAGTACAGTTGTCTTTCACATGCTATTCCACGCTCGTCAGTACCACGGAAATCATGAAAACTTCACAACGCTGGTCTCGGGAGATCGTTGGCGCAAGAGTAGCGAATCACAATTCGCTGGTCTATTCGCACCGCCCCAAGTCACTTTTTGAGCTCCTGGTCGACGCGAGGCGATGGGTTGATCGGACCGTCGTCGTTCAAGGGGAGTTGCGTCTGACGAATCGCGAGTTTGAGACCGCGGTGAGCCGGACGGCATATTTCCTGGCGGCACGCGGCATCGTCCGCGGCGATCGCGTAATGCTCCTGAGTTATAACCGACTCGAGTGGTTAGTCTCTTTCTGGGCCCTGCAATGCCTTGGAGCTGTCGCAGTGCTGGGCAGCTCGATGTGGAGTGAAGCTGAAATCTGCAATTGCATGAAGCTTATTGAACCAGCCATGGTGATCACCGACCGCGAAAGTTCGGTTGCTATTCAAAGCGCCGAGCGAGTCGTTGGCATGGAGCAGATTCGGCAACTGGTGAGTGCGGAGGCTCCGCTCTTGCCACCAGTGCCTTTAAGCGATATGGAGGACGAGCCTGCGCTGATCATGTTCACGTCAGGTACTACAGGCGCCCCCAAAGGCGTGGTTATCTCGCATCGATCCATTATTGCCAACATTCAGAATCTCCTGGTATTGACCGGAAGGCTGCCTGATCAGCTTTCGCTCTCCGCCGCAGGTACTGTAAGCCTCTTGTCCATGCCGTTGTTTCATCTGGGGGGAATTCAGATCAGTATCCTCACCTTGTTGACGGGCGGGACGCTGGTTTTACTGGAAGGCCGGTTTGACCCGGTGTCCATATTGAAACTGATTGAAAAAGAGAAGGTGCGTGTGTGGGGTGGCGTTCCGACGATGGTCTCGCGAGTCGTGGAGCATGAGTGTTTTGCGGAGTTCGATACGTCCAGCGTGCGTTCGATACCGATGGGTGGGGCAGCCATTTCACTCGAGTTGCGGGCCAAAGTGCAGAAAGCGTTTCCAGCAATTAAAAAGCGCGTCGGAAGTTTGTATGGAATGACTGAGGCTGGGGGTGTGCTTGCGGCGGGTTCGAGCGAAGACGTTGCAGGTCGTCCCGGCTGTGTAGGCCGACTTTTGCCAGTAGTGGAGGTGCAAGTCGCCGATGCCGATGGGGACGGCGTCGGGGAGATAAAAGTGCGCACTCCGACAATCACCAGTGGCTATTTTCGTGATCCCACACCCATAGTAGACTCTGACGGCTGGTTAAGCACTGGTGATCGCGGTCGGCTGGATCCTGACGGGTATCTTTATATACTCGGGCGTTCCAAGGACATCATCATTCGCGGCGGCGAGAACATTGCATGTGCTCACGTCGAACACTGCCTGCTGCAACACGAAGGCGTGCTCGAGGTTGCGGTTTTGCCATTGCCACATCCTGACCTTGGCGAAGAGGTTGGTGCCGTAGTGGTAATCCGACCGGGAATGGTCGTGACGGTAGATGTGTTGCGTGCGCACGCGAACGGCCTCCTTGGACGCCACGAAGTCCCGACGCGCTGGTGGTTGCGCCTGGAACCGTTACCGACGAACGCGACAGGAAAGATTTCGAAGCGCGAAGTTTTGGAGCAATGGCAGAAGACTGAATGCTCGAAGGCTTAGCTCGACCTCAAATTCGATGTTGCGCGCGGAGTGTCGCAATGGTGCATTGTGTGTGCGCTTTTTTAAAGAACCTTATTACTCAGAGGCAACATGGATACTAGCGGACAACTGATTGTCCAACGTGACGGTCCAGTTGGTAGAATTTTGGTCAGCAACGTGAACCGGCACAACGCAGGTACCAACGAGATGTGGCAGGCATTCTCGCCGTCGTTGGCTGAATTCGTTGCCGACCCGGAAGCTCGCGTAATCCTGATTGAAGGCGATGGCGGCCGGGATTTCATGTCTGGGGCAGACATTCGCGAATTCCGTAGCCGGCTGTCGCAGTCGGACGCCGTACGCACAGTGGAAAGGAGCGCGCTTGAGGCGTACCGGGCTGTTTGGGACTGCCCCATACCAACGGTTGCTGTCATCCGCGGATATTGCCTGGGAGGTGGTTTGGCCTTGGCGACTTGTTGCGATCTGAGGATCGCGGCTGACGACGCTATTTTCGGTATTCCCGCAGTGAAGCTTGGCGTGGGCTATCCTGCAGATAGCATGTATAAAATCCGGTCGTTGGTCGGTCCCGCCTTCATGAAGGAGATTCTCCTTACCGGCAGACAGTTTTCGGCGCAAGAGGCATTGCACATGGGATTGGTCAATGCGGTCGTTCCGACTTCTGAGCTAACTGAACGGGCGGAGAGCATGGCTGCGAGCATTGTCAAGGCTGCACCGCTTACCGTGAGGGCCATCAAACTTATTGATCGAGATCTGGACCGAAATCCTGCCGAGCGGAACGTGGAACTGTGGGACAATGCGATCGCGGCTTGCTTCGCCAGCGAAGACTTCGTTGAAGGCTGTAACGCCTTTACAGAGAAGAGGGCGCCAGTATTTAAGGGGCGATGAAGCATTCGAGGCAACCCACAATCGTTTCTCGAGCATCTCCCGAGATAAAGCCTAACTCCGATTACTTCGCCTATCTTGGACAAGTTCTCCGCTATTCAATCGTTTATTGTCGTCGCCGAGCAAGGTAGCTTCGCTGCTGCCGCGCGCCAACTCGGAGTGACTGCTTCGATCTTGACACGACGTGTTGCTGGTTTGGAGCACGAATTGAATGTGACCCTGCTCGCGCGTAACACGCGCCAGCTTGCGCTCACGCCAGCTGGCCAAACGTATCTGGCTCGGTGCCGTGAGGTCCTTTCGTCCCTGGAGGACGTCGAACTCGATCTCGCCGAGAGCAACGCGCAGCCGGTCGGACGTTTGCACGTTCAACTGCCGGTCGTCGTTGCTCGATTGCATGTCGTGCCGCGACTGGAGATGTTCCTGAGCCGCTACCCACGGGTTGATCTCAGGATTACTCAAAGAGATGGGTTGCAGGATCTTGTGAGTCAGGGGATCGATCTGGCGGTATGGGGCGGCGATCTTCCCGATTCACGCCTCGTGGCGCGCCCCCTGACCCGCAATGTACGCGTTACGTGCGCAACGCCTGCTTACCTCGATCGCCATGGAAGACCCGAAAGTATCGAAGAGCTTTCCGCTCACAATTGCCTACGAGCGGAAGTCTTTCACGGCGGCCGGGCCTGGCTTTTTCAGATGCCCGAAGGCGAGCGTCTTGTCCCCATCCAGGGCAATCTGCTGGTAGACAACGGCGACAATTATCGTGAGGCGGTCCTTGCTGGTCTCGGGCTTGGGCAAGGCACTTCGATCTTGTTCGATTTTGACGTGCGACGCGGCCGTCTTGAACAGGTCCTCACGAACTACGTTGCCAAAGGGCAGACTGTATGGGCGGTTTACCCACAGGCACAAGGCAGGAATCCGAAGGTAAGGGCGTTCGTTCAGTTTCTCACGGAAATTTTGCCGCAAGGGGGGACTGAAGACCCGTCTCATCCGCCCGCGTAGTCCTCAACTGCTCTACGTCCTTGGAGAAGTGAATGAGAGCGATGCGTATGGGAGCACCGGCGGGCCTGGACACACTCGGAATAGATCAGTGCGACCCCGGCCGACCCGGGCCCGGCGAAGTGTTGGTGCGCGTGCGGGCCAGTTCGTTGAACTACCACGACTATCTCGTTGCTGTCGGTGCCATTCCAACGGAGCCGGGACGAGTGCCAATGTCTGACGGCGCGGGCGAAGTGGTCGAAGTTGGACCGCCAGCGTTGAATAATGTGCATGAGCCATCAACCGAGTTCAACGTCGGCGATGCGGTGCTTGGCACGTTCTTTCGTCGCTGGCTGGAAGGTCATCCAACGAACTGGAAGGCGGCGATTGTGTCCGGCGAACATGTAGACGGCTACGCGCGTGAGTTTGCTGTCGTGCCCGCTACTTCGCTGACACTGGCACCCGTCGGTCTGTCACCCGCCGAAGCAGCCACGCTGCCTTGCGCAGGCCTCACGGCGTGGCGCGCGCTTGTTGGCAACGGCGCACTTAAGCCCGGCGACACAGTAATTGTGCAGGGTACCGGCGGTGTTTCGGTATTTGCGCTGCAGTTCGCGAAGGCCATAGGCGCGTCGGTGATCGCTACCTCGTCCTCTGACGAGAAGCTGGCGCGATTGGGCGAGCTGGGTGCAGACTATTTGATCAATTACAAGCGAGAGCCCAAGTGGGGTAAAGCGGCGAAGGTCTGGACTGGCGGCCGCGGAGTGGACCATGTAGTGGAGGTCGGCGGTGCGGACACCCTTGACCAATCAATCACCGCGTGCCGTATGGGTGGGCACATAGCGATGATCGGCGTGCTTGCCGGGCTGGCGGGCAAGGTCTCAACGGCGCGCATAATGCTTAACCAGATTCGATTGCAAGGCTTGACGGTAGGTAGCCGCAGAGATCAACTTGACATGATCCGTGCCATCGAAACTATTCGGTTGCGCCCGGTACTGGATCGCTCTTTCGCGCTCGAACAGTTGGCGGCGGCATTTCGCTATCAGCAAAGCGGCCAGCATTTCGGCAAAATAGGTGTCGTGATCTGAATGTGACTGCGGCTCCTGCGTTCGCAGCTCAGACTACGGCAGCTTGCAATTTCTAAAGATGTACCTCATAGTTTACGGATGCAGGACGACCCACTTACTGACATCCTGACTTTGACCAGCGCCCGATGCGTGGAGGTCGGCAGCTTAGCGGCTGGCGGATCCTGGGCGCTGCGATTCCCTCCGCCAAACAAGATCAAACTCGTTGCAGTTGTAAAAGGTGACTGTTGGCTTCGTCTTGACGGTCAGGCTGCAGCGCTTCGGGTTAAGACGGGCGATGTATTCGTGCTGCCGGCCAAGAGCGTCTTCGTGCTCGCCGGTGATCTGAACGCCCCTCAATTCGACGGTCTCGGAGTCTTCGCGGATGCGACGGCTGGAATGGCGACCGCAGGTATTGGTGACGATTTCTTCGCCGTTGGTGCCCACATTGCACTAGATCCGCAGCGTGGCAAGCTCCTGTCGGAGGTGTTGCCGCCCCTCATACACATCGGAAGTGACTCGTCTGAAGCCTCGGCAATGCGCTGGCTGCTGGATCAGCTAGTGAACGAGGTTGCTGCCGATCGGCCGGGAGCTATGTTGGCATCGCGACAACTGGCGCAGCTCCTGTGCGTTCAGTTTGTTCGCTCGTACCTTGAGGCCTCTGGGCCTGACGTAGTGGGATGGATCAGAGCCCTCGGAGATGAGCGCATCGCGCCGGCCCTGCGTCTCATGCACGGCGAGCCTGGACGGGCGTGGCAGCTCAGTGAACTGGCAAAAGAGGTGGCGATGTCGCGCACCAGCTTTGCCACTCGCTTCAAGTCGATTGCAGGTGTCCCGCCACTTACCTATCTGCAGACCTTGCGGATGCGCCATGCGGAGCATGAGTTACGCGATGGCGCCATGTCGATGTCTGAGTTGGCCCGGTCCTTGGGCTACTCATCTGAAAGCGCGTTTAGCAATGCGTTCAAGCGGGCGGCGGGAATGGCGCCGAAGCGCTACCGATCCATCTTTGCGAAGATGGATCGGTCGGACTCAGATTTACACCTGGGTCAACCCACCGTCGACGAACAGTTCCACACCATTGACGTAGCTTGATGCATCGCTGGCGAGGAACACCGTCGCCTTGGCGATTTCACTCGCGTCGCCGATTCTGCCCAACGGGCTCCGTTGCGAAATCGATTTGACGATGGCGTCGGCCTGTTCCGGACCGCCAGCTGCTTTTTCAAGCGCTCTGCGCAGCGAAGGCGTGTCGACCGCACCCGGGCTCAGGATGTTAATCCTTACACCAGTACCCTTTGCGTCCTGAATCAGGGCTCGCACCATGCCGCGGAAGCTCGCTTTAATCGCGCCATAAATGCTCATGCCAGCGGGCGGCGCGACGGAAGCGGTCGATCCGATGAGGATGATCGACCCGTCGTTTTGCATCAGCGGCATTGCAGACTGAATTGTGAACAACACGCCCTTCAAGTTGATGCTGACCATCTTATCGAACTGTGCCTCGGTGATCTTACCCAGTGGGGCGTGTTCGTCCTTGACGGCGTTGAGGACTACGGCGTCAAGCCTTCCAAACCTTGCCTTCACATCGCTGAGCAGCGCATCCATCTCGGTGAGGCTTGCGGCATCCGCCTTGGCGCCGAAGCTGTGCGGCCCGAGTACTTCGATGGTCCGGTCAAGCTCTTCCTGCTCGAGCCCTGTCACAACGACCTTGGCCCCTTGTTCAATGAACATCTTGGCAATCGCCAAGCCGATACCGGTCGTGCCGCCTGTGATCACAGCGACCTTTTCTTCCAGTGAATAATTCATTTTAGACTCCTATGGATTTGGTGAAATCCAGTTGTTCGGCGACGTATCGCCCGGGGTTGCGCAATTAGCCCTGCGCTATGAGGCGGATAACAATCTTGTCTAGTTCGACAACGGACGCTTGCTTGGCTGCGGACTCTACGGCACAAAAGAAGGCCTCTGCGAATCGCGAAGCTGCCTTTTAGGTCGCTGATTGAGGCTTTGCTTGGGTGCTTGTCACGCGGTCGGCGAAGGTGATGTGGACCGAGCACGGGAAAGGATTCGCGTCACGAGCACGTTGTCATTGGCCTCGTACAGTAAGTGTGTGGAGATGGCATGCAAACTTGATGCCAGACTAGAACTTTTGATTCGCCACCACCATTTAAGCCCGTCGATGTGGTGTTCTCGACGTGTCCGGAGCCTGTGCTTTCGAAGGAGAGGCAACGAAGCAGCGACCCCGAGTCGTCGACATGAAGAAATTCCTTTCGATAGTATGAATCGGGGGGGCTGGGAGTTCTCCAGCGGGCCTCAGCCTGGTACGAAAAGTATAGGGTCGTGGTACCCGGGGGGGGAATGCTCGAACATTCACAAATTCTGCGTATTCGTTCAAAGATCTTGTTGGGGGCTCGCGTTTGGCACGCGGCGTTCGTCCGACCACAAGATTTTCAGCGTACGGCGCATTTTTGATGCGTCTCTGGTTCCGGGAACTCGGTCGTTTCACTTGCAGCACGAACCGCACAGTGATGGTTGGTGTGAGTATCGATCTAAACTCTCGCGTTGAAGCAAGATTGTACGAACGCGCTGAACGGCTCCACAGTTTTGACCTACTTTACCGCTCAGAGACTCTAGGTTCGTTACCAGGGCGACATTCACCGATTCCTAGGTAAGCCTTTCCCGCTTCTGGCTTGATTTCGGCAAATGCCGATTTCATCGGCCATAGGGGCAGCTTATGGCAGGCAAAGCTAACTCGTATTTGCAGCGTTGGGCTTCTGCAGTTCCAATGTGGGTTCACCGATGGGATCGCAGCGCCCACGGGTGATGGGACGTTATGCTAAAGGCTGATCGAAATGCCGCTTCCATCGTAGACGGGCCGAAATATCATCGCGCCACGGGTTGTGTGGCGCGGCCAATAAATATGGAGTAGACGATGAAGATTTTGGTCCCAGTCAAAAGAGTTGCCGATGCCAATATGAAGGTCGGTGCGAAGTCGGACGGTACGGGCGTCGACATCGCGAACGTGAAGATGGCGATGAATCCGTTCGACGAAATCGCGGTTGAAGAAGCGGTGCGTTTGAAGGAAGCGGGCGTGGCGACAGAAGTGATCACTGTGTCGGCGGGTGTGACGCAATCGCAGGAAACGCTACGCACGGCGCTGGCGATCGGCGCGGATCGCGCGATCCTGATCGAGTCTTCGCAAGAGCTACAGCCGTTGGCCGTGGCGAAGCTGCTGAAGGCGCTGGTCGACAAGGAACAGCCACAACTGGTCATCCTCGGCAAGCAGGCCATCGACGACGATTCGAACCAGACCGGCCAGATGCTGGCTGCGCTGGCTGGTTTGCCGCAGGCGACGTTTGCCTCGAAGGTCGTCGTCGCTGACGGCAAGGCGACCGTTTCGCGCGAAGTCGATGGCGGCGCTGAAACGCTGTCTTTAAAGCTACCCGCAGTCATCACCACCGACCTGCGCCTGAACGAGCCGCGCTACGTGACGCTGCCGAACATCATGAAGGCGAAGAAAAAGCCGATGGAAGTCGTCAAGCCGGAAGATCTGGGTGTCGACGTCACGCCGCGCCTGAAGACGCTGAAGGTTGTCGAGCCGCCCAAGCGCTCCGCCGGTGTGAAGGTGCCGGATGTGAAGACGCTGGTCGAGAAGCTGAAGACAGAAGCCAAGGTGCTTTAAGGAGACGGACGAAATGACGATTCTGGTAATTGCGGAACACGACAACGTGTCGGTGAAGCCTGCGACGTTTAATACAGTGGCTGCTGCTGCGTTGATTGCCACACTTAGCACTCGGGACGTTCACGTGTTGGTAGCAGGGCACAACGCAAAAGGTGCAGCAGATGCTGCGGCAAAGATTGCAGGCGTGAGCAAGGTTCTGCTGGCCGATGCGCCGCAACTCGAAGCGGGCTTAGCAGAGAACGTCGAAGCGACGGTTATGAACATCGCGTCGAACTACACGCATATCCTCATACCGGCAACTGCCTACGGCAAGAACATCGCGCCGCGTATCGCAGCGAAGCTCGACGTTGCGCAGATCAGCGACATCACCGCAGTGGACTCGGCTGACACGTTCGAACGCCCGATCTACGCAGGCAATGCGATTGCTACAGTGCAATCGTCTGACCCGATCAAGGTCATCACGGTCCGTTCGACCGGCTTCGACGCGGTCGCGGCCGAAGGTGGCAGCGCGCCGGTCGAAAAGATCGAAGCTGCAGCAGACACCGGCCTGTCACAGTTCGTGAGTCGTGAAGTGACGAAGCTGGACCGTCCGGAACTGACTTCGGCGAAGATTATTGTCTCGGGTGGTCGAGGCCTGGGCAACGGCGAGAACTATACGAAGGTTCTCGAGCCACTGGCCGACAAGTTAAATGCGGCACTAGGTGCGTCGCGCGCAGCGGTCGATGCCGGCTTCGTACCGAACGACTATCAAGTCGGGCAAACAGGCAAGATTGTCGCACCGCAACTCTATGTTGCGGTCGGTATCTCCGGCGCTATCCAGCATCTGGCCGGGATGAAGGACAGCAAAGTCATCGTCGCGATCAACAAGGACGAAGAAGCGCCGATTTTCAGCGTTGCCGATTATGGTCTGGTGGGCGATCTGTTTGCGGTAGTGCCGGAACTCGCTGACGCGATCTGATGCGCGTGCACTCCACTTTGCTCTATGAGAACCAAAAATGTCACAGTTGAATCAGCCGCAACACCGGTCGTTTCTGTTTGTACCCGGTAGCCAGCCGGATCGCTTCAACAAGGCACTTGGGAGCGGTGCAGATGCTGTAATTGTCGATCTTGAAGATGCCGTCGCACCTGATGCAAAGGCGGAAGCCCGTCACGCAGTGGCAGAATGGGTAGGCCCGGAGCGGCCGATTCTCATCCGGGTCAACGCACGGAGTACACCGTGGTTTGCTGAGGATGCGCAATTGTTAAAGCTCCGCGGCGTCGCGGGTGTGATCTTGGCCAAAGCTGAAAGTGCATCGGATGTGGTTGCCTTGCTTTCGGTGACTCGGGCCAAGTTACCCGTTTTTCCGTTAATAGAAACTGCGAAAGGAATGTGGAACGCGTTAGAAGTTGCTAAAGCGCCTTTTGTACAGCAGCTCATGTTCGGTACTCTTGATTTTATCGCTGACATGGGAATGGCGTCCGACGGACATGAACTGGACTCGTTCCGCGCGCAGTTGGTCATGATTTCTCGAATTGCAGGGATCCAGCCTCCCGTCGACGGAGTGACGCCGAGTATCGACGACACCGATCGGTTGACTGCCGAGGCGACGACAGGAAAGCGATGGGGCTTTGGCGGAAAACTGTGCATTCACCCCAAACAGGTATCGGTCGTGAACGCGTGCTACATGCCATCCAATTCGGAGGTAGTGTGGGCCCAACGTGTCCTCGACGAATCCGCGAAAGCAAATGGCGCAGCCATTTCGATTGACGGCAAGATGGTTGACCGACCCGTTGTCCTGCAGGCACAGCGGGTGATGAACCTGGCACGAGCCTGACGTTAGACGCTCAATGGGCGGCCATGGAGGTCGTGCCAATGACCTGTTTGAAGCGTTCCACGCCAGCCTTTTGGTGTCTGCTCATCGTATTTTTCAATGTTAGCAGCAGCTTTGACAGTTCCCCACGCTTAGGTTGTGTAGGACCTCACGCACTAATCGATGTGCTCATCGTCGCTGCGTGCATCGCGTCTATTTTGCCAATGCTATGCTAATCCCCGAGATTGCTGATCAGACGTCTCTCAAACCCCATCTCTTTCCCTGAAGCTGATGAACAATAGTACGACTCTCCAGCAAAAATACGGTCCACGCGAGTCGATGGAATACGACGTCGTGATCGTCGGGGGCGGCCCGGCTGGCCTGTCCGCGGCGATCCGCCTGAAGCAGCTGGCAGCGGAAAAAGGCGTCGAGATTGGCGTGTGCGTACTGGAAAAAGGCTCGGAGATCGGGGCTCATATCCTGTCCGGTGCAGTGATGGATCCGCGCGCGATCAACGAACTGATCCCGGACTGGAAAGAAAAAGGCGCGCCGCTGACGGTGGATGTGACCGAGGACAAGTTCCTGTTCCTGACGGAAACCGGTTCGAAGAGCGTGCCGACCTGGGCGCTGCCGGACAATTTCAAGAACCACGGCAATTATGTGATCAGTCTCGCGAACGTCACGCGCTGGCTGGGTCAGCAGGCTGAAGCGCTGGGTGTCGAGATTTTCCCGGGCTTTCCTGCTGCTGAAATCCTCTACAACGACGATGGTTCGGTCAAAGGCGTTGCGACCGGCAACCTGGGCATCGGCAAGGAGGGCGAGCCGACCGAGAACTTCCAGCTCGGCATGGAGCTGCACGCGAAGTACACTCTGTTCTGCGAAGGCGCGCGTGGTCACCTCGGCCGCCAGCTGAACGACAAATTCAAGCTGCGCGAAGGCGCCGATCCGCAGGTCTACGGGATCGGCATCAAGGAACTGTGGGAAATCGATCCGGCGAAGCACAAGCCGGGTCTGGTGATGCACACCGCCGGCTGGCCGCTGGAGAACGACACCTACGGCGGCTCGTTCCTCTATCACATGGATAACAACCAGGTGGTGGTGGGTTTCGTGGTGGGCCTTGGCTACACGAACCCGTACCTGTCGCCGTTCGAGGAATTCCAGCGCTACAAGACGCATCCGGCGATTCGCGCGGTGCTCGAAGGTGGCAAGCGCGTATCGTACGGCGCGCGGGCGATTACCGCCGGCGGCCTGATGTCGCTGCCGAAACTGGTGTTCCCCGGTGGTGCGCTGGTCGGCGACGATGCGGGCTTCCTGAACGCATCGCGGATCAAGGGCTCGCATGCGGCGATCAAGACCGGCATGCTGGCTGCTGAAGCGGCTTTTGAAGCCGTACAGGCAGGACGCACCAGTGACGAACTCACCGCCTATCCGGAAAGCTTCAAGACGTCGTGGCTGCACACTGAACTGCATCGCGCGCGCAATTTCAAGCAGTGGATGAGCAAGGGCCTGTACCTCGGCACGCTGATGGTCGGCATCGAGCAGAAGCTGCTGGGCGGCAATGTGCCGTGGACGCTGCATCACCAGCATTCGGATCACGAGATGCTCAAGCCCGCGTCGCAGTGCAAGCCAATCACGTATCCAAAGCCCGATGGCAAGCTCACGTTCGACCGTCTTTCTTCCGTGTTCATCTCGAACACGAATCACGAAGAGAACCAGCCGGCTCACCTGACGCTGAAAGATCCGTCGGTGCCGGTGAACGTGAACTGGCAGACCTACGCCGGGCCGGAGTCGCGCTATTGCCCGGCAGCGGTGTACGAGTTCGTGAAGAACGACGACGGCAACGAGCGCCTCGTGATCAACGCGCAGAACTGCGTGCATTGCAAGACCTGCGATATCAAGGACCCGACGCAGAACATCGTGTGGGTGACGCCTGAAGGTGGCGGCGGTCCGAACTATCCGAACATGTAAGCGGCCGCATGGCGCCACTGTCATGCGAGTCATGCCTAAAGTCAACACGGTGAACCTGTCGCGGCTGGCATGGCCACGACGTGAGCAGGTCAGAAACTATGCTGATAAATAAGGGGCGAGATAGCTTTGGATAAACACCCATAGGTGTATCCTATGAAGACATACAAAATATTGCTCCATTATGGACGTCAGGCAGCTTCGCTATTTCGTCAGTATTGTCGACTACGGTAGCCTTGGAAAAGCAGCTGAAAAGCTTTTCATTGCTCAGCCCTCGCTCAGCCAGCAAATGGCACGTCTCGAGGAGGAACTAGGCGTGCCTCTTTTGCTGCGCAGCAATCATGGTGTTACTCCAACATCTGCCGGAGACGCGATGTATCGTCACGCGCGGCTCGTGTTGCGCCAGATGGAACAGCTTAAGCAAGAGGTGACCAAAGGCGTTGGTGCTGAGTCAGGCACAGTGGCGGTCGGCCTTCCGACAACCATGGCGTCGGTACTGGCGGTGCCTCTATTTGACCGGATCCAGGAAACATATCCAGGGATCAGGCTGCAATTTTTCGAAAGTATGAGCGGCTATCTTAACGAGCTGCTGGCTAATGGCCGTCTGGATCTTGGGATCCTCTTTCGCGAGTCCGATACTCCCGGTATTACCGCGTTACCAGTCCTCGACGAAGCGTTGTACCTCATGGGCGAACCTGGCGGCGAGGTCTCGGCTCGGTCAACGACCTGTAAGCTGTCGAAGCTTTCCGGCGTGCGGCTCGTTGCTCCCGGGGTATCTAATGGGCTACGGCTTCTACTAGAGCGCACTTTTCTCCGGGAAAACCTTGATCTAAATATCGTAGCTGACATCGATTCGTTGCCTACGATGATAGCGATTGCGCATTCAGGAAAAGCTTGCACAATTCTGCCTGCGTCGGCTGTGGCGCAATGGGATACGGCCCGACTACCCAAAATGCGACGCATCACCGAGCCGACGATCGAGCGCCCGGCCAGCATATGCTGGCCGAACGGCTCGCCCATCCACGCAGCGACGTTCGCTGTACGCCAGACAATGATCAAGCTAATTTCGGAGCAAGTCGCGCTGGATCTTTGGAAGGGGGTGACTTTGCGGGACGTTGCACGTATTTCCGGTTGAATATCCTTCGCGGCGAATCATAGGCAGGCGTGTTGCACTTGGCATACCACCGCCCCAAGCCCTCTTCAATGTATGCCGGCATTGCGCGTCCTACAGCGTTCAGCATGCGCTTTCTCCGGGTGTCGATCTAAGGAGACGTGCCGCCGTGACATGGATCCGGATGCGGGCAGGGGCGTCACGATCGGCGCTACTCGCTGGAGTAGGATAAGAGCGGGGCCAGGCCATCGGAAGGCGTCTTGAGATCAAACGCTGGCACTTGAGAGGAGGAGGGCGGGGCTGTTCCGACGCCCGCCCGCACTGCGTATGACCGTTGATTATTGTGCAATCGACATATGTGGAGTCTTCTTGCACGGGACACGAGAGCTTTTTCGGCTCAGATTGCGTCCGCCTCACGCATTGCAACGATCTCGGAATCGTTGAAACCGAGCTCACGCAGAATGGTTTCAGAGTGCTGGCCAAGCGCCGGCACACTGCCCATGAGTGGCTCTTCCGTCGGATCCACGCCGGGTGGATAGAGCGCAGGTATTTCTCCCGCCGGAGTCTGAATTTTCGTCCATCTTCCTCTGGCCGCGAGCTGTTCGTGATTCCACACGGCCTGCATGTCGTTCATGCTAGCGTTAGCGATGCCCGCCTCTTCCAGACGCTTGATGACCTGCGCTGCGCTCAGGGATGAAAAAGCTTCCAGAATGAGGTCCGAGAGTTCATCGCGGTTCTTGACCCGACGACTGTTTGAACTGAAGCGCTCATCGGTCTGAAGTTGCGCCTTCTGGATGACCGTCTCGCAGAAGCTCTTCCACTCGCGCTCATTTTGCAAACCCAGCATGACTGTCTTTCCGTCACCGGCCTTGAACGGTCCATACGGAAATATGGTCGCGTGCGATGCTCCTGCCTGGCGAGGTGGCGTCTGACCGTCAATTGCATAGTACAGCGGATAGCTCATCCATTCGACCATGCTTTCCAGCATGGAGATGTCGATGTGTTTTCCCCGACCGGTTCGCCCACGCTCCAGAAGAGCGGCGAGAATGTTGGTATAGCCGTACATTCCTGCCGCGATGTCGGCGATTGAACAGCCAGCTTTGGCGGGCTGATTCTCGGAGCCGGTTATGCTCAAAAAGCCGGACTCACTTTGAATCAGCAGGTCATAGGCCTTTTTGTCACGAAACGGACCGTTCAGACCATAACCGGAGATGTCGCAGACGATCAGGCGGGGATATTTTTTGCTCAGGGTCTCGTAGTCGAGTCCCAGACGCTGAGTTGCTCCGGGTGCCAGATTTTGAACGAACACATCGGCGTCAGCCAGTAACCTGTGCACGACATCAATTGCCTCATCCTGCTTTACATCCAGCGTGATGCTTTCCTTGGATCGATTCGTCCAGACAAAATGTGAAGCGAGGCCGGAAACGCGCTCATCGTAACTGCGAGCGAAGTCGCCAGTGCCGGGTCGTTCAACTTTAATGACGCGTGCGCCGAGATCGGCGAGTTGCCGCGTACAAAACGGCGCTGCGATGGCGTGTTCAAACGTGATGACCTTGATTGATTCGAGTGGGCGCATGATGGAATTCCCCAGTTAGAACGAGCGGGGGAGACCGAGAATATGCTCGGCGACGTACGACAGGATCAGATTCGTCGAGATGGGCGCTACCTGGTAGAGACGTGTCTCGCGAAACTTGCGCTCGACGTCGTACTCGGAGGCGAATCCAAAACCACCGTGGAACTGGAGGCAAGCATTGGCAGCTTCCCACGATGCATCCGCCGCAAGCAGCTTGGCCATGTTCGCCTGCGCGCCGCAATGTTGATGGGCATCGAACAATTCGCACGCCTTGTATCGCATCAGGCTTGCTGCTTCGACATTGACGAGGGCGCGGGCAATCGGGAACTGCACGCCTTGGTTCTGGCCGATCGGACGCCCGAACACCACGCGATCCTTCGCGTACTGGGAAACCTTGTCAATGAACCAATATCCGTCACCGATACACTCAGCGGCGATTAATGTCCTTTCAGCGTTCAGGCCGTCGAGAATGTACTTGAAACCCTTGCCCTCTTCTCCGATCAGGTTTTCGGCGGGGATTTCAAGATTGTCGAAGAACAGTTCGTTGGTCTCATGGTTCACCATGTTGGGAATCGGACTGACGGACATGCCATTGCCAATTGCATCGCGTAGGTCGACGAGGAAAATCGACATACCCTCGCTCTTCTTCTTCACGTCCGCAAGCGGGGTTGTGCGAGCGAGCAGGATCATCAGATCCGAATGCTGGATGCGGGAGATCCAGACCTTCTGTCCGTTGACGACATAGCGGTCGCCTTTGCGCTCTGCGGTTGTTTTGATCTTCGTTGTGTCAGTACCAGTCGTCGGCTCGGTAACGCCCATGGATTGCAGACGCAGCTCGCCTGACGCGATTCTTGGGAGGTATTGTTGCTTCTGTTCGGCCGACCCGTGACGAAGCAGCGTTCCCATGTTGTACATTTGCCCGTGACATGCGCCAGAGTTACCACCAGAGCGGTTGATTTCCTCCATGATCACAGACGCTTCTGTGAGGCCAAGGCCCGAGCCGCCGTATTCCTGGGGGATCAGAGCGGATAACCAGCCGGCCTTGGTCAGCGCTTCGACGAATGCTTCGGGGTAGGTGCGCTCTTCGTCTATCTTGCGGAAGTACTCTGCGGGAAATTGTTGGCACAGGTCGCGCACCGCTTCCCGAATGTCCTGATACGGATCTGCTGAGATGTTGATCATGAGAAGTTTTTTCCTGGCTATATGAGCGTATGGGGCATTAGGCAAGCGTGGCGCTGGCAGACATCGTGAGCCACCCCTCGTGGTCTCTCGACCAGAGTTCTACTGTCTTTCCGTCCGGAGATGGGCGTCCGCAGAGATGTAGTGCGTTGCACAGAAAACTCGGGCGTACCGCCTTGAAGGAGAAATTGAGCACCGTGGCCTGTGGCTGATTCCTGCGAAGGAGGTCCATCAACAATGTCGCGATGAGCGGGCCATGGACCACGAGGTCCGGATAGCCCTCAACCTCGGTTGTGTAAGACTTGTCGTAGTGAATGCGGTGTCCAATGAAAGCAAGGGCGGAGTAACGGAAGAGCAACACTTCTGTTGGCATGACCTCACGATGCCAAAGCTCGTTCGCTGGCGCCGCTGTTGGTGACGGGTTTCCAACACCGGGACTTGCGGGCTCGCGGTAGACGATATCTTGCTCCTCCTGAATCGCCAAAGCACCGCCGGAACGAATTTCGTGCTTGACTGTAACGAACGCGAGCTTGCCGCTTCGCCCTTCTTTTTCACTCACATTGGCAATGGTCGAATCACGCGTGATTGGACTTCCCACCGTCAATGGAGAGTGGAAACGTAACCGACCGCCAGCCCACATGCGCCGCGGTAGGCCAAGGTCGGGAAGGAAACCACCTTTAACCGGATGTCCGTCCGTCGCGATTTGCGACTGACGGACTACAGGACGGAAAAAAATCCAATGCCAAAGGTGCGGCACTGGATTGCCAACGTCCGGGGCTGCATCGTAGTCAAGTGTTGCTGCGAGCGCGGCGACCGATGTAGGGGTGACAAAGTCAGCTGCGCTGTCGGTGCGGTTGGTCGGCGGGGCGGTGAAATCGGTCATGCTCATCTCCGTCACTGGCTACGCCAGCAAACATTTATCCAGTACGTGGACTTTATTTGAAAGGTGTAGCGAGCCGGAAATACGAGTTACATGTGCCCGCCATAGGGTGAACCTATTCCGGCGCGAGGCGTGTGGCGGCGGTGGTCGGGAAGAGTTTTCTAGAAAAGACTGGCTTGCCTTTGCGGCGCGTTATGATTTATCTTCAATCAGATGATGTCGGCATTGCCGTAGAGCGGATTGAGCTGCCAGCCGCTTCGCATCTCATGCACGTCTTAAGATAAATCTGGTAGCTACTCATATCAAAAACTCTTCATTCATAGAAACTCTACGGTCGATATGTTTGCTATGCCTTTGGCGGGAGAACTGTTATTCAAGGGGCCGCCGGCCTTCGGCCGGCGGGTGGTGTCTCCGACACCTGTTTGCCACGGCTGCGCCAGACTTCAACTGCGACTGCAACCGGACTGCAAGAAGTCTCGTAACCTGACGACGTAGCTGAGGGCCCACAAAGCCCTTTTTTCACTATATCGAACCGCGCGTTTGGAGATGCAAGTTTCAAGGCTGCCTCATACCGCAGCATGAAAGCCTGGCTACACGAAGTCTGCTAGCTTGCTCAGGTGTCTTTCATTTTGTCAGTCATGCTTGCGGCCGCACGCTCCGTGTATGTAGGAGAAGGCTAAAGCGATGCGAATGCGTGACTCCATGCTTGGCCTCGCCCCATGGTCCGGCTTCTGTAGCTGACTGCGGCGACCCTAAAGTAATCGCGTGAAAAGCCGAAATCCGTTGTATGAACAAGGAACAAGCGCAAGCCGTGCTCGATTCGGCGGACGCCGCAGCTGAGGCGATAGTCAGGGCTCATGGCGACAAACTCACGGAAGAAGAGGCGGAAGCACTTTTCGATCGCGTGTTCTACGGATTGCTTGTGGATCTGGTCGGTGACATGACTCTGGAGGAACTTTTCGACTTGGTCGAACCGAGACGATAGCCGTCAGCCGGTTGCTTCAGTTTGGCGCTGATGTAGTTGGTGCCGCTTTGTGCACCGATGTGTTCACGATCGCCGGGCACGCGCCGTTTAAGGACAAGCGGTCTGCTCGCGTGCCCGGATTTCAACGTCGCGTCGCCGGGCGGCCGCCGCGTCGCCGGTTATTCATACGAAAGGGACCCCGGCCGAGGCAACTGCGCGAGGCGAAGTGCTTCCGGGCAGGTGCCGAACTGATCCTGATTGACCCGGCCTATACGTCGACCATCGGTGCGGTGAAATACGCAGCGCGACGGGGCTGGAGTGTGCATGTTGCCGCAGCGCGTGTCATCGCCCGTCGCGGACAGAAGTTGACTGAACGTCTGCCACGCGCCGGCACGGTTCTCCGTGTTCCGGTGCGGGGAGGTCATCACGCCCTCGAGCTACCTGCAAGGAAAAGCCGGGATTCGCGTGTGGCCGCCTGGCGCAGTGTTCATGCAGCGTACAGAGGTGTGGTGCGCGAGCGTTGGCTCGCCACCCGGGGTGGCGAGCCGCACCGGAGTGCAAAACGTACCGCTGGCATGGCGCAAACGCCATGCCCCTTAGCAGGGGCTACCGTTACCCCTGCGACAAAAATCTGCACGTACAGATTTGTGCACCATTAAGTTAGCGGTTTGAAGCGCGTCGCAGAGCGGAAGTGCCGCGAAGATTCCACAGCCCAGTTGCGGCGGCCATCATGCGTGTGCAAAGCTGAGTTTTCTGTCTGCTTTGTGTGGACTGGCGCAGAAGTATGGTTTTGAAGGTTTTGTAATATTCAGATGCCCGCGTTATTCGATACGCAACACGCTATCGTCGACGCGGAATTAAATCCGTTGGCGGCTCGCAACAAAAACGCTTCGTCATAAACACTTTGCGATTCGATATGTTTGCGATGCCTTTGGGGGAGCGGTTACCTTAGTGGCCGCCGGCCTGTGGCTGGCGTGTGGTGTCTTCGACTGCTGATTGCTAAGACAGCGAATCTCGAGACGACAGCAGCATCCCTGGTTGTTGTGTGTCCGCGCGATCGGTAGCGTTGCTACGTCCACGCGACAACGAACGACTGCTTTAGAGAGGTGCGCAAGGCTGTCGGACTGCCCAAGCCATGGTAGACCGATTTCGCGTAGCCGATGTTCGAAAAAGTCGCGAGCGCGACTGCTATCATGTTTGTAGCGGTCAGCCGAAAGGTAACAATCATGTCCCCTGTCACGTTGGTTGCCTGCCCATTTTCCTCGCCCGGGTCTTGGTCTTACCATTAGAGACCTCGCGTAGTCCGAAGACGACGCGAAAAGTTACACTGTTTGTTCGGTCAGTCGCGCGCATGTTGCAAACTTCGATTATGGAGAATCGCATGAACTACACAGTTGAAATCAACGTTTATGCCGATCCAGCGAAACCCCCATCGCTTAAGTTGCCGCCAGTCCCTTGGTATGCAGGACTGACCGCGCTTCAGGCGATGATAATAGGAGAGGCACTTTGCGCGAAGAATTTTTCGTTCCGGGTTGAGTATCGCTCGATCTACGGCGCACAGATCGATCTCATTGATGGGTTGGCAGACGGTGACCAGCCAAATCATTACTGGCTGCTGTATGTGGATGGTGTTGAGTCGTCGGTCGGCGCCAGTGAGGCAATAATCCTGGAAAATCCCAGCAAACGGTCGTCGCTTGTCGAATGGAAATATACCGACATGAGTTCTCAGGTGTCAGTCTCCTTGCCGCTCAAAACCAATGCGCTCTGACCATGGAGTGTCATCGTGCCGGCAGAATACATTCCCGCAGGTGCTGAAAGATTGGTCGAATTTCTAGATGGGCTTCAAGTCGACCGGTACTGGCTGAAAGGCCATCACATCGTTTGGCAAACCGGGCAACAAAACGCTGCCATCGACGTTGGCCGCGTCCGGTATACGCATTGCAGCGCCTTCGCCGCTGCGGCATGCATGCGCCTTGACATTTACATACTGCGACCGCCCTTTCACAACGAAGTCTTGCTTGCGAGTGCGCAGGATCATTGGCTGCGAGGTTATAGACGCTACCAGGGGAAGACGGCGAGCGAAGCAGGTTGGGTGCGCATCGGGAGGAGCGGCGACGCAGGCGTGACCAATTCGGCACAGATGGCCGCAAATAAGGGGAAACTAGTCGTGGCATCCTACGCGCAGCGCCCCACCGTAGACGACAAAACCGGACAGCCGATGGCGTTACCTGGTCACATTGCGTTTTTGCGCCCCATCATTCAACGAGATGGCCCCGTATCTGAGCCAGACCGATCGGCCTCGATTGTCGAACTGGAGCCGCATGTATGCGCAGCCGGACACGTGAACTGCTCGGACCTTCTCATCAGTGAATCTTTTCATGAACACACAGATGCTTGGCCCAGCAGAATCGATTCTTATGCACACGACACGCCACTTGAGCATGATCTAGAGTGATTTGCGTCGGCGCAGCCGAGAAAATCAGACCCAAAGTGAGTTTTGCACACCGGCTTCAGCCTTACCGCTTTGCACGGCAAGGGCATGAGCGACTGATCATTTTTTTCTGCCAGCACCTTAGTACAGCGGCGTACATGCGTTGTAAGCGCCGACGTGCAGGACGATGCAGGTCCGTCGACGAAGACAGTGAAGCAAGCACTTGTCGTCTGAACTGGAGCGATTGGATTCCCGGGACGCTACCGAGCAACGCGACAAACTTCGAGGCAACGTTGGACGTGAGTGGTTGTGCTAGTCGCACAAGGGATTTTTGTGCGCGTAGTCCGCAGCGGCCTGAGCGTTCGTCACTACCTGCAGATAAGCCGCCCGCAATTGCGGTGATGCAGTGGCACTCAAACCGTCGTACGAAGCGCGCGCGGACGCCAATGCTTGATCGGCGCTGAGCACCGCCGAATTGGAACTTTGACAACTGCTCGTTCGGGTGTTGCGTGCGGTCTCGAGACTGGTCAGGCCGGTCGTGGCAGCGTCGATCGCTCCAGAGGAATTGTTCGAACTTGTCACTTGAATGGATTTCGGCGTGTTGTCCGAATACTCGGCGATGTGCAAGCTAGGGGAGGTGAATGGCCCGGCGACTACGTCGACAGCGTAGAGATGCTCCTGATCAGCAATGTTCTGCGGGGAAGAGGCGACGAGCTCGTACTTGTCCGTTTCGAGGTTGAGCTGATAAATCTGCGCGACCTGGGGCGTCCTGATTCTCATTGGCACGCCGTCGAATGGTTTACCGATCTCGGGCGCATTGGACACTCGCACAATGGCTGGTTTAGCCGAGCAGCCCAGCTCCAAGGCCATGACAAGCGTTACCGATAGACCAAGGGAGGTTTTCATTTTCTTTCCCCGACAGATGAAGCCGTTTGCTCGTGGGCGGCGCGCAGCACTGGGAGGGCACAGGGACTGCGCGCCTCATAATGCTAATGATTCAAGTTCGTTTTGGCCTGTTTCAGCACCACAATGTATTTCGGATGTCCGGGTACGTGGCTGGCAACCCACGCGCCGTCGATCGCCTCTTCAGGTGATGCCACGAAGAAATCGGCGACAACGGGCGCATCTGGCTTCTTTGCCGGATTCAAAGTTGCGACCGCAGCTTCGGCGTCTGCAAGCTTCTTTGCGAGTACGTCGATCGATTGCTGTGCAGCCTGAAAGCGCTTCGGGTCGTCCGGTTTCATCTTCTGTAGCGCGACGATATCCTCGTACGTCTTGCCTTGTCCGAGCACGGCTGCCTTCATCCGATAGAGCTTCTGAAGCTCCGCATTCGTGGCGCCGGGAGTGTCGTATCGAGAGGGCTGGATCAGCGCCGCCTTGTCGATTCGACGATTCAGATCCTGTATCTTTTTGTACTCCCATTGCTGAAGCGTCAGGTTGACGTTGCCGAGGAGGAAATCGTTCGGTGGTGTCTTCAACAGGTCCAGCGCGACCAAGGACAGTTTGATGACCTGAGTTTGCAGCATGATGTTGTAATCCTTCCGGTACGCTTGCGGCACGGTATTTGACGAAGCAAAGTCCGACTCCCTCTTCTGACGCACCTTTGCTGCATCGGCGTTGATCTTGTTCAGACTGTCGATGTCAAGGATCTTGTATGCGGCTTCGATATGATCAGCTGTGTTGTTCCAGCTCTCCGACAGCTTTTTTTTCAGAGCCTTGGTTGCCACTGGATCCGGATTCGGGACCGGATCGGGAAAATCTTTTGGATCCTTATAGTCGGTAGCACGATTGAGTCGAGCCGGATTTGGCGTTGCTAGATGAAGCGCGGTTTCCAATACCTTTCTTTCGCTTGCGGTATCGTACAAGTAGCTTGAGAGCTTGCCACTACTGGCGAGCGTTTCAAGCGCCGGCTTCATCTGCGCCCATGTGCGTGAAAGATCGATTTTTTCGGCACTGGTGGCAATACTCCATCCTCCCGCGGTTTCGTCCCAAACTTTCGGTTGGGGCAGTGCAAGGTTGTCCGTCAGTCTCTTGTCAATCGCCTCCACCGTATCTTTCTGAGACGGCTGATTGACATCGAATGCTGCTGCCGCCACCGCGAGCTTTACCACACTGGTCAGGATGGCGACCGTCTGATCGGTGGTCTTCGCGTTGGTATCGCTAAGGGCTCCGTTCTCGTCCCATTGCACTGTCCAGTCGACCGAAGACGTTGGCGAAGGGTGAAGGTTGACTGCATATCGCGTGGCCGGGTCGGGCACATAGGCGATCGCCATCTGGTACGTATCTGCGCCACTAGTCCCGTCGGCGGGAACGCGCGCAATAGTAAACTGCGGCTTATTCAGGATGAACGGCAGACCCGCGATCTCGCGACCGTCGCTTGCTTGCGACAGATCAATCGTTTGTGTCCTGAGGTTTCCGCAAGCGCACATCGCAAGCGGTGTCACTACGAGAAAGACTCGCATGATGCTCATCGCTACTGCTCCCGGTTTTTTTCGCGCGCCGGTCGGTCTATGCGCTGAATCAGGTCGAACAGTTCCAGGTCGCGCTTCGAACGAAACCGGCTTCGAATCTCCCTCAAGATCTCCTCCCGGTTCTCTCCGTCGCGCATACGCAAATTGTATTCATGCCGGGCTGCCATGTGACGGATCGCTCGAGGCACGATGGGTCGCTGACAATCTCGTAGCAGCGTCCGTCGCCGCCTGTTGCTTTTCAGCCTGATCGCATGTTCCAGCGCAAAGTGCGCCGCTAGAGGGCATTCCTTCGGAATACCCCGGATGTCTTTGGAGTACGAGGCGGACTTTCGCTTACCGGCCATCAAACCTCGCAGCGCGTCGCTCTTTTTCGCGAGGCTCACATCGGCAGTTGCGATTACATTGAACACTGTGCGCCCCAACACCGCGTTGCCTTGTGCGCGAGGATCAACTAGTTTGATCACGCACGTGTGAGAACCGGGACTAAGGCCGCCTGTCAGCGGTCCGCTCAACGCCAGGCTCCGGAATGTGGATTCCCCGGGCTTTAGGATTTGCCTCGCGCCGCTACAGCAGTAATCTGCCGGCCGATGGTATGTCTGACTGCCATCACTGTGCTTGACGCACACCCGCAGCGATCCGTATTGAGGTCCAATATCGTAGGGGATTTCGATTGCGGTTTCACGGCGGTTCGTAATCGACAGGGTAAAATAAATCTCGCCACCGATATGAATGCGTGAGTGTCGATCTCTTCGTGCGACATCTACTTTAACGTACTCATCGCCAATTTCGTCGGTATCGTCGCCCATATCTCTGAAATTTTTTTGAAACGGTAACCATGGAGATCCGGTCGTCGCACTGCGAAGATTTGCGCGACAGATGGAGCTAAAGGGGTAGTAAGTGACTGGGTCTGGAATGATGAGCGGTGCTTCGTGATTGTCTGCGGCTTCTGCGATGGCTGCGTGCCAGGCCACGGTCGATGCCTCATCATTCCTGTGCGTCGCCTGGAGCATCGCGCTGGAATACTTGAGAGGGGTGGCGTCGTCATGGATGAGATTGAAAAGATGGCCGATCTCGTGAATACAGACTTGGGTAACGAGGTTGATGTTTGTCAAGGGATCGCCATCTTTCCAAAACAGATCTGCGCCAAAGTAGACTGCGGCGATGCTTCTAAAATCGGGATCACGCAATTGCCCATTGATAGTCCAGATTCGATCAGGACAATCATCTGTAAGAACCAGATGAACAACTGATTGTGCCTTCGACTTTTCTTGTAGCCGGGCGATGAGATCTCTCCAGCCGCCCGTCGTTGTCTCTGGATCGCTATCGAGTTCTTCGCCGATCACGCGCGTGAGCGTAATCCCGAATGGCGCAAAAGCCCCGGCTATTACTGGAAATATCGGAGTGACAATATCGATATTCTTCTTCAACCCAACTATAGAAACTGGGATGTTCGGCATATCTTGTCTCGGCTGCGCGGATCGAAAATGTTCCGAGTCTATTAAGTAACAGCATTATTTCACTGTTATTTTCACAACGACAACAGACTTTGCGAACCGCCAAAAGTTACGCAAAACGCGATAAATCGTCGGTAATCAAGGCACAGAATTTTTACCTTTTCAGGCTAGGAGGAGTAGTGCTTATCCGATCGCCCGGCCTTGCGGAAAGAAGATTGACATGAACGCACATCCCAATACCAGAATCATCATAGAACCAAGTTTCACAATTGGCAGCGGTCCGTGTAGTCGTTGGTTCGTTAGCGCACATAGTATGAAACCCCTGCCGCACTGAACAATCACCTTGGCATGCCTACTGACAGGTGAAAATGCCGATGTTTGAAGAAATCAAGAAGGACGAACGCAGGAAGATGTAGACACAACTCTATTGGAGGAGGTTTGTTTCAAGGAGCGCGCTACGGTCTGGTGGAGTCCGAGGCCCGATGGTTCGGGGAACAGATCGGTGGCGTGAGCACGTTAGCCAGGCCGACATGACTTGGCTGAACAATTTTTTCCAGAAGCACGGCTTCCGCCGTAAAGCTTCCACGCGAGCACGCGATGCACTGAATGGCGTGCCGGCCGAATGGAGCACGTTGCCGATGGGCCGCCTGTCGAGCATCACGAGAGGAAGCGTTCTTCCGCATGCACGCCTAGCTTGCGCAGCACAGATGCGAAGCGGCGCACGCTGTCTTGGAGTTGGCCACAGGGCCGTGCCAAGATGGTCGATATATGCGGCTTCGCTCGCTCGGTGCTGGTTGAGGTCAAGTAGCCAAGAAGCGAAATTAAATTGCAACGGCGGTAGTTCGGCGTTCGTTGCCGGCTGATTTAGACGCGTTTCCGGGACGACTTCCATGTCTCCTCCGACAGTGGGGCGACATTGGCTCGATCTGTATTGGGTTCGCGGGTCGCCTCGTGATCCATGTCATTCCTGGGTGCGCCGCGACAGGCGATGGGTCAAGGTACCCGGACTTACAGTGCGCGACCTGCTTAACTCGCCGGTTGGGCTGTCACGCCGGCCAATGCTTCAATAGCTATTGACGGGGCCTGGATTGCCGCGCGGCGGTGATAGAAATCCAGCGCCCTCGGACCTCCCAGTTCTTCTCCGCCGCCCGCTCTGCCGGGGCCGCCATGCACCGACATCGGCATCACGTTGCCATGCCCGGTATGGCTGGCTTGCACGGACGGCGATACCAAATGGACGCGGCCGTGCGTGTCAGCGAGTTCCAATGCAACACGGGCAAGGTGTGCCTCGTCGTTCGAATAAACCGAGGCGACGAGAGAGCCATGACCGCGTCGCGCCAACGCGATGGCGTGTGCTTCGGGAAGCCCAGTGGCGTCGCTGTCGGCGCGATAGGGTGCCACAGTTGCAACCGGGCCGAATACTTCGACGTCATGCAACTGTGTCGCGCTATCAGGCTCGGTCACGACAAAGAGATGTGGCGCGACGCATGCCGCAACAGCGGGATCGGCGTCGACCAGAGGTGTTGCCGAGCCATCGTAAGCGAGAACTGCCTCTTCGCGCAAAGCAGCGATACCTGCGAGTACATTTTCATATTGCTCGCGGCTGACAAGCGAGCCCATCCGTACACCGTCATTGCGCGGATTACCAACGGTGATCTCCGCGAGCTTTGCTTTCAGGACGTCGAGCGTGGCGTCGAGGGAAGCTTGGGGTACGAATGCCCGGCGAATTGCCGTGCACTTCTGACCTGACTTGACAGTCATCTCCCGCACGACTTCCTTAACGAACAATTCGAAGGCCGGCGTTTCAGGACGTCGCGTCCGCGCAGAGGATCGCGCTGTTGAGACTGTCTGCCTCGACATTCAGGCGTGCTCCGTGCTCCACGAACGCTGGGTGGGCACGAAGTATCGCAGCAGTGTCAGCGGAGCCGGTGAACGACACTACGTCGAACGCGTGCACCTGATCGAGCAAGCCCGCAGAGCTGCCGCAGATGACCGATAACGATCCCGTTGGCAGGATGCCTGCGTTGACCACATCGGCTTACCATGCGTTGCGTGAGCCAAGCTGTTGCCGTGGCCGGTTTGACGATTACGGGGGCGCCGGATAGCAACGCAGGTGCAGCCTTCTCCCACAGCCCCCATGCTGGGAAATTGAACGCGTTGATAAAAAGGGCGACCCCACGCGTGGGCGTGAGCACGTGCTGGACGCTAAAGGACTGGTCTTTACTGAGCGAGGCGGGCGGCGCGTCGCGCAGCGCGTGGACATCGCCCAGCGCCGCGCCAAGTTTTGCGTAGTAAGAGAGAGTGAAAATGCCGCCGTCGATATCGACGGCCGAATCATTGCCGGTGGTCCCCGCGTTCGACGTGGCGATTGCGTAATAGTCGTCACGTTTTGATTGCAGCAACTTGACGATGTTAGCAAGGAGGGCCGCACGGGCCGTATAAGTTAGCGCACGCAGCGCGGTGGCGCCTTCTTCGCGGGCAAAATCGAAGATGTGCGGGAGGTCGAGTCCTTGGCTCGAGACGCGTACTAGCGCTTCTCCTGTCACCGGATCGGTCAACGTGCTGCCTTCGCCACTTCCTGAGACCCATTGGCCCGCAACGTAGTTCTTCAGCAATTCAGTCATGGTGGGCTCTCAAGCAGCGGTGAATTCAATGGCGCCTTGCGGCAACAGATACAAGACTAGCGCCTGGCCGTTCGCGACCGTTGGGCGATGCGCGCTGCCGGGGCCATAGACGCACCAGCCAGCTGGGTGACCGTCGAAGGTCACACCGTCGGTAAGCGGAATAATCAGGTCGATTTCGCCGTGCGGATGCACATGGTGTGGCCCGGCAATATCTTTCATATCGACCACGTCGACTGAAAAGCCGTGTGTTTCGGGGAGCGCCCTGAAGATGCGTCCGTAGCGAATGCCGCCGCCTTCGCGATTGCACAACCAGCCTTGGGCGACGCCATCGCGGCAGGCGCCGGCAAGTTCCCGAAAAGTCGTACCGTTGGCGGGAAAAGTGTCGTTCAACCATCTCGCCAATTCGCTGTTCAACGCCCGATCGACGAGTTGTTCGGTAACGCCTGCAACGAGGCGCTGGAAGTCTTGTGGGGTCATGCTAGCCTCAAAAAAAGGCCTGGCAGGCACACTACTTCATGCGCGGCTGCCCGCTGTTCCGACATACCGCAGGAAAAACCTGGACGGCGTTTGTGACTGGGGTCGATATTTGGCGAAAATTAACCGTTCAGCGAGTGTGTGTCAAGCACTATAGTACATATATCGATGTTATAGGTCAGAAAACATGAATCAAAGTGACGCCGGCGCACCATTGGACGAACGTCCCGACGACGCGACGCGGGTTGAGCGTGATCCTTTCCTGACAGCAATGGGTGAGCGCGTGCGACTTCTGCGCGCGCGCCGCGGTATGACCCGCAAGACGTTGGCGGCCGAGACTGGGCTTTCCGAACGACATCTTGCGAATCTTGAGACGGGCTTGGGCAATGCTTCTGTGCTGGTGTTGCGGCAGATTGCGAGTACGCTGAATTGCCCACTTGCCGAGGTGATCGGCGACGAAACCACTGCGTCTGCTGAATGGTTACTCATTCGCGAATTGCTGCGCGGGCGTGACCAGGCCGCGCTACAGCGGGCCCGCGTTGCGCTGGCCGAGATTTTTGCCCAGGCGCCGCGCGATCCGCATCGCAAGCACCGTATCGCTTTAATCGGTTTGCGCGGTGCGGGTAAGTCAACCCTCGGACGCATGCTCGCACAGGAACGCAAGGTGCCATTCGTTGAACTGACCCGCGTGATAGAGCAACTGGCGGGCTGCCCGCCTTCCGAAATCCATTCCCTGTATGGCGCGAGCGCGTACCGGCGTTACGAACACAGAGCGCTTGAGGCGGTGATTCAGGAGCATGAGAAGGCGGTCATCGCGTCTCCGGGCGGACTGGTTTCGGAGTCCGGCACCTTCAACATGCTGCTCTCGCACTGTTTCACCGTATGGCTGCAGGCCATGCCGGAAGAGCATATGCGGCGAGTGGTCGCGCAAGGCGACTTGCGGCCTATGTCGGGGAACAAAGAAGCAATGGATGACTTAAAACGCATTCTGGCAGGCCGGAGCGAGCTTTATGGACGTGCGGACATGACCTGCGACACCAGTGATAGAACCTTGGCAGATGCCTATCTGCAATTGCGCGACCGCTTGGCAGCAAGGCTGGTCGCCGAAGTTCCTGATGACGCGCACGTGAACTGAATTGCCGAAGTGGGCAGGGTTTACACGCAAACATGAAGTAAAGTGCTTTACATGGGATGGATGGTGCATTATTGTTCTCACACAATCTTGCATCGTCCCGTCTAGGAGATCCCATGTCTTCAGCAGAAACGTCGATCAGCGCGATTAAACGCGTCGATTACCGCACAGATCCGGCGCGATACAAGCATTGGAAGCTGACCTTCAACGGTCCGGTTGCGACTCTCGGTATCGACATCGCCGAAGACTGCGGGATTCGTGACGGGTACAAGCTCAAACTGAATTCGTACGACCTCGGCGTCGACATCGAGCTTCACGACGCGATTCAGCGCATCCGCTTTGAGCATCCTGAAGTCAGAACCGTGGTTGTGACGAGCCTGAAGGACCGTGTGTTCTGCTCGGGCGCCAACATCTTCATGCTGGGTCTCTCTACGCACGCATGGAAGGTGAACTTCTGTAAATTCACCAACGAAACTCGCAATGGACTTGAAGACTCGTCGCGCCATTCGGGTCTCAAGTTCCTGGCGGCTGTGAACGGCGCCTGCGCCGGCGGCGGCTACGAATTGGCGCTGGCGTGCGACGAAATTTATCTCGTGGATGACCGGTCGTCATCGGTGTCATTGCCGGAGGTGCCGCTCCTCGGCGTGCTGCCTGGCACTGGAGGTTTAACGCGCGTGACCGACAAACGAAAGGTCCGCCACGACCGCGCCGACATTTTCTGTACGGTGGTCGAAGGCGTCCGCGGTGAACGCGCAAAGGAATGGCGCCTGGTGGATGAAGTTGTGAAGCCCAACCAGTTCGACCAAGTGATTGCCGCGCGTGCGCTGGAACTTGCTGCGCAGAGCGACCGTCCCGCGAATGCGAAGGGCGTGGCACTGACCTTGATCGAGCGCACCGAGCGTGCGGACGGCTTGGGCTACCAGACCGTTGACGTCACGATTGATCGTGCGAAACGCACTGCTACCTTTACGGCCAAGGCGCCCACGACTGCGCAACCAACCGGCATCGACGCTATTCTCGCTGCCGGTGCGAATTGGTGGCCGCTGCAGTTCGCCCGCGAACTGGACGACGCGATCTTATCGATGCGCACCAACGAACTCGAAATCGGCACGTGGATCTTCAAGAGCGAAGGTGACGCCCGCGCCGTGCTCGCCGCCGACGCCACACTAATGCAGCACGGGGACCATTGGTTCGTGCGCGAAACGATTGGCCTCTTGCGCCGCACGCTGGCGCGTATCGACGTGTCATCGCGTTCAATCTTTGCATTGATTGAACCGGGCTCATGCTTTGCTGGCACGCTCGCGGAACTCGCGTTTGCCACTGACCGCACCTATATGGCCGCGCTGCCAAGCAATGAGGACGAAGAACCGACGATCACGTTGTCGGAGGTCAACTTCGGCCTCTACCCGATGGTCACTCATCAATCGCGGCTCGCACGCCGCTTCTACGATGAAGAGGAACAGCTCGACTCGTTGCGCGCAAGGATTGGCCAAGCGGTTAAGCCGGTCGAGGCAGACCGTCTTGGCCTCGTGACTGCATCGCCGGACGACATCGACTGGGCCGACGAGATTCGCATTGCGCTCGAGGAACGCGCAACGATGTCGCCGGACGCGCTGACAGGTCTCGAAGCGAACCTGCGTTTCAACGGTCCCGAGACGATGGAAACACGCATTTTCGGTCGCCTGACTGCATGGCAAAACTGGATATTCAACCGGCCGAATGCGGTGGGCGAGAAGGGTGCTCTCAAGGTTTACGGCAAGGGCAGCAAGGCGCAATTCGACGTCGCGCGGGTTTGATTCGCTGTCGCCAACGCTCCGCGTTAGAAGTTCGCAGTTAAATGTCGCGATTGACGGACGACTACTGGCAGCGCGGGACAACTTGCACCGCATGTGCATAAGCAGGACGGCGGCATCAAAGAGACGAAGGAGAATTCGTGGCCAGCGCAAAAAACTCGTTGCGCGAGACGGTCGAACTCTGGCTCGCTCCGGATCCGTTGAACGGGATTCGGGTCACTGAGTTCAGAAACAGACGATCCGCACACGAATGCTATGTATGCGTCGAGACGTTGAGGGCGGCAGGGCCCGTTGCGTTGTTCTTTTTTCGTCACCAGGACGGCGCGTGGCGCGTATTCCCTCCGAGTCGGGAACGACCGGCAATGCGCGCCACCTGAAAATCGACGAACTCATAAGTCACGAGATTAGCTGACCGCATTCAATACGCGCCTCTCATCTAAAGCACTGCTGTTTCCCGAAAAGGAATTGACCATGTCAACGATTAATTACAGCGAAAAGATTCCGAACAACGTCAATCTCGGCGACGACCGTACGCTGCAGCGTGCTCTCGAACAGTGGCAACCGAATTTCCTGTCATGGTGGGGCGATATGGGCCCGGACGGCTCGCATGGCTATGACGTTTACCTCCGCACGGCGGTGAGCGTCGACGCAGGTGGCTGGGCGCATTTCGATCACGTGAAGATGCCCGACTATCGTTGGGGGATTTTCCTCTCGCCCGGTGAGCAGGACCGCAAGATCCAGTTTGGCGAGCAGAAGGGCGAATCGGCATGGCAGGACGTGCCGGGCGAACATCGTGCGAACCTGCGCCGCATCATCGTCACGCAAGGCGACACGGAACCGGCCTCAGTCGAGCAGCAGCGTCACCTCGGATTGACCGCACCGTCGATGTACGACCTGCGCAACCTGTTCCAGGTCAACGTCGAAGAAGGGCGTCACCTGTGGGCAATGGTGTACCTGTTGCATCGCTACTTCGGCCGTGACGGGCGCGAAGAAGCGGAGGCGTTGCTGGGGCGTCGCTCAGGCGACGACGACAATCCGCGCATTCTCGGCGCGTTCAACGAGAAAACGCCAGACTGGCTTGCGTTTTTCATGTTCACGTACTTCACTGATCGTGACGGCAAATTCCAGCTGTCCGCACTCGCCGAGTCGGGTTTCGACCCGCTCGCCCGCACGACGAAGTTCATGCTCACTGAAGAGGCGCATCACATGTTCGTCGGTGAATCGGGCGTATCGCGTGTGGTGCAACGCACCGCGCAAGTGATGAACGAACTGAAGACCGATGACGTTAACCAGATTCGCGCCGCAGGTGTGATCGATCTGCCTACGATCCAGCGATACCTGAATTTCCACTACTCGGTGACGGTCGACCTGTTCGGTGCGGATCACTCATCGAATGCGGCGACCTTCTATAGCTCGGGCCTGAAGGGCCGTTATGAGGAAACCAAGCGCGACGATGACCATCAACTCAACGGTCAGAGCTACAAATTGCTCGATGTACAGGACGGCAGGTTGGTCGAACGTGATGTACCGATGCTTAACGCGATGAACGAAGTGCTGCGCGACGACTACATCAAGGATTCAGTGGCGGGCGTGAATCGCTGGAACAAGGTGCTGGAGAAGGCCGGTATTGATTTCCGTTTGGCCGTACCGCACAAGGCGTTCAACCGCCAGATCGGTACTTTTGCCGGGACGCGTGTCTCTCCGGACGGTCGCGTCATTAGCGAAACCGAATGGGCCGCTAACGAGGCGAAATGGCTCGCAACACCGGAAGACCTCGCGTATGTCGCGTCGCTTATGGGTCGCGTGGTTGAGCCGGGCAAGTTCGCCAACTGGATTGCACCACCGGCGATGGGCATTAACCGTCAGCCAATTGATTTCGAGTATGTGCGATTCAACTGATGTGGCGAAAGCGGTATCTGCGTCATATCGGACGTCCGGCCACGCTGTGCGTTCAGGCGGCGGGACCGGTCGCAGGGAGGGATAACCATGAATGCTTCACTTCCAATGGAAGTTCTCAGGCAGCACTTGATCGACCCGGAGATCTGTATTCGCTGCAACACCTGCGAAGAAACCTGCCCGATCGGCGCGATAGTGCATGACGACAATAACTACGTCGTGAAGGCGGAGGTGTGCAACGGCTGCATGGCATGTGTGTCGCCGTGTCCGACCGGCGCGATCGACAACTGGCGCACCGTGCTCAAGGCTGAGGCATATAGCGTCGACGAGCAGTTCAGCTGGGATGAACTGCCGGCGCAGAACACGACGGCGAACGCCGCGCTCGATGCAACGGCTCAGTCGAACGAGGGCGAAGAACGAGCCGACCCGGCGAATGGCGTCGAAGTCGATACGACGCGTGGCTCGGTTGTGCCGCCGTGGTCGGCGGCCAAGCCGTACGTGAACCTGTACACGCACAAAGCGCCGACGACAGCGACGGTAGTGGGCAACTACCGCCTTACGCACGATGCGGCCGATAGTGATATCCATCACATCGTGCTGGATTTCGGCACGCTACCGTTTCCGGTGCTCGAAGGGCAGTCGATCGGGATTCTGCCTCCGGGTACGAAGGACGGCAAGCCGCATCATGCTCGCCAGTATTCGCTCGCCAGTCCACGCGACGGTGAGCGTCCCCGATACAACAATGTGTCGCTGACGGTCAAACGCGTTACGCGCGACTATCAGGACAATGCGGCCGACGGCGTGTGCTCGAACTACTTGTGCGATTTGAAGAAAGGCGACAAGGTCGCCGTGATTGGTCCGTTCGGCAACACGTTCCTGATGCCGAACCACCCGGATTCTCATCTGTTGATGATATGCACCGGCACGGGATCCGCGCCAATGCGCGCCATGACGGAATATCGTCGGCGCCGCCGACTGAAGGGCGCAACTGGCAAGCTGATGCTGTTCTTTGGCGCGCGCACGAAGGAGGAGTTGCCGTACTTCGGGCCATTGACCAATCTGCCGAAGGATTTCATCGATACGAACCTTGCGTTTTCGCGCACGCCACATCAGCCGAAGCGCTATGTGCAGGACGCAATGCGCGACCGCGCGGTTGATATCGCTCAGTTGCTGAAGACCAACGGTACGTACATCTATGTTTGCGGTCTGAAGGGCATGGAGGATGGTGTTCTGCAGGCGCTGCAGGAGATTGCCGACAAAAACGGTCTGGACTGGGCAACCCTATGGCCGCGTCTGAAGCGTGAAGGGCGTCTGCATCTCGAGACGTATTGATGACATTAGTGCTATCCAGATGCCGCAGGGGATTCTAACGACGTAGCACTTTTTGCGATTGGTGTGAGGAGCCGCGGCGTGCAGCCCCTTACACACAGGGAAAGCAACGTGACAAACAAATCCACATTTGACGAAAATTTCACCACGATAGAGTGCGTCGTGGACGAGACGGGTGTCGCCAGAGTTACGCTGAGCCGTCCCGACGTTCATAACGCGTTCAACGAGGCGATGATCGATGAGTTGACGCGTTGCTTTCTTCAGTTGGCGTCGCACGATGACGTCCGGGTGATCGTTTTGGCGTCGCTTGGCAAGGTCTTTTGTGCTGGCGCAGACCTGAACTGGATGAAGCGGGCGAGCGCCAACAACGCCGATGCGAACCTGCAGGATGCCCAGCGGTTCGCCAGGATGATGCAGGCACTTCACGCATGTTCCAAGCCTATCGTCGCACGGGTGCAGGGCGGGGCATTTGGTGGTGGCGTAGGTCTGATCTGTGCCTGCGACATTGTGGTCGCCAGCGAACAGGCCAGGTTCGCCGTCACTGAGGCTCGTTTTGGCATTCTGCCTGCTGTAATTGGCCCTTATCTGATCGAGGCTGTAGGTGTCCGACAGGCGAGACGTCTTGCGCTCACCGCTTCGCTGATTGGCGCCGCCGAGGCCCATGACGTCGGTCTTGTCCACTATGTAACCACCAGCGAAGGATTGAATGAGCAAGTGCAGACGGTCGTGTCAGGGCTCATGGGCAATGGCCCGACTGCGCTGCAGGAGATAAAGACTTTGTTCGGCGATATCGCCGGTCGTCCGATTGACGAGAGCGTCACAGATCTTACTGCAGTGACCATCGCTCGCGTACGTGCGACAGAAGAGGCCAAAGAGGGGTTCTCCGCATTTTTTGACAAGCGACCCGCAACCTGGAGTGCCAAATGAATGGGGACTCTCTCTCGATCTTGGACTTGACGTGGCGGTCGGCATTGTCGGCGCCGGAACAATGGGCGCAGGCATTGCGCAGATTGCCGCCGCAGCAGGGCACAAGGTGTGGCTCTTCGACGCGAAGAGCGGCGCCGCGACCCAGGCAGTGGACAAGCTCCGTATCGATTTGCAAAAACGGGTCGACATGGGAAAGCTCGCTTATGCGGAAGCCCAGTCGTTGCTCGGTCGAATCGAACCTGTTGATGCCATTGCCGCCGTCAGTGAGGCCGGTATTGTCATTGAGGCGATTGTTGAGCGGTTGGATGTAAAGCGCGAACTCCTCGCCGAACTTGAAATGCTCGTGTCTGACCAGACGATCCTTGCCTCCAACACGTCATCGATCTCCGTGACCGCGTTAGGCCGGGATTTGCGATTGCCGCAGCGGTTGATCGGGATGCATTTCTTCAACCCAGTGCCCGCCATGAAGCTTGTCGAAGTCGTCTCCGGCGCGGCGACTGACAGTGCAGTGGCGCGAACGGTGGCCGATCGGGCAACGCGTTGGGGAAAAGTGCCGATTTACGCACGTTCTACCCCAGGTTTTGTAGTCAATCGCATTGCCAGACCATTTTATGCAGAAGCGCTGCTCTTGCTACAGGACCGCTATGCGACGCCGTCGGAAATTGATGCGGCGCTACGGGCAGCGGGATTCCGGATGGGGCCTTGCGAACTGATGGACCTGATCGGTCATGACGTCAATTTCTCGGTGACGGACTCGATGTTGGCGGCCAGTTTTTTTGACAGGCGCTATACGCCATCCATTGTGCAGCGAGAACTGGTAGACGGTGGTCTGCTGGGCCGGAAGTCCGGGCGAGGTTTCTATCACTATCCGGCTGAACCGTTGGTAGAACCTGCTGTGAGCAACACACAGGTCAATACTGATCCACCACGCGTGAGTGTCAGAGGCGACAGTTTTACAGTTACAACGCTCGGTGCTGAGCTGTCCGGTGAGGGATGGGACGTCGAATATGCGCATCCAGCAGAAGACTCACTGGGGCATGCCGACAGCGGGTTGATGAAAGATATGCTGCTTGTTGGCGATATGCTGATTTGCGTTACGGACGGCCGTCCCGCCGCAGAGGTGGCCGCGCAGTCTGGTCATCGTCATCTCGCTGTCATTGACATCATTCTGAGAGAGGATCCTGGTCCGGTTTGCGTCGCGTTTGCGCCTGGCTGCGGAGACCGGCAGCGCGCTGTTGTACACAATCTTCTGGAGGTGGCAGGCCGCAAGCCCATGGAAATCGCCGATGCGCCGGGAATGGTCGTCGCGCGCACAGTCGCCATGCTGGTTAATGAGGCGGCAGACGCGGTGCAGCAGGGTGTATGCGATGAAGCCTCGGCCGATATCGCAATGAAGCTGGGCACTAACTATCCCGCAGGACCGTTTGAGTGGCTCGGGAAGCTTGGGGTGCACGCGGTGTGCCACATACTCGATCGTCTCGATGCGGTGTATCGCGGTGAGCGATATCGAGCAAGTTTACTGTTGCGTCGACGCCTTTGGGGACAAAAGGTAGGGGGCAATTGATGAGCGACAGGTTCGAAGTTGATACCGATAATTTTCGCGTTGAATTGAACGACGGTGTGGCCGAGCTTGTATTCGGCGTACCGGGAAGCATGCCATTTACCGACAGGCGTGGACATCGCGAGCTTTCCCGGGTCTGGTCACGGCTTGGCGAGCAGCCGGGCGTGCGGTCGATTCTTGTTCGCAGCGAAGGCAAGGGATTCTGTGCTGGTGGAACCATCGAAGTTGTGCAGCAGATGGTTAGCAGCGAGGCCTCGCGCCTGACGGTTATGAAAGAAGCCAGAGCTATCGTCCAGGGAATACTGGATTGTGACCGCCCTGTAGTCTCCGCTATCAATGGGGCTGCGGTTGGTGCTGGCCTCGCGGTTGCCCTCCTGGCTGATATTTCGATTGCTTCAAGAACAGCGAAGCTGATCGATGGGCATACCAAACTCGGCGTTGCCGCAGGCGATCACGCGGCACTGATATGGCCGCTGCTGTGCGGAATGGCGAAAGCAAAATACTACCTTCTGCTATGCGAGACGTTGACTGGAGAGGAGGCCGAGCGTATTGGCGTAGTCAGCGCAGCTGTGGACGAGGTTGAATTGCTTGCGACGGCAAGGAGCGTGAGCAGGAGGCTCGCGGATGGCAGCGGCACGGCGCTGGCCTGGACCAAGCGATCGCTGAATCACTGGCTGCGCGCAGCTTGGCCAGCCTTCGAAGCTTCATTGGCGGCAGAAATACTGGGATTTGCGGGTTCCGACGCAAGTGAAGGTCTTTGTGCCCTGGAGGAAAAGCGGGCGCCGTTATTTGCCAATGTCAACGCAACGGCAATATGAAATTTGACGAATTCAGCGGTCACCAGGTGATCGAAGCCGGTCCATACATTGTGACCGAGGCTGAGGTTCTTGAGTTCGCCAACCGCTTTGACCCACAATGGTTTCATACGGATCAGCGATCTGCGGAGCAGGGACGCTGGGGCGGATTGATCGCGAGCGGCTGGCATACGTGCTCTATTGCCATGCGACTGGCATATGATGCGGCGCTCTCCGATTCAGGATCTTGGGGCTCTCCGGGGCTTGACTATCTGAAATGGCCAGAGCCGGTACGGCCCGGTGACTTTTTGACATTTCGCGCAACGGTCATCGACACGCGCAGGTCCAGGTCTGTACCCTCGCTGGGAATCGTAAAATGGCGCTGGCAACTGTTCAATCAGCACCAGACTGACGTTTTCGATACCGTTGCGAACAGCTTTTTCGAGGTGAATTAGCGTGTAGAACGGTTTGCAGCAGGCTGTTTGGATAGCAGCGAAAGCACTTTGCAGGTCTTCTTGTATCTTTTCTATGACTGGGGTCCTTTCGATGTCTAACTCCAACGAAGCCGCATCAGTGAATGTCGACGGCGTCAACCAGTGCCGGATCACAGTCCAGGCCAAAGACGGTCCTTGCAATGTTTGGGTGTTGACGCCGGAACGCCAAGGTAAGTGGCCGGGCGTGATCTTCTACATGGACGCGTTTGGGATCCGACCCGTCATGATCCAGATGGCGAGCCACGTTGCCAGCCAAGGTTACATTGTCCTACTCGCCGATATGTTCTATCGATTTGGTACCTACGGTCCGTACGATTCACAGGAGTTGCTGAAGGGCGACTTCCGCGCGACGATCGGTCCTTTGATGGCCAGCACCGATAATCACAAGGCAGCCGAAGACACAGCTGCACTGCTCGCCTATCTCGATAGTCGCGGTGACGTGAACGGCGGCACTGTCGGCACTGTCGGCTTCTGCATGGGTGGCGGCATGGCATTGACGGCCGCGGCCTGGTACCCGGATCGCGTCGCGGCTGCGGCAAGTTTCCACGGCGGCAATCTGGCCACCGATCAGCCGACGAGCCCACACCTGCAGTTGTGCAAGGTCAAGGCCGAAGTACTGGTGGCCGCAGCGGATCGGGACGATAGCTATCCTCCCGAAATGGCCAAGCGCTTCGAAGCTGCATTGACTGAAGCCGGGGTAAAGCACAAGAGCGAGATGTACAAAGGAAAGATGCATGGCTGGATGAAGCCAGACACGCCGGTCTACGACGCGCCGGCCGCCGAACGCGGCTGGAACGAGCTATTCGCTCTCTTCGGTCGAACGCTAGGCTAAGTCCGAGGCCAAACGCTGGAGCGTTTGCGTCTCGGTCGTGCATCGGCGTTTGCGGCGGCGCCGATGCCGAGAGTGCACCGCCGCTTCGCGCAGCGATGTTTCGTTTTGTGGCGAGAGCTGGCCCCGAGGCTAAGCCTGGTAGGACGCTCTTTGGCAACAGAGATAAGCCGTCCAGACCCAATGAGGCGAGAACGGAGGACAAAAAAGCCCCGCGGAAAGACCACCATGTCAAAACATCCCGACCAACTCACGTCAAAATTCCTCTGACCTGCATATGCGTTTTCGTGAAATCGATCCATGCGCGTGTTTTCGCATCGAGGTATTTCTTGGACGTGTATAGCAAGTACAGGTCGGTTTCGTTAACGGTGTATTCTGGCAGTACTGCAACAACGTTGCCAGATTTTATCTCCTGTGACGCTATGTACGTCGGCAATGGGCCGATGCCCATGTCTTGTCGAATGGCAATTGCGAGGGAACGTCCGGTATCGACGGTTAACCGAGGATCGATGAACACTGTGGCCGTCTCCGTTCCGGATCTCATCACCCACTCACGGTCGCGAAATGTCGGGCCGCCAATTTGCAGGCAATGGTGCGCCGCGAGATCGGCGAGCGATTGCGGCATTCCGTGTTCCTCAATGTATTCCAACGATGCACACAAAACACTTTGAATAATCCCTAGCTTCATCGCAACCAGAGTGGACTCAGGGAGGTAATTGGCTGCCATCAATGCAATATCGTAGCGTGCGCGGATCAGATCAGGCACCTGTGACGCCACAGTTAGATCGAAGTTCACTTGCGGGTATTGACGCTGGAATCTAGCGGCAAGCGGCAGCACGAAGTGATCGGCCAGACTCGCACTGCAATGCACCCGCAGCGTGCCGCGAGGCTCCGCGGATGCGAGCTTCACTTCACGTTCGGATGCATCCAGCACACTTAGGATTTCGTGCACGCGGGCGAGATAGCGCAAACCTGCATCGGTCAGAGACGTTGAACGCGTCGACCGATGTAGAAGACGAGCTCCGAGATGACTTTCCAACTGAGAGACGGCGCGCGATACGTGCGGTGTCGAGAGGCCAAGTTGTTCTGCGCTGCGTGTAAAACCACCGGTGTCGGCAACCACCGAAAAAATGCGCATGCATTGAATCGTATCCAGTCAAATTCTCCCGTCGATAGTGTTGGAGCGCCGGGCGGGAATTTTGTTGCATAAAAAGTACGCACCGGTGCTGAAATTTTACGTGAGAACACGGGGTCGCTGCGCGCGCAAATGTTCAAATCGTCGTCGCGATTTGGACAGCATCCATTGTCGGGTCGTCGTCCTCGATGAGCACTATTTGAAATAATCACTGGGCGGCACTCCGAGCACCTTGCGGAACATTGCCGCGAAGGCACTGGGGCTGTCGTAACCGTGCTCGAGCGCAACTTCGAGAACAGACGAGCCGTTCGCGAGTTGTGGGAGACTCAGCAGGACGCGCGCGTGGCGACACCACGAACCATGCGTCATGCCCGTTTCCCGCCGGAACATCCGGGCGAATGTGCGTGGATTCACGTTCGCCCGTTTAGCCCACCCTTGCAACGTAGCCGCCAGCGATGGTTGCGCAATCAGTTCAGTGCACAGTTCGACAAGTGCAGGATGACTCGGCATCGGCACATGCAATAGCAGCGGCTCGGCTACACATATCTCATCGAGGATCAACTCCAGCACACGTCGTTCTCGGTCGCCAAATTCACCCGTCGGGTGGATACCGACCGCAGTTACGATCAGTTCGCGCAACAACGCGCTTACGAGAATCACCTTGCAACCGCTCGGCAGCGCGTCGCGCGCGTCGGCTGCGACATATACCGTGCGCATCTGCACATCGCTGGTAATTTCGATTTCATGGCGAACGCCGCCCGGCACCCATACTGCGCGACCAGTCGGCACGATCCAACTGCCCGCGGCCGAACGCACTATCATCACGCCGGAGATGGCGTAGATCAGTTGAGCGCTTATGTGCGCATGCGGCGGGAACGCGGCGCCTGCGGGTTGATCTGTGGCGAGTACAGTGACGGGGGCGATTTCAAGCGCCTTCTGGCTTTCGAAAAAACCGACAGTGTCTATTTCGCGATGATGCATGGCAATTCTTCGACAGATGACCGGATCAAAGCACTGTACCATTTGTCCTCAGATTTCGAAGACGAGCATCTGTCGTGGTTCCTGCGTTCGTTCTGGCATCGGGCTTAAAGTACGTGTGCCGCGTCGCTTGAGCTGGTCACCTCTGGGCGCTAGTCAGCGCTTCGGCAATCGCGCTGCAAGGCCGGCCGCCGTACGCTCATCCAGAGTAGGCTTCGGACTTCGGCCAATGACTACTGTTCAAGCAAGTGTTCCTGTCTCCTGTTGCGGGTTTGTCGGTCCCAGCAAGGCGTCGAGTTTTTCCACCAATGGCAGGAATTCGTGCGGGCGGCATTCAGTTAAATGATGCGGTCGATGGGCGAAGCTGTCCGCGATTGGCGTCAGATCGCGTTTCGCGTCCATAGTCAGTTGCAGCCACGACCCTCAATGCACCGGGCGGCGATGTGCTGGACCGTTACAGGGGCGGAGAAGGCGCGCAGTTGCGAACTGAGGTGGCGATAGCCCGAGTGACAGCGCAGTTGGGCGATCTGGCTGTTCACGGAGCGTTGTGCGCCTTGATGCAGTTTTACCCGTACTGTCTCTACCGCGACCCAGGCCGATTCGTGCATTTCTATTGGGACTGGATGCTCAGCTTGTTCGTGACCGACGTAACGCCGGCCACCCCTTTTGCTACCTCGCCAGCCTGTTCGATTTGTGCGTTTTCAGGAACCGAACCAGTTAGCGTTACGGCGCCCCCTCTTGCGCGTACCGCAATGTTAGAAACGTTCAGTTGTTGCGTTTTGGAAAGGGCGCGTCGGACGCTCAAAGCGAGTTTGCGACTTGCAGACTTGCTAGAAGCCATTGCGGTTGCTGACCCTGCACTTGGTTGCGTTCCCTGAAGTTGCGCAACTCCGCCTGTCGTAGAGGTGTAGCCGTTACCGGATTCGTCCGTGTTCCCGCTGTTCGAATTGGTCTTTGGCGGTGGAGGTTTATCTTCCGAGCGGGCCAGGGACGAAGTTGCCATGGCGACTATTGTAAGTATGAAAAACAGAATCTTTCGCATGCTGCCTCCGTTATCTCAGGGACTTCAGTTTGGCGACAATATCGCCTATCTATTGTCGGTCTTGCGGCGGCTCGGGTGGCCGAAGCTTGCGCTCAAGTTCTGCATTCGCTTGTTCGAGCTTTCTTATGTGCTCAAACTGGTGATGCTGTTCGTCCGCAAACCAGTGCAAGAACAAGACCACGATAGGTATGGTGCAGTCAAAAAACCGGCCAAAAAGGCGCAGAGTCAGATATTGAAGCAAGACAAAAAAGGCTGTAACGACCGCAAGGACTGCCCATCGCGACATTGAGTGTCCAAGTGCGGCGAAATTCAGGGCGATCAGAACTACGATCAGAACGTCGATGCCCCAATCTGCGTACTGTGATAGCTTTGGTATGAGTCGGCCGTCAAGAACGGCGGCGACGTAGTTCAAATGCAGGAGAACGCCGGGGATCGGTCCTGCTGGAGACTGATGACCGTCAACTGGCATCCCCGTGTGGTACGAGTCGGAACTCCATCCCGCCCCTACCAGAACAAACTTCGCATGGACGCGGCGGAATAATTCAGCGTCGTCGATACTACGAACTTCGTCTGATTGCAGCACGACGTGGGCGGCCTTGAAGTCGGCCATGGACATATATGTTCCATAGGGAAACTCTCCTTCGTGGGGGCTCATGGCCGGCAGCTTGTCCGAGTCGATGGCTCGCACGATCGCGCCGGTCAGCGAATCGATAGTCGTTCCATCAACCATGGGTGCCGGCCCCGGAACCTGTCGCGTATCTCTCAGCAGGTTGATGTTTCCCCAGGCTACCCTGCCGGGTGGGAACTGTCGCCCATCCAGTATGGTTTCCTGTCGAGTGCAGCGGTGATCGGAAGGGCAGCTAAGAGTCACCGGGAGAATAATTTTGCAATGACTAGTGCTATCGGCGGTTACCTTGTTGATAGAGTCCGCTAGCGCATCAGTTTCCACCAGGTAGTCTTTATTATCCTGCAAAGTGCCGTCAAGCGCCGGTGAGCGAAAAATGAAATCGAGTGCCACCAGATCCGCTTGTCCGGGCCCGCAAAGTCGCTCAACCAGCTTTCCCAGGAAGTCGCGTTTGATCGGCGCGCGCCGAGATAGCGGTCCTTTCCAATAGTCCTCGTCGGAAATTAAGACCACTGCAGCGCTCGCTGTTTGCGCGGTTCGGACGGGTTCAATCTTGCTACTAAACACCATTTGAATTGTGGTGAGCAGCGCAGGAGTGTGCTTGGTCAGATAGAGATTTGCGAGGATCCCCAAGCCTGCGAAAGCGATCACGCGAACCCAATACGATCTTGGCCGAGTTTTAATGCGGTCGATGGCGGCAGGGAAAGCCCTCTTTGATTCTGGATTTTCCATGCTCAGAACTCCACGAAAGGACGTGCGAACAAGCTTGCGAGCCAGGTATTTTTTTGGATGGCGAAGATCTGGAATTGATGATAGCTAAACCGCTATGCGGTAAACGTCGGGGCGCGACCCGTGATTAACTGAGGTACAGCGCCTCAGGCTATTCCGTATTTTGTCTTCAATATGTGCGCTAGGCCATATTTGAGGCCGCACGCGTTGCCATGCCGCGGGGGCAGAAGCTGCCTTTGGCCGCAACGGAATGAACGATTCGAAACGCTTGGTCAGTTGGCCGCGAGTGAGGTATGTCCGGCGCTGCTTGCGCGACAGGGATGAAATCGTACCGTGGTGTTTTTAGCGCGTGCTACACTTGGTAGACGCGGGGATTCGAGACTAAAGTTTAAAGACAATTATGGAAAAGAAAACTGATATTCAACCTGCAGCCAATGCTTCCGTCACGCTGGAAGATCTGCTTGAAAGTGAAAGCTCCGTTCTGAGCCGGCTTGCCGAGGAACTCGATGGAGCTTCGACCACGAACATGGCTGGTCACTATTCAAATACCAATGGCCATAATTCGTCGGGAAGCCATACTTCTCACACGTCGGCTGTCAAGGAAAAGATCGTCTGAACTAGGTTCGACGTCGATCCAGTCGCCATGCAGAACGGTATCCATCGAAGTCCGGTCCTTCTGGCTTCCGCGTTGACGCGTCTTTGTGCTCAGAGTGGGAATATCGCCACCGCGCCGGAGATTGCACGGTTCGCCTTAGGTCTAAAACCCGCTCTCAGGTTTATGGTCGGTGTTGACTCCGTCGAAAGCTTTTCCGAAGCCGTCGAAGCGGCGGGTGCCTTTTCCTCGACCAGAATGCTGGAGACTAGCTCTCGCGGCGGCAGCTGGAGCGATATTTCGGGTGCAACGGCGTCCACATTGCGCGCGGATATTGCGGCGATTTATATTGCCCACGACGCGAACCTTGCGGCTGAACTTGCGCTCGCCGATGTGACAGACGCATCAGTTGCCGGCGAGGTATTCGGATATCCCAATTGCTGCGTTGCCGCGGTAGCCGAACTGCAAAGTGCCGGGGCGCGATGGCCCGAGGCGCTCGTCAGGCGTAGTGGCTCTCCCGAGCAGTGGGATGCGGCGGCTAACCGGGCCGTCGCTGACTGGGGTGCCATTTCGCCGGTGGGTGAACTCTTTCCCTGCGGTTTGGGCTGCAAACATGCTGTCCGAATCGGCCGTGAAGGCGTTGCAGCCCTATCGGAGCTCGGACTCAGCCGGCTTGCCGACGCAATTCGACACCAGGCGGCGCGGCCATGGCAGATCACTGCTGACGGGCGCGCTGTGCCATCGGTTGGAGAGCAGGGGTTTGCGCTGCCGTGGAAGTAAAAATGAACGTCTCACAAGGATCCCTCACTCCAATCAATGAGTTCATCGTCAAGGTTGCATCGCGATGTAATCTTGATTGCGACTACTGCTACGAGTACAACACCGGCGACTCGTCATGGCGAGACATGCCAAAGTTTATGTCGAACTCGACGTGTGAGTATCTGGCTGCTCGGATTGCCGAACATGCCGCTGAACACCGGCTTGCAGACGTGTTCGTGACTTTCCATGGTGGGGAGCCTTTGTTGGCGGGACCCGCGCGCCTGAAACGATATGCGCAGATATTTGAGGGAGCGGGTGCGGAGGCCGGCGTGAAAGTCCGCTTCTCCATCCAGACGAACGCGACGCTAGTCACCGACTCTGTATGTGATTTCATTCGCGACCATAACGTCGCCGTCAGCGTAAGTCTTGATGGCAATCGTGAGGCAAATGACCGACATCGGCTTGATAAGCTTCATCACTCCACGTACGAATCAACCCGAGCGGGAATCAAGTTGCTCCAACAGCGCGTGGGGTCCTTGCTGACCGGGATCCTTGCCGTAATTGACCTGCAGAATGACCCGATCGAGGTGTTCGACGAGCTTGCTGCTCTTGGTGTGAAAGATATCGATTTCCTGCTTCCACATTTCAACTGGAACCGGCCCCCTCCGCGGGAGCACCCCGAATCGCTCGAGTACGGACTTTGGTACTGGAAGATATTTCTGGCGTGGACGCGAGGGCGGCACCCGCACACAAATATTCGTTTTTTCGTCAACATCATCAGCCAGTTGCTGGGGCGCGGTGGTGTCTACGAAGCGATGAATCTCGCACCGGCGTCGCTGATTACGATCAGTACGGCAGGTGATTACGAGGCCGTCGACTGTATCAAGAGCGCGGGCGCAGGCGCACAGGTGACCGGAATGACCGTGCGGCGCAACAGTGTTACGGACATCATTAGCCATCCCTCCATACAGGTTCGGCAGTCAGGAGAGCAACAGCTCAGTGCGAAGTGTCTGTCATGTGACGTGAAGAATGTTTGCGGCGGCGGTTACTTCCCCCATCGATTCTCTGAGTCCAACGGCTTCGACAATCCATCTGTCTACTGCCAAGACCTGAAATGGCTGATTACAGAGACGTCCAGATACATTCGTGGGCGAGGGTGTAATGCGGCCTAGCGTATTTGATTTCATCGCGCCTCGGGATATTGAGATTGCAAGCGGCCGGGCGTTTCGGATCCGCAGGAATTATTATGCTCCCAAGCTTCTGGCTAGCATCGAGAGATTCGCACCCGAGCTCACCGCCGAGCTGAACCGGTCAAACGTACTCGAGATGCTTCGCGATACTCCAGGCTCTCGAGCTTGGCTCAATGCATGCGGTAAAGTCGTTGCGACGCTCGACAAGGAAGCGCATCCAATCGAGGTTATCGCCCATCTCACGCTCGACCAAAGTCGCAAAGAGAGGCTCTATGAACTACTTTGCTTGCAGCTGATCGGTATTCTCGCTGGGCACGCCGCCCGGTGGGGAGAAACGCTTGAGATAAAAATCCGCGCAAAACTTCCGGACCGTCTATACATCGATGGTTTGGGGATGTTGCAAATCGATGAGCCGCTCACCGACATCGATACAAGTGTGATGACTGTGAGCAACGGCAGGATAGCTTTTGATGCCGTAGGCGGTCATCTGGAGGTGGTCCCGCAGACTGGACTGGTTACGGGGCATGGAGCATTTGTGTCAGCCGGAACGGTGGCCTTGGGGCATGCAAAAAGTCTTGAACTGCCGTATCTGAATCCTAGTCTCTTCAGACCAGAGTTTCAGCCCTTCCCGCAGCTCGGCGGCGAAAGGGCGAACAGGGAGTGGGCCCGGAGCGTGAGCGCTGCGGTGACTTGCGTGACGCACTCTGGGCTTCCTTCGGTGGAGTACATCGTTTCGCTATGCAAGTCAGTGATTGGTCTTGTCAGCCCATCCGACTCGATTGGCAGCGCTAGCAGGGAAGAGGCGATGGGATTGGTTTATCTGCCTGTCACCCCATCGCTCCTTGATCTTAGCGAATGTCTGTTGCACGAAGGCTTGCATCAAATGCTGTTTCGGATCGAAGAATCGGTCGCAATCTTCGAGCCTGAGAGCGATAAATCCTCGACGTTTTACTCGCCATGGAGAGACGATGGAAGACCTTTACGGATGGTGTTGCATGGCGCGTACGTTTTTGCCGGCGTAGCAAGCATGCATAAGGCGTTGGCATTACATCCAGTTGACCATTTCTCTGTACAAGGCGATCCGACTACAGCATATCGACGTGTGCGAGAAAGCCTGCACGCGATTGAAACCGTCAAACGTCATGCGCAACTCACTCGTATCGGGCGCAAGCTGGTCGAAGCAATTGAGGCAGATCTCGAGCACTCCGGTGATCTGCCGATTACATTACCTGAGCGGGCCAGAATAGACGCTGGCATTATCGAAAAGCGAAATGCATTTTCCGCCTACATCGACTGAAATTGTCTCGAAGCGATATCTCGCTGGAGTGTTGCTTTTAACGAAAGAGGCAACGTCGCGAGGCTTGCTGCCTCAAGCGCTGGGACGGGTTGAGGCATCGCGCTTCCGAATGTTGGTAACCCGACCTGCCGTGGTGGACGCCAGCTTTGCCGCGATGCTCGCTCCGTCTGAGCAACGGCTTGATCACTTCGCCCAGACGCTGCTGTTGGAGGAGGCCGAGCCGGTTCTTGAGGCCGAGACTGACGTCGTCGTGCTTCAAGGCAAAGGCCATCTGGCAGCGGCGGTCGGTTGCAATCAGGAATATGCACCGTCAACATCCGAAATCGCTAATTCTGTGGCGGACGCACTTGATCTGCTACGAGAGGTACATTCGGGCTCTTATCAGCTCGCTCGCGAATGTGTGATCGCCGTCTTGGACCTTCCGGCAGAGACTGGGCAGGTAAACGCGTTTTCTAACCCGCGCCTTCCCGGATTTGTCGCCTGCTCTGCCCGCAATGCCCCGGTGGTCTGTGCCGAGCAGTTGTTGCACGAAGGGGTACATACGTACGTCTGGTCGTATTTACAGATGCTGGACCCTACGACGCGGTCGGCGCTGACTGACGCCCCTGGCGCATATTCACCTTTCACCGGGGGAGCTCGCTCCGCAACCCGTCTCGTTCATGGCATTTTGAGCTATGGCGCAGTGCATGCGTTGTGGACTTCCATGAAAACCGTCAGGCGCAGAGGTTTATGGTTCGGTGCAACCGACGATATTGCTGCTCTCGCGACTATCAATGCCAGACTCGCAGTTCTTGAGGGGCGGTTACGCAGTGCGGCTAAGTCACTGAGGAGTTCACTGGACCTCAACGTGCTAACTTCCTTCGCGGATGCAATGGGGCTTGGCTGGGCGCTCGCCAACTGTATTATTGACGGCTTTGCCGTCCCAGAAACTGTTTCCAAAGACCCGCTCAAGGCGATTGAGGGAGCCGACCTGAACACCATTGAAAAAGCAGAGTTGACGCTCGCGTGGCTCGGTGACAAGGTGTCGCGCGTGTCAGTTCCTCTGCCGGGGAGCGCGCTGTTCCTCAGTCTGCGAGAGGCGGCAATTCCGTATGTCATCTCGAACACTGCTATTTCCGTGGCAAACGATGCATCTCTAGGAGGATTCTCGAACGTTGGATCTCTAGTCGAAGATATCGACAATGCTTCTGTTGGCGCGAACGTTCATGTATATGTTGCAAGGCAGGTGAGCGATGCCCGGCAGGCGATGCTTTTAGACAGAGAGGACCTTGCCGGCGGCGTCCTTGGTATCCCCGACTGCTGTCAGCGTTACTTTGAACAGAATTGGCCGCTCGTGAGAGAGGTCGGGGGTGACCTGTTTGGTGACCAACTGGCGCGTCACAATGGGTGGCTCGTTCGAATCAAATCCGAATGCAACGCATCAGGCATGTATTTCGGCAGGGGGCTTTGCTGGCACTTTCCGTGTTCAGTTGATTGCGCTCGGACCGTCGATACGGTCAAAAGGCGGAGCGCGCTGTTGGTTTCCGCGGCGCAAGAATTGTCATCGTTGTTGTCTGTCGATAGTTACGCGAGCTTCCTTTGGAGTAGTGTCAGCGGCTATGCGCAACTGAGCTCTCACGAAGGTCATATTCCGCCAAAGACCCAATGGTTAAACGGTGAACGTTTCTATGAGCGGGTTGAGGCCGAGATCACGGCCGAAGAGTGGGTCTGGGCCAGCGATCCTGGCGAGACACGGAGACTGGTGATTGTTGAGTAGTTCACCTTGGGCTACGACCGCCAGGCGCTTGACACCGGTATCGTTCTAAGCTGGCGACTGCATCGCGATGAACGCGGCTGGCGGCCCTTCGTATTGCTCACTCAAGCGCCGGCGCGGCTCTCCGTGTTCCGGTGCGGGGTGGTCATCACGCCCTCGAGCTACCTGCAAGGAAAAGCCGGGATTCGCGTGTGACTGCCTGGCGCAGTGTTCATGCAGCGTGTAGAGGTGTGGTGCGCGGGTAGTGGTTCGCCACCCGGGGCGGCAAGCCGCGCCTTAGTGTGACAGGTCCCGCGGGCGACGGCGGCAACGCCGTCCCGCTCAGCAGGGACCACCGTTACCCGCGACAACAATCTGCTTGTGCAGGTTTGTGCACCATTAGGTTAGTGGTAGCTAGCGATTTGACGATTCGCGACTCGGGGCCCTACGATGCTGGTGCGTCTGAGACCAAGTGTTTTTTGATGGAGTCCAGTATGACGAGCGCTGAGAATACGGTACTTGACCGACTTGAAGTTACCCGCAATTCGAACGTCTTTTGGATTGGCAGGAAGGCGACGCGGTTGACTTTCCTGTCGCAGCAGCAGCGAGCACTCAACCTCATTTGGGCATCACTGGAGACCAAGAGGCTCCGTGAGGGATCGCATGTTTTGGTAGTAGGCGCAGGTCTGGCGGGTCTGACTGCCGCGTTTGCTGCTTACCGTTCAGGGATAAGGGTTACGTTGCTCGAACGGAAATCGATGCCTTTGCATATGCAGCGTGGATGTCAGCTCAGATACATCCATCCGCATATTCTCGACTGGCCGGATCCGAAGTCTGAGTCGCTCCTGACTGATTTGCCTTGCATGAACTGGGGTGCAGGCATGGCAGCACGGATATCGAATACCGTTTTCGAGGAATGGTTGACAGTCGCAAGTGCGATGGACGTACGCTACGATTTTGACGTGCGCAGTATCGGAAGGACGGCAGCAAATAAGCCTGAGGTGTTCGCGGAAGGTAACAATCAGAATGTGGCAATCGCCTGCGATGCGGTAATATTGGCGGTTGGATTCGGCCTTGAAAGAGCCATCCCCGGACTACGTTTCCTCTCATACTGGGAAAACGATAATTTCGGGCGGGCTGTACTAACCGGCCCAGTACCTCGACACTATCTTGTGACAGGGTGTGGCGACGGTGGACTGATTGATGCGATTCGACTTCGGCTGAACGCGTTCGACCACGCCATCTTCGTGTTCAAGTTGCACCAGCTTCCCGATCTCGGCGAAATCAAATCCAGACTACTGGCAATAGACAAGGAAGTCTTGGAGGCGCTCGGGCCGGGAGGTTCTATACGAAGTAATATCGCGGACAGACTCGAAGATCTCGTCGGGAAGTCCAAACAGGACGCTGCTCGCCTGAGGGAACACATGGAGGCGGACGCGATTGGATTGCTTCTGGAATCCAAGTATCGCGACATGGAGATTCCTGCGAGTCTGAAGGACCACGTGTGCTCGCAGCTAAGGACGGACACCGTCGTCTATCTGAACGGGCCATTTCGTTCGCCGCTGAACCTTAATGCGTCGATACTTAACCGTCTTCTCGTCTTCCTGTTGAGGGAGCTCGGCGGTCTTCGATATAGGGGCGGACATATAGACGTACTTTCTGGGGCGGAGTCCGTCCGGCACAGCGTACGTTTCAGCCATCCTGACTACCCGACCGACGAGATTCAGGTAGACGAAATAGTTGTCCGTCACGGTCCGGTGCCGGTGATTGACCGCTTGTTTCCCCGGGCAATCGCGGATGATTGTCGCGGACGCCCCAGCGACATTGACGATCCGACGCGTCATTCAATGTATCCAGAGACCTTCTTGCAGTTTCAGGATCTGATTGACCGCAAGGCTTACGTCAAACTTGACTATGCTATCGCAGACGCACATTTCGCAGCGCGCGCTCATTTTGCTGCCAATACAGATACCGAATTTTGCATACGTGCGCAAGACGGAGGTAGCGACGTGCACTATGTTTTGAACAGAAGGGATGCTGGCGACAGCTCGGGCGATTCCAAGATACGCTACCATGACTTTGACATCGTTGTGCAGCGACCTTCAACGTCTCGGACATCCATGCGACGGTTGAAATCGTTGCGGACGGGGCGAGCTATCACGCTAAAGGTGGGTATTGGGATTCAGGGGGCAGGTGGAAGCACCGGAACGTTGGGTTGCTTCGTGAAAGTTCGCGCTACGGGCGTCGTAGCAATGCTGACAACGGCCACCGTGCTGAAAGGCCCCGATTCCGAGTACATCATTGGCGCCCCGGTAAAGGCTGACAAGGTAGCTGGCGTCGTGGCGCATGTTACCGCGATCGCCAATGCGATACCGAGCAGCCCCCGTGCGACCATCTCAGCTGGCAACGTGTCGCTTAACGACGTTGACGCGGCTCTGGCGGTTCTGGACCCCAATGTTCGGATGGATTTCCGTCTTGGTCGGTCCAAAGGCGCGTTGCCGTCTCTCCGGGCACCAAGCGGGCTACCAGGAGCACGCATAGGAGACAGGGTTTTCAAGATCGGATGGGGCAGTGATCTCACTTTTGGCCGCATCGTCCAAGTGGGTGCTGTTGCAACGATCGCCCACGAAGAGGGCCCCTGCTGGTATTCCAGGCTTATGGTGATTGAACCGGATGGCGACGGAGACGAGTCGGTATCTTTCAGCACGCCAGGTGACAGTGGCGCACTGATCGTGCGCATGGATGACGGCGCAGCGCTCGGCGTACTCATGGCGTCCAATACTCGGCAGACGTATGCATTTTCCCTGGCAACGGCGCTCTCGGTACTTGATTGCGAGTTGCTGGTTGAAGGAGATAGCAAGCCGAGCGAGTACCCGCAAAACGAGCGCGGATAGAGTGAAAGGAAAACCATGGCGCGTTCGACGATATGCACACTGCCTTGTCCCGCCCGCAAAACGACAAAGCGCGGTAACTCGAACCTTCATTTAGACTTCCGTTTTGCCAATTTGATGCTGGCTATTTATCAACCGATGCGAATGATCGCTGTCCAACTGCTTGGGATAACTTCGTTGGGCACGCTCGCAGACCGGTCCCATCGCTGAAAGGCGCTGCAACAGGAATTTATGTCAATCAACCTGACGCCGTTCGAGCACGACGTGCTTTGTCGCGGCAACACTTGGGTCATTGCTGACGAGGATGTTCTTGCCCAGCAGATCGCTCGGGTTGCGCTAGGTCAATCTCGACACGTACAGCGAATTCTTGCGGGGGCGTTGTTGGCAACACCGGCAACGACGAACAGCGCGGCGGCCGGCGCTATCGAGCTTCTTACAGTTTCCGCCGGAGATGATCCGTGGCACCGCGACGGATGGATGTTTCAGGTGCTTTCATGGATCGCAGCTCACCGTGCGACTCCAGGTGGCATCATACGGGCGCCTCACACGAATCATGCACACAAGGGATTCGACGGGCTTGAGCTCGAGCTTGACCATAAATCAGGCACTGTTACGGCAGCTGTAATTTTTGAAGACAAGGCTACCGACAACCCTCGGAGAACCATCCAGAAAGATGTCTGGCCTGAATTTAAGGCTTTTGAATCCGGTGAACGCGAAAACGTCCTCGTTGCGGAAATGATAGGACTCTTGGCCACGCAACCCAACGTAGATCCGGATATTGCGATCCAGAATGTTATCTGGAAGAACGTTCGCCACTATCGCATCAGTATTACTGTCGGCGATGCACATTCCGATGAGGCGGGCCGGCGGCGATTGTTCAAAGGTTACGATGAGATTGCGACAGGGCCAAGCAGGAGGAGGCGAGGGGAGACGTTCCACGTTAAGAATCTCCGGCAATGGATGCAGTCAGTTGCAGACAAGGCAATTGCTGCTGTACAAGTCGAGGTAAAGCCAAATGTTTGATAGCGATACAGTTGCGCTCATTTCAAGCGCACCGCCGCTTCCCGGGCTGAACCTTGCTGACCTTCCGCAACGATTGACCGAAGCTTATGCGACACTCGTTTCAGCCAGAATTCGTCTGCGGCAATTAACGGATGACGAATCGTTTCCGGAACACCTAACGGAAATCGCAAAAGAGATGAGCCGCATCGCTTTTTCTCAGGAAGCGCTTGTTTCCGCATTGCCGGATCGCGAGAACCGAGCCGCAGCCGCGTTCGTCGCAGGTGCAGCCCATCATGTAACGTTGATGGCGGACAGGATAAGGCAGACGGACTCACGAAAAAGCCATTTGTCGCTCGAAGGTATTTCTCCGGAGGTCTCTGCGGTAATCCTGTTTCTTATCGCCGAGTCTAGCGCCGACGCCGCCGAGATGGCGAAATCCATCACAATCGACACGGATGACGCGGTGGAAGCTGCTCTTCTAGCGGCGATCGTCCATCTCGCAAACGGTCGGCTTCAGGAGATTCTCGATATCCCATTGCCAAACGCGGGTGCAATACTGAATGCAGGTAGATATGATCAGCCTGTCAGAGTCTTATACTTCATGCTTCTACGCGGTGTACGCGCGCTGGCCGACTCTATGCTCGGTAACGATTCAGCCGATGTCTTCGCTGACGATGCCGATCCTCGGAGGCACTTTGATTACGTCAAGAGCCTGTGTGTCGAACGGCTTGATAGCGTCCCAGGCACCGACGGATCATTGCCCTTTAGCATCTATCCAGGCCCGTTGCACATGGCGTCGCTACTGTCGTCTGCTTCGCGAGATCTTGCCGCCTCTGCTTTGGTCAAAACGCCTCCGCCGACCGGAATTGACGGTGGTCGTTGGTCGGTCCTGATGCAAAGAATTGCCGCTCGTCGGCCTTACCTGTGGCGAAACCACCGCCAGGCGATTAGGTCCGGATATCTTGAGCCGGGTATATCTGCAGCTATCAGCTTTCCAACGGGCGCCGGAAAATCCACCCTCTCAGAATTGAAGATAGCCACAGCGCTTCTTCGTGGAGTGAAAGTTATATTCCTGGCGCCTACACTTGCTTTGGTCGATCAGACGGCGAAGGCACTCCAGGCTAGCTTCCCAGACTCCGAAGTTTTGCGGGAGCGAGCCGACGAAATGATCCTTGATATAGACGGGGATGCACTTCCAGCCATCTCGGTTATGACGCCGGAGCGCTGTCTGACTATGTTGAGCTTCAACGGGGAGGTATTTGCAGGCGTTGGACTACTCGTATTCGACGAATGCCACCTGCTCCATCCGCGTCAGACGGAAACGAGCCGCCGCGCCATTGACGCGATGCTGTCGGTCTTGAATCTGGTGGCAATTGCACCGGCAGCCGATTTGCTGTTTCTGTCGGCCATGATGATGAACACGGAAGAAATGGCTGCGTGGATGGAGACGCTCACGCAGCGCAAATGCTTGCCGCTCAGCCTGAAGTGGAAACCGACCAGACAAGTGCGAGGTTGTGTCGTGTATGGTGAAGGGGAGATCAATGAGCTGAACCAGCGTTTGCGACAGGTGCGCGCTGTGGTGAAAAATAAGGAGGCACCCGCAGCACTCAAACGACAGCTGAAGGCATCTCCTTTCGGGTTCTTTTGCTTACACCAGACATGGCAATCACAAGCGCGTAAAGATTACGCGCTATTGCCCCTCCTGGACGACAAGGTGACACTCGCTACAGCGACCGCCAAGTCCGCCGATTGGTACTTGACGCCGAACGGAAATCAGGTGTCGGCTGCCTTGGCCGAAGCGACGGCACGCCAGGGACTAAAAACGCTGGTATTTACGCAAACGATCAAGTTGGCAACCAGTGCGTCTAACACTCTCTCCGCATCACTTGGCGCTCCGAACTGCCTGCTCACGGCCGACGAGAAGGATTTTTACTCCGTAGCAGTGGATGAATTTGGCGGCGCGCAACACCTGTACTTAGAGGTAGACGCGCAGGACAAGTTGTTGTCATCGAGCGCATGCCATCACGGCAAACTACTGCCCGCCGAGCGGTACCTTCACGAGTCGGTTTTCAGGCGAAGTGACGGTATCAACGTCCTTGTCGCGACGTCCACTCTCGCCCAGGGCATGAACCTGCCGAGCGAGGTGGTAATCATCGGGGGCGACAGTCGGTTCGATCCAGATGCCGATCGCATGCAAAAACTGGAAGCTCACGAGCTTCTGAATGCCGCCGGCCGAGCAGGTAGGGCAGGCGATGCGTCATATGGGTTCGTGCTCGTCGTGCCGAGCAAGGTGGTTCATTTTAACGACGAAACGAGCAGAATTCATAAACATTGGGCTGACTTGCGCACAATCTTCGCGCAGAGTGACCAATGTCTCGTTATCGACGATCCGATGACGGCATTGCTCGATCAGATTCATGACCAGACTACACCAGCTTCGGAAATGGCTACATATTTTGTGCGCCGATTGCCTGTGCCCGATCCGTCGCACCCGGAAGCAGGTGACGCACCGGCCAGGGCGCTCATTGACCGGTCCTTTGCCGCTTTTCGTGCCAGACAGCAGGGCGACAAAGCGTGGGTTCGGTCCCGGACGGACGCGGCGATCGCACTGCGTAGAGCAGATCCTGATGCCCCGGAGGTCCTGACATGGGCGCACCGTTTGGCGGCATCGGCGGGAGTTCCGGTCTCGATTATTCAAGAACTTGGACAGCTACTTTCGGTGCCAATCCGTCAGGAGGCGTCCCTGTCCGAATGGTATGTGTGGATGATGAACTGGCTCAAGGAACGCCCAGGCTTGATGCCCAACCTTGTTCGGCAAGAGAGTCTTGAAGGGCTTTTCGGAGCACCTTATAAGAAACTTGAAGATGATGTCTCGCGTGGGAGCTATGCAGCGAGTCGGATATTCCCTCTGCTTGCACGTTGGATGCGAGGCGATACACTCGCCGATCTTGAGCGTGAGTTCGGTACGCCCGAAAGTCGCATCGGAAAGTGCGAAGCGGCGAGAGAGTTTGTGCTACGGGTTCTTCCAGAAATTTCATACGTGTTTGGGCTACCTGCTCAAATCTATCGCACCCTCGCACTTGAGAGCGGAAGGCTGGACGACACGACGCTTGCGCTTGGTCTGCTTGCTGCCTGCGTTCGCGAAGGTTTCGACAGTTCCGACAAATACGTGCTTCGCCAATGTTTGCCAGGAAGGCCTGCTCGTCGGGCTGTTCACCGACGGTTCGCATTGATCGAACCGTTTCTTCAAGCGCCGGTGGCCGGCGAGAGCTTTAAAGCTGCCGCTGGGAGGATGAAGCAAGCCTTGGATATCACTGTTTTTCTTTGATCTGACGAGCGGCGCGTTCAAATTCGCGCACCATCGCGCGGCTCGATAGGATCTGTCATCCATTGTCCGGCCGAGCTACACCCAGGCTGAGTGGTGCCCGCAATGGCGACGTTGGAGTCTGCATCGCACAAACGTGGTCTTAGGCGAGGAGTCTAGTGCGGACTCGCAAGACAAATTGGTTTTTTGAGTTTACGGTTCTCGGAGTCAAAGGCAGGCAGATGCGTGATGACAAAATACAGGTGGTATTTGACTGTCTTGGCTTCGAAGCGTCTTTTTTTTTGCTCGTACTGCGCATAGGTGTCAATTAGCGAGCGTCAAGTGATGCGTGGGGCAAATCCAATACCTGCGCGCAAAAAAAACGGCGAGGACAATTAAGCGTGCGCCGTTGGTTCGGAAATGCGTTGCCCGGTGCCGAACCGGGCAATGCACATCAGAATATGTTGCGAAGGCCGACCGCGACACCGGTCTGATTGTTGCGGCCCGGAAAGTCTGCTTGCGCCGCGCCAGTGCCGCGGATGAAATCGACCGTGCCATACACTTCGGTCCGCTTGGACAGTGAGTATTCGGCTAGCAGCACGCCCGAGTAGCGGACGCCACGGCCAAGCGTGGTACCGTCGGCGTTCAACGCATTGCGGGAGTGATCGTAGTAGGCTGCCGCAGTCAGCAACAGCGGGGTCGTGACCTGCCAGGTGGTGCCGACGTAGAAGCCATCGTCGATGCGGTTGGTATTCGTCACGGGCGCCGAAAAGGCGGCAGCCGGCGAGTTTGCGGCCGACATGAAAATGTCGACCATGCCGGTATTGTCCTGAGCATGCAGCCAGCCCGCGTAGGCTTTGACCGTGCTGAATGCATAGACAGCGCTTACGTTGTTGTTAGGCAAACCGCTGGTCTATATGACGGATGCGGTACATCTACGGCTTTTGGCCTGCGCGCATGATATTTCTGTCAAATTAAGTCGTGATCTGTTTTCGCATTCGTGTATCTCAGTTACAACGCTTAATTGAATTCGCTTTGACGGCGGATCGCTGTAAGCGGCCAGCCAACCCGTCTTGAGGGATTGAACTAACCGAGCGCAACCGTCGGCTGCCG
>NZ_JARESS010000230.1:0-605 GCF_046027915.1 Paraburkholderia sp. RL17-347-BIC-D
ACCTTCTGAATCCGCACTCAACCGACGATGTCAGATACCCGCGGAACCGTTGTGGCAAGCAAGGTGATGCAGCGAGAGGAGAGAGTGGGTTGACGCCAGGCATACCAAGCCAGTAGAGCGGCTTGCAGCATCGATGAGCTGCGCAGCCGTGAAGATCCCCACACCGAAATGCTTCGGCGACAGCTTCGCCTGCCACCCATGCAGCGACGGATAACCGCGCTCCGTCCTGTCGGTACTCAGGCCACGGACGTGGGCAATTGTATTCGCCCCGTAGCGGGCGTCATGGATGACACCGACAAGGGTCTTGGGACTGATCAGCATGGAAACTCGAGCGTGGACGCGTGACTTATCAAAGTTTTGAGAGTCGCAGAAAATAGGGTTTGAGTTTTCAGGAGTTTTTTATATTCACGTCCGTTTGGCCACCTCGGGAAGGGTGCTCGTAACGCACCTCTCGATGCTTTATCTCGGTCTTAAGAGCCTGTGCCTCTCTAGCGCTTTCAGATGATGGAGATTCTTGCATGACCAGTGCCACTCGGGATACCAATTTTGGGCGAGGACGGACGCTGGAAGTTGGCGATTTCCGTTACAGCTCGGATTCAGAAGGG
>NZ_JARESS010000231.1:0-564 GCF_046027915.1 Paraburkholderia sp. RL17-347-BIC-D
GTCGCCCAGGTATTGCTCTCCTATAGCGGCGTCACTCGGGACAATACTTCGCTGATGCAAATGGATGCCGTCACGGCATATCAAGGCCTTGAAGACGGCAAGCTGGATGCTGCTTTTTTTATAGGCAGGCCCGACGCTCCGATGCAGCACACGCTACTCAACAGCAATCTGAAACTGATGGGTTTTGCCCAGGCCGACGCGCTGGTGCAAAAATTCCCGTCTCTCTCCAAGATCGTTTTTTCCCGCGCCTCGATCAGCATAGTGGATGACCTTCCGCAAGCCGACGTCACCCTGTTGGCCGCCACCGCTCTGCTCGTGTCGAAAGACACCATGCATCCCGCACTGGTCTACCTGCTGCTAGACGCGGCCAGAACCGTGCACGGCGCCGAAGATTACTTTACGCCGCACGGCGCGTTTCCCAACCTGAACACCGACGAATTTCCCATTTCGGACGAAAGCACGCGCTACTTCAAATCCGGTCGTCCGTTCCTGCAGCGCTACCTTCCGTTCTGGCTGGCCAGCTTTGTCGAAAGGCGTCTGCTGATCCTGGTACCGTTCATAGCC
>NZ_JARESS010000232.1:0-560 GCF_046027915.1 Paraburkholderia sp. RL17-347-BIC-D
ACTGCGTGCCGACGACGATCTTGATCTGATCCTGACGTGTCGCGTGCCACGGCGCGTGTCGAAGGTACTGACGGTGCAGTACGACCGGGTGATCTATCTGCTGGAGGATACGGTGGCGAACCGCAGCCTGATTCATCGTTATCTGGATGTGTTCGAGTATCCGGATGGGCGCATCGAGATTCGGGTGAATGGCGCTGCCCTGCCCTGTGTACCGTATGACCGGCTCTCGGAGATCGATCAGGCTGCTGTGGTCGATAACAAGCGGCTGGGACACACGTTGCAGATGGCGCAGGTCATTCAGGCGCAGCGCGATGACCGGCGGGCATCCGGATCACCATCGAGGACCAATCAGGGTGAAGCGCCGCGGCCAAAGGAGCGCAAGGTGGGCACCCGCAAGCAGCGCGAGCTGACCCGGGAACAGTTGAATGAAGCGATTCTGGGAACTGCCAGAATGCGGGTTGGCTCGGTGCTTAAAAGCCCTCTAACATAGAGATTTCTGAACCTCAAAACCGGACATTTCTAAAAAGTCCAAACCCGGACATTTCAGAATGGCCTCGACA
>NZ_JARESS010000233.1:0-548 GCF_046027915.1 Paraburkholderia sp. RL17-347-BIC-D
GGACCGGCCACACACCCATGAGCTGGGACTGGCTCTCTATAACAAATTAAAAGAAAGACTGACCAGCCAGGGTATGACCGTGATGATGGTCCACTGCCTCGGCAGTTGCCGGACGCCCTGTGCTGTTGCGCTTGATGCGCCGGCGAAGCCACGCGTACGTCTGTCGGGCCTGAAGGACGTCAACGCGGCGGATCTGATCAATGCTGCGCTGGAATATCGGGAGGCGGCTTCGGGTGACGTGACCGTCGCGATGCTTCCGGCGCTGCTGCAACGACACGTAAGCGCGATTTCACCGAAACGGAAACGAAGCGCTGCATAAAAGAGCGGTGCGCTCGACGCACCACACCACCGTCATTTCACCAACCCACTACATTCAGGAAGGACATATGAATCTCAAATACGACGACGTAGGGACAGGTACGCCGGTCGTCCTCGTGCACGGACTCGGCGGTACTGGCAACGTTTTTGGAGCCCAGGTTGCGGCGCTCTCTCCCAGCTTTCAGGTTGTGGTCCCGGACCTCCGCGGTTGCGGGCGCAGCGATAAGGGG
>NZ_JARESS010000234.1:0-536 GCF_046027915.1 Paraburkholderia sp. RL17-347-BIC-D
ATGGGCGTCCAGTGCCCGCACTCCGGAAGTTCGACATACTTCGCGCCTGGAATCCTGTCGGCAATTGCCTTCGCAGTTGCCGGCGGAGACGTTGCATCCTGGTCACCCGTCACTACCAGCGCCGGAACCCGCAGCTTCTCGATTTCGGCCGGTTCGAGGCCGATAATCATCTCGCAGGTTTGCGCGTACGTTTCAGGGTCCTGTCGCATGACAAGCTCCCGAACGAAAGCCGCCAGCTCCGGATGGTTGCGCTTGGTCTCAGGCGACGTGCCGACCCGCACGGTTGCGTCGGCGATGCCTGTCAGACCGGCTGTCCTGGCCTGCTCCGCACGATCGCGGATCGCTGTTCTCGCTGCCTCTGGCGCCGCCTGGATCGGCCCGATCAGCGCAATGCTGCGCACCATCTGCGGATGCTCGAGCGCCAGGCGCTGCACGATGACGGTGCCCAGCGAATGCCCCACGAGGTGCACGCTTTCAAAACCCGCACCGTCGATCATCTCCACGACATCTGCGACAAGCGCTTCGATGGAAACCGG
>NZ_JARESS010000235.1:0-532 GCF_046027915.1 Paraburkholderia sp. RL17-347-BIC-D
CGCGCCATACGCGACCGACAGCGCGGTCTGGTGCTTCAGGTTGCCCGCGGCCTCGATGAGCCGCCGCACTTCATCGGGGCTGAGCACGACGGGCAATACGCGGGGCACGCGCACCGGTTGCATCCTGACCATCAGTTCGGGCCGGTCGAGCGTGACGGTGAAGAAGAACTTCAGGCCGGTGATCGCGTGGTTCAGCGACACGGCCGATGTGCCGTGGTCGACCAGATAGAGCTGGTAGCGGCGCAGGTCCTCGACGGTGGCCGTGTCAGGTGAGCGCCCGAGAAACCGGGCGAACTCACGCACGATGTGCAGATAAATGTCCTGCGTCTTGGGGGCAAGCTGGCGCATGCGCATGTCGTCGAGCATGCGCTGGCGCAGCGGACTGACGTTTGACTGTGAGGAGGTCATGATTGGGCTCCTGCCGGAGAACGAGGCGGATTGCCTCATTCGCCAACATACGGAACCGCGATGCCGGCCTCTCCGTGACCACCGGCGTCTGACCGGAGCCCCTACCGCGCGAGCGGTTTCGTTC
>NZ_JARESS010000236.1:0-529 GCF_046027915.1 Paraburkholderia sp. RL17-347-BIC-D
GATAAATGAACTGCCCTTCGAGAACTTCCTTTGACGCTGATTGCAGTGTCGTAACAGCTCGCTGACAATGATGCAGGCGTGCTATTACGCAGATGTCTCAAAGCGCGGATTACGTTGCGGCCCACAGGTCGGGCCTGCGGTCGTCAACCGGCACATCGCGACTGCGGCGCCGTTCACGATGGGCGCGCGCTCCATGGATCGGCCGGCAAACTCCGCTTTCGCAATGCCCTGCCGGAGGCCGCCCCAAACGCTCCCCGATGCCTCATTGATGCAGAATCGGCGCAAAGGCCACAACGACACGACCTGAATACGATGGACGACCCAGAATCGCTTTCCCTGGCACTCCCCGACGGCACCAAGGTCTCTGCGCTCCTCCGAGCGCCGGAGGACGCGCGAGCCCTGTATGTCTTCGCGCACGGTGCCGGGGCGGGCATGCAGCACGCCGGCATGTCGTCATTGGCCGACGCGCTTGCGGCGGCCAATGTCGCCACATTGCGCTACCAGTTTCCGTACATGGAGCGGGGCTCCA
>NZ_JARESS010000237.1:0-529 GCF_046027915.1 Paraburkholderia sp. RL17-347-BIC-D
ACGGCCTGGTGCAGATCATCGCGAGTCTGCTTCTCCCGCTCCTGATTGCGCTCGGCTATGTCACGGCCCTGCGTAGGTTTATGCTGAGCACATAAAAGACAGGAGTCGGCCGATGCTGTTTGCAAGGATATGGATCGCAACGGTGAGAGGCCATCCGTGCCGGTAAGGGCGGTAACGATTGCGGCCGACAAAGAAGGGCAAATCCAGGTCGCCGTCATTGTTGCTCGCCGGCGGCGCCCTGCGTGCAACCAACACGATTGGACGTTTGCATCATCGCAGCACTATTGGCATGTCACACTCACATTGGAGATGTCGCCATCCGGCACAGTGCCGGTGCCATTCGTCACTACGCAGGTCCGCGTTGGTGGGATCGGCTGCGCCGAGACCGTAACCGAATTGGACAGCGTCAAGCAGAAGGTCCGGTTTACCGACATTCATCTTGGCCGGTCGGCCGAGGTGATTGTCGCTGTTTAGCTGGCCATGGTTGTCGCTCCGTTCGGGTTGTCAGTGGGTAATTGACGGCGTCGCT
>NZ_JARESS010000238.1:0-521 GCF_046027915.1 Paraburkholderia sp. RL17-347-BIC-D
AATCCGGGGCGGTTCAGTTGACAATCAGCGACACTACTTGGGAGAGTTCTCGCGACCCAAGTAGCGTTCGGGCGCTCTCAAAAACAACAGCCCACGTGATGAGTGACGCGTCCATCTGCGCTCTATTGAATTTCCCGTCTCGATACACCTCTCTTTCAACGCCAACCACTAACGTCTCAAGCCACGACGAGCGCACGCAAGCCCACGCGAGCGCGATGGATGACTAGCGGATGGACTGCCTGCAGTGCGAAGACAACGGTTACGCGTCCCATTCCGGCGCAAACGGCGGATTTACGAAGCGGTGGTCCTTCGGCAACACCGCAATGGCGTGCCGGTCATCATCGTCGAGTTTCACCGCCAGCGCATCGAGATTGGATTTTTGACTTTCGCGGCGTTGAGCCTTAGGAATAACGGCCACCCCGTCCTGTTCCAGAAGCCAGGCGAGTGCAACCTGGGCAGCGGTCGCGCCATGCTTGACGCCGATTCCCTGAAGTACGGGGTCGCTTGCTGCCCTGCCTTGT
>NZ_JARESS010000239.1:0-518 GCF_046027915.1 Paraburkholderia sp. RL17-347-BIC-D
ACGACGCGCTCGGCCCTGTTTCCGCAGGTCAACGCGGGCTTTGAAGCATCGCGTCAACGCTCATCGATTGCTGGGCTGCCGACGCTGCCACCCGGCGTCAACCCCGTATTCAACGAATTTCAGGCGCCGCTGTCGGCCGCATGGGAGATCGATTTCTTCGGCAAGGTGAGACGTCAGACCGAGTCGGCGCGAGCAAGCCTGCTGGCAACTGAAGAAGGCCGGCGCGCAACGATCCTGTCGCTGGTGGCGTCGGTGGCCTCGTCGTACATCAATTTGCGCGACCTCGACCAGCAACTCTCGATCGCGAAGGCAACGACCGAAAGCCGTGCCGGCTCGGTGAAAGTATTTCAGGCACGGTTTGCAGGCGGCGACGTGTCGCAGATGGAACTCGCACAGAGCGAGTCGGAATACGAAGCCTCTCTCGCGACAATCCCGCAGATCGAGACGCAAATCGCCCAGCAGGAAGACGCGTTGTCCGTGCTGCTCGGTCGCAATCCCGGTCCGATTCTGCGTGGCCG
>NZ_JARESS010000024.1:0-138661 GCF_046027915.1 Paraburkholderia sp. RL17-347-BIC-D
GGCAACCCGCCACCGGTAACCCGGCACCAAACCCCGCACCACCCAGCCTCACTCCTCTTCCCCCGAACACGCACCCGCAAACGTTCGCGCCCCATCTTTTTCGCCTAATCTGTAGAGCGACGCCCCGATCGTCGCGAAACCGGCAATTTCTCCGTTCAAGCGCCTTTCAGGCCTGTAATCCCACTGTCACATCCGTTTCACGGTCAGTCACGTTACTGTCACAAAGAGACCCTAAGCTTCGCGGTGTTCGTCTTACACGCTCACACCGCTCACACCTTTGGAGGTCTCATGAAATTGATGCAAACCGTGTTCGCTGGCGTCGCTGGCGCGCTTTTCGCGATCGCAGCGCAAGCCGCAGACATCACCGGCGCGGGCAGCACCTTCGCAGCACCGATTTACACGAAGTGGGCCGACTCGTATCAGAAGTCCGGCGGCGGCAAGGTTAACTATCAAGGCATCGGTTCGTCGGGCGGCGTGAAGCAAATCGTCGCGAAGACCGTCGACTTCGCCGGTTCGGACGCTCCGTTGAAGGACGACGAACTCGCCAAGGAAGGCCTGTTCCAGTTCCCGACGGTGGTCGGCGGCGTGGTGCCGGTCGTCAACGTGCCGGGCGTGAAGCCGGCTGAACTGACGCTGTCGGGCGAAGTGCTCGGCGACATCTATCTGGGCAAGATCAAGAAGTGGAACGATCCGGCGATCGTTGCGCTGAACCCGAAGGTCAAGCTGCCGGATACCGACATCGCCGTGGTTCGCCGCGCCGATGGTTCGGGCACCAGCTTCATCTGGACGAACTATCTGTCGAAGGTCAACGCAGACTGGAAGTCGAAGGTCGGTGAAGGTTCGACGGTCAACTGGCCGACGGGCACGGGCGGCAAGGGTAACGACGGCGTCGCGGCCTTCGTGCAACGTCTGCCGGGCGCAATCGGCTACGTGGAATGGGCGTACGCGAAACAGAACCACATGACGTATGTGGCGTTGAAGAATTCGTCGGGCGCAGTGGTCGAGCCGAAGACGGACACCTTCAAGGCAGCGGCAGCAGGCGCGGACTGGTCGAAGTCGTTCTACCAGATCCTGACGAACGAGCCGGGCAAGAACGCATGGCCGATCGTCGGCGCGACGTTCGTGCTGGTTCACACGACGCAGGACAAGGCGCCGCAAGGCACCGAAACGCTGAAGTTCTTCGACTGGGCATTCAAGAACGGCACGCAAGCCGCAAACGATCTGGACTACATCTCGTTGCCGGATTCGGTCGTGTCGGAAATCCGCACGCAGTGGAAGTCGAAGGTGAAGGACGCTTCGGGCAAGGCAATCGCCGAGTAAAAGAGGCAATGAGCACAGCGCTCAGCATCCGTAGTACGTAACACGTTGGCCGTCCTCATGCGAGGACGGCCAATGGCTTTAACCACCGGCACTACCGGCCGCACGACACGTGTCATACGGCAACTGGAAACAGGTCCATCAGGCTCTCATGTCCGATATCCAATTAGCGTCCGGCTCGAGCAGGTCGACCCCGCCCGGCAGCGCGTCGCAGCAGAAAGCGCCTAGCCGCGCCGGCGACGTGATCTTCGGCGGTCTCGCGCGCCTCGCCGCCATCATCACCTTGTTGCTGCTCGGCGGCATCATCGTTTCGCTGATCGTCGCGTCCTTGCCGTCGATCAAGCAATTCGGCCTCAGCTTCCTGTGGACCGCCGACTGGGATCCACCCAGCAAGCAATTCGGCGCTCTGGTGCCGATCTACGGCACGATCGCCACGTCGATCATTGCACTCATCATCGCGGTGCCCGTCAGCTTCGGCATCGCGCTTTTCCTGACTGAACTCGCGCCCGCGTGGCTGCGCCGCCCGCTTGGCATCGCGATCGAACTGCTCGCCGCGATTCCGTCGATCGTGTACGGCATGTGGGGTCTGCTGGTGTTCGCGCCGATCTTCGCGACGTGGTTCGAAAAGCCGCTCGGCGCAGTGCTCGGCGGCATTCCGGTGGTTGGGGCGCTGTTTCAGGGCGCGCCGATCGGCATCGGCATCCTGTGCGCGGGTGTGATTCTCGCGATCATGATCATTCCGTACATCGCCTCGGTGATGCGCGACGTGTTCGAAGTCACGCCGGTCTTGCTGAAGGAATCGGCGTACGGCATCGGCTGCACGACGTGGGAAGTGATGTGGAAGATCGTGCTGCCCTTCACCAAGAGCGGCGTGATCGGCGGCGTGATGCTGGGTCTGGGCCGCGCGCTCGGCGAGACCATGGCTGTCACGTTCGTGATCGGCAACACCAATCTGCTCGACAACGTGTCGCTGTTTTCGCCGGGCAACAGCATTACGTCGGCGCTCGCCAACGAATTCGCCGAAGCGGATCCGGGTCTGCATACGTCGGCGTTGATGGAACTCGGCCTCATCCTGTTCGTGATTACCTTCATCGTGCTGGCGATCTCCAAGGTCATGCTGCTTCGCCTCGAAAAAGGGGAGGGCGCGAAATGAGCCAGCCCACTTTGAATATGCCGGGTTCGAACGACGCGGTCGCGCTCGAAGCGATGCGCGTGCGTCTGCAAGGCCGCCGCCGCATGAAGAACGCGGTTGCGCTGACCATGTCGCTCGCCGCGATGGCGTTCGGCCTGATCTGGCTGATCTGGATTCTGTACACGACCTTGCGCCTCGGTATCGGTGGCTTGTCGGTCGAGTTGTTCACGCAATCGACGCCGCCGCCGAACACCGACGGCGGTGGTCTCGCCAACGCGATCGTCGGCAGCCTGATGCTGGTCGGACTCGCGACTTTCGTCGGCACGCCGATCGGTATTCTGGCGGGCGTCTATCTTGCCGAATACGGTCAGAAGGGTTGGCTCGCGAGTTTCACGCGCTTCATCAACGACATTCTGTTGTCGGCGCCCTCGATCGTGGTGGGTCTGTTCGTCTACGCGCTGGTCGTCGCGAAGATGGGCCACTTCAGCGGCTGGGCCGGCGTATTCGCGCTCGCCTTGCTGCAGATTCCGATCGTGATCCGCACCACGGAAAACATGCTGAAACTGGTGCCGAACGCGCTGCGTGAAGCGGCTTTCGCACTCGGCACGCCGAAGTGGAAGATGGTGCTGTCGATCACGCTGAAGGCGTCGATCGCGGGTATCGTCACCGGCGTGTTGCTCGGCGTGGCGCGTATCGCAGGCGAAACCGCGCCGCTGCTCTTCACGGCGCTGTCGAATCAGTTCTTCTCGATGGACATGGGCCAGCCGGTCGCGAACCTGCCGGTCACGATCTACAAGTTTGCGATGAGCCCGTTCGCGCAGTGGCAATCGCTCGCGTGGGCCGGCGTCTTCCTGATCACGCTCGCGGTGCTGGGACTGAACATCCTCGCGCGCACGATCTTCTCGAACAAGTAAGGGCGGAGTGTAATCCGATGAATATGGCAGAAACTCAACTCAATCCGATCGCGCGTCCCACTGCGCCCGCCGGTTTCGATCCCGCCCAGAGTGGCCAGTCGCAGGCGTCGTCGCGCCCGAAGATCGAGATCAACGACCTGAACTTCTTCTACGGCAAGTATCACGCGCTGAAGAACATCAATCTGCAGATTCCCGAAGGCAAGGTGACCGCGTTCATCGGCCCGTCGGGCTGCGGCAAGTCCACGCTGCTGCGTACGCTGAACAAGATGTATGCGCTCTATCCGGAACAGCGCGCCGAAGGCGAGATCTTGATGGACGGCGAAAACCTGCTGACTTCCAAGCGCGATATCTCGCTCTTGCGCGCGCGGATCGGCATGGTGTTTCAGAAGCCGACGCCGTTTCCGATGTCGATCTACGACAACATCGCGTTCGGCGTGAAGATGTTCGAAACGCTGCCGCGCTCGGAAATGGACGACCGCGTGGAATGGGCGCTGACCAAGGCCGCGCTGTGGAACGAAGTGAAGGACAAGCTCGGCCAGAGCGGCTACGGTCTGTCGGGCGGCCAGCAGCAGCGTCTGTGCATTGCGCGCGGTATCGCGATTCGTCCGGAAGTGCTCCTGCTCGACGAGCCGTGCTCGGCGCTGGACCCGATTTCGACGGGCCGTATCGAAGAGTTGATCGCCGAACTGAAGAGCGATTACACGGTGGTGATCGTCACGCACAACATGCAACAGGCGGCTCGCTGTTCGGACTACACTGCCTACATGTACCTCGGCGAGTTGATCGAATTCGGCGATACCGAAAAGATCTTCATCAAGCCGGTCCGCAAGGAAACCGAGGATTACATCACTGGCCGCTTCGGTTAAAACGCCGAGCAAAACAAGGGAGTACGACATGTCCGACAAACACCTGTCCAGCCAGTTCGACGCCGACCTGAACCTGGTTTCCTCCAAGGTGCTCGAAATGGGCGGCCTGGTCGAATCGCAGATCGTCAAGGCCATGCAGGCGCTCAACGAATTCGATCTCGACATCGCCGAACAGGTGATCGCCGCGGAAGAGCGCCTGAACAAGATGGAAGTGGAAATCGACGAAGAGTGCAGCAACATCATCGCGCGCCGTCAGCCGGCCGCGCGTGACCTGCGCCTGCTGATCGCGATTTCGAAGACCATCACGAATCTCGAGCGCGCCGGCGACGAAGCCGAAAAAATCGCCAAGCGCACCAAGCGTTTGATGGAAGACGGCGCCTCGCGCACCATCAATATCGCCGAGATCAAGTTGTCGGGTGAAATGGCGGTGTCGATTCTGCGCCGCGCGCTCGACGCCTTCGCGCGCCTCGACACGGTCGCCGCCGCGCAGATCGTGCGCGACGATAAAGCGATCGACGAAGAATTCCGCGCTTTCGTGCGCAAGCTGATTTCGTACATGACGGAAGATCCGCGTTCGATCTCGGTGGGCCTCGACTTCCTCTTCATCGCCAAGGCGATCGAGCGTATCGGCGACCACGCGAAGAACATCGCCGAATTCATCATCTACATCGTCAAGGGCACGGACGTGCGGCACAAGTCGCGCGACGCGCTCGAACGCGAAGCACTCAGTTAATCCAGATATAAGGACCAGAGGTGCCGATGCCTAGCAGCATTCTCGTCATTGAAGATGAGCCCGCCATTTCCGAACTGATTTCGGTCAATCTTCAACACGCCGGTCACTGCCCGATTCGCGCGTACAACGCGGAACAGGCGCAGAACCTGATCAGCGACGTACTGCCCGACCTCGTCCTGCTCGACTGGATGTTGCCGGGAAAATCGGGCATCGCCTTCGCTCGCGATCTGCGCAACAACGAGCGCACGAAGCATATTCCGATCATCATGCTGACCGCGCGTGGCGACGAGCAGGACAAGGTGCTCGGCCTCGAAATCGGCGCCGACGACTACGTCACCAAGCCGTTCTCGCCGAAAGAACTGATGGCGCGCATCAAGGCGGTGTTGCGCCGCCGTGCGCCGCAGTTGACCGAAGACGTGGTCGCGATCAACGGCCTCAAGCTCGATCCGGCAACCCACCGCGTGGCCGCGCATGCCGAAGGCAGCGAGATCAAGCTCGATCTCGGCCCGACGGAATTCCGTCTGCTGCACTTTTTCATGACGCACCCGGAGCGCGTGCACAGCCGCACGCAACTGCTCGATCAGGTGTGGGGCGACCACGTGTTCGTCGAAGAGCGCACGGTGGACGTGCATATCAAGCGTCTGCGCGCGGCGCTCAAGCCTGCTGGATGCGATGCTATGATTGAGACGGTGCGCGGCAGCGGCTACCGGCTTGCGAAGAGCGCCTGACGCTCGCTCAGCAGTGGCGCTGTTCGAGCCCGCTTCGGATACGTCATCTTCGCAACGATAGGCGCCGCGGTTCCCATCACGGCGCATAGGCCTTTCTCTTCGATCGCTAGACCATGAACATCATCTGGGCGCGCTCCATCGTGTCGGTCGTGCTGCTGGCTGTTCTGTGCGTGGTGGTCGGCGCACTCGTGAACGTCAAGGCAGCACTCGTCCTCGCGATTGTCATGCTGCTCGCGCAGAGCCTTTTCAGCACCTTTCATAAACAGCGTCTGTGGCGTTTGCTCGACGCGCCGGTTTACGGCGAAGTGCCGAGCGCCCCCGGCATCTGGGGCGAAATCTACTACCGTCTGCACAAGCTCGCGAAGCGCTGGCACGCCCAGGTGCGCCAGGTCGAGCAGCAGCATTCGCGCTTCATCCAGGCGATCCAGGCCTCGCCCAACGGCGTGGCGATGCTCGACGATCACGATCAGATCGAGTGGTGCAACGCGATCTCCGAACTCCATTTCGGGCTGGATGCGAAGCGCGATCTGCGCCAGCACATCACGCATCTGGTGCGTCAGCCGGACTTCGTTCGCTATCTGAATTCGTCCCACTACGAAGAAATGCTGATCATGCGCGGCATGGGCGACAAGCGCCAGAACGTGCTGTCGGTGCAGGTGTTTCCGTACGGCGAGAATCGCAAGCTGGTGCTCTCGCAAGACATTACCGAACTCGAGCGGACCGACGCCATGCGGCGCGACTTCGTGGCCAATGTTTCGCATGAACTGAAGACGCCGCTCACGGTGCTCTCGGGTTTTCTGGAAACCATGCGCGAGTTGCCGTTGAGCGAAGGCGAGCGTTCGCGCTATCTCGAACTGATGGAGCAGCAGGCTTCGCGCATGCGCCATATCGTCAGCGATCTGCTGGTGCTCGCCAAACTCGAAGGCGACAACAAGCCGCCGAGCGATCAGATGATCGATATGCGCGCGGTGTTGCGGCATCTGCGCGACGACGCGGAAAACCTGTCGAGCGATCATCACAAGATCGTGTTCGATGCCGACGAAGGGCTCACCGTCACCGGCGTCGAAACGGAAATTCTCAGTGCGTTCGGCAATCTCGTCACGAACGCGATCCGTTACACGCCGGACGGCGGCGCGATCAAAGTGGCTTGGCACGCGCAAGGCGGCAATGCGGTGTTTTCCGTGACGGACAGCGGACTCGGCATTCCCTCTGCGGACATTCCGCGGTTGACCGAGCGTTTCTATCGCGTCGATCGCAGCCGTTCACGCGACACCGGCGGTACGGGCCTCGGCCTCGCGATCGTCAAGCACGTGCTGCAACGTCACGATGCGCAACTCGATGTGAAGAGCGAAGAGGGACGTGGCAGCACGTTCACCGTGCGCTTCCCGGTGTATCGCACGGCGCGCCGGCAACCTGCGCCGGCTTGAACGTAAATGCATCGACCTGAAAAAAAGCCCGCATGTTGCGGGTTTTTTTCGCGTGTCTGTCGCTAGCTCGCCGAAGCGAGTGTAATCACTAACGTTACGAACAGAATTTCCCCAGCAGGCTCATCTGCGCGTTGCGCGAGGACTTGCCCGGCCGGCGGCGCCGATAATGCCCGTCGCTTTGCATGAGCCACGCGGACTGATTGTCGCCGAGAAATGCCGACAGACCTTCGGCGATCACGCGCCGCTTCAAACGGCGGTTGTTGACCGGGAACGCCACTTCCACGCGCCGGAAGAAATTGCGGTCCATCCAGTCGGCGCTCGACAGGTAGACCTGCTCCTTGCCGCCGTCGTAGAAGTAGAAAATGCGATGGTGTTCGAGAAAGCGCCCGACGATCGAGCGCACGGTGATGTTCTCCGAAAGCCCCGCCACACCCGGCTGCAACGAACACACGCCACGCACGATCAGATCGATCTTCACGCCGGCCTTCGCGGCTTCATACAACTCGGCGATCACCGTGGGTTCGAGCAGCGCGTTCATCTTCGCGACGATGCGTGCTTTCTTGCCGGCGCGAGCATGCTCGGCTTCGGCGCGAATCGCTTCGACCAGTTTCGGATGCAGCGTGAACGGCGATTGCCATAACTCGTGCAGCTTCAGTTCGCCGCCGATGCCGGTCAGCTGCTGGAACACGTGATGCACGTCTTCGCAGATTTTCTGATCGGCGGTCATCAGGCCGAAATCGGTGTAAAGGCGTGCCGTGCGCGGATGGTAGTTGCCGGTGCCGAGGTGCACATAGCGCTTGAGCGTGGCCTTGCCGCCCACCGACACGCGCCGCACGATCAGCATCATCTTCGCGTGGCACTTGTGGCCCACCACGCCGTACACCACGTGCGCGCCGACCGCTTCGAGCTGCGAGGCCCAATTGATGTTGGTTTCTTCGTCGAAGCGCGCGAGCAATTCGACCACCACCGTGACTTCCTTGCCGTTGCGCGCGGCTTGCATCAGCGCGTCCATCAGCGGCGAATCGGTGCCGGTGCGATAGATGGTCTGCTTGATCGCGACCACGTTCGGATCTTTGGCCGCCTGCAGCAACAGTTCGAGCACCGGCTGAAAGCTCTCGTACGGATGGTGCAGCAGCACGTCGCCCTGATCGATCACGTCGAACATGTTGGCGCTGTTGGCGATCTGCGGCGGAATCGCGGGAATGTGCGGCACGAACTTCAGATCGGGGCGGTCCACCATCTCCGGCAATTGCATCAGCCGCACGAGATTGACGGGGCCGTCGGCGTAATAGCAATCCTTGTTGGACAGGCCGCTTTCGTCGAGCAGGCGCCGCACGACATGCGTGGGCGTTTCCGCCGACACTTCGAGCCGCACCGCGTTGCCCAGATGTCGCGCCGGCAATTCGCCCTGCAACGCGACACGCAGGTTGGTGATTTCATCTTCGTCGACGAACAGTTCACTGTTGCGCGTGATGCGAAACTGATTGCAGCTGCGCACCACGAGGTTCGGAAACAGCTCGCCGACAAAGCGTTGCAATAGCGAGCTCAGCAGCACGAAGCCATGCGGATAGCCCGACAGGTCTTGCGGCATGCGCACGAGCCGCGGCAGCGCGCGGGGCGCCTGCACGATGCCCATCATGGCCTGACGGCCGAACGCGTCCTTGCCTTCCAGTTCGACGACGAAGTTCAGGCTCTTGTTGAGCACGCGTGGAAACGGGTGCGCCGGATCGAGTCCGATCGGCGTGAGCACGGGCAAAAGTTCGTCGAAGAAATAGTTGCGCGCCCATTCGGTCTGCGCTTCGTTCCACGCTTCCGTGCCGTGAAAATAGATGCCTTCTGTTTCGAGCGCGGTGAGCACCGTGTCGTGCAACATGGTGTATTGACGATGTACGAGCTTCTGCGCGCGTTCGACCACGAGGTCGTACACGTGCTGCAGCGACATGCCGTCCGGCGACAGTGCGCCGGGGTTGTCGCGCATCTGTTCCTGCAGTCCGGCCATGCGGACTTCGAAGAATTCGTCGAGATTGCTACTGGTGATGCAGATGAAACGCAGGCGTTCGAGCAAAGGGACGGCCGGGTCGGCAGCTTGTGCCAACACACGCTCGTTGAAACCCAGAATGCCCAGCTCGCGATTCAATAAGGGGTAGCGGATGGACATCGGCAGCGAGAATGGAATGTCAGGAAGGGAGGCGGAAAGACGCTCGGAAATTCTCACAGTATGATGACGTTGTTATGACATTCTCGATGTTTTAAATTCTACGCCGTATTCGCCGCGTGTCGTCAATATGACGCAGTGTGTATGGGACCATGGGGCACCCCCATTGCTGCGAGGTGACATCGTGAGGCCCGGTACGCTTAGAATGGCGTCTTTGAACAGCGCGGCCGGCCATAAGGCGCCCAAGGCACCCAATGGATATGCGGCGCCCTCTGCATCCAACGCTGCCGCGCTCGCGCGCATGGAGCACGCTTACCCGATGGTCAATACTCCGCAACTCCTCGCTGCCGTCGATCTCGGCTCGAACAGCTTCCGGCTGATCGTGGGCCGGGTCGAGGAAACCGACGCGGGCAGCCAGATTTATCAGGTCGATGCCTTGCGCGAGCCGGTGCGCCTTGCCGCCGGTCTGTCACGCGACAAGATGCTCGACCGTGCTTCGCAGGTGCGCGGCTGGGACGCACTCAAGCGTTTCGGCGAGCGTCTTCGCGACTTCCATCCCGATCACGTTCGCGCGGTCGCCACCAACACGTTGCGCATCGCCAAGAATGCCGGCGAATTTCTCGGCGAGGCGCAAGCCGCGCTCGGTTTCCCGATCGAAGTGATTGCCGGGCGCGAAGAAGCGCGCCTGATCTACGCGGGGGCAGCACACTCCGTGCCCGCGAGCCCGGGCAAACGTCTTGTGGTCGACATCGGCGGCGGCTCGACGGAATTCATCATCGGCTCGCATTACACGCCGATCAAGATGGAGAGCCTGTATATCGGTTGCGTGAGCCATAGCCGTGCGTTTTTCCCGGCCGGCAACGTCGACGAATACACGATGCGCCAGGCCGAACTCGCCGCGGGCCGCGAAATCCAGATCATTTCCGCCGAGTACAAGAAAACCGGCTGGGAGCAGGCGATCGGCTCGTCGGGCACCGCGCGCGCATTGGCCGAACTGGTCGAGGCGAACGGCTTCAACGATCCAGGCGTCACGCATGGCATCTCGCGCGGTGGGCTCGAACGGCTCAAGCGCGCGCTGATCAAGGCGGAGAACGTCAATCGGCTGAAGCTCGTCGCGTTGAAGGGCGATCGCGTTCCGGTGCTGGCCGGTGGCCTGTCGATCATGATCGCGGTGTTCGACGAACTCGGCGTCGACTATGTCGATACCACGGACGGCGCGCTGCGCCTCGGCGTGCTGTACGACCTGCTGGGCCGTTCGCAGCACGAGGACATGCGCACGGTGACGGTGGAAGGCTTCATGCGCCGCTATGGCGTGGATCGCGCGCAGGCGGGGCGCATCGGCGAACTCGCGGTGCGCTTCTACGACCAGTTCGCGGAACCCGACGAAGAACGCCGCGCGGAAAACCGCATGTTCCTCGGTTGGGCCGCTGCGCTGCACGAAATCGGGCTGTCCATCTCGCACAGCGCGTATCACAAGCATTCGGCCTATATCGCGAGCAACGCGGACATGCCGGGCTTTTCGCGTACCGATCAGGCGCGGCTCGCCGCGCTCGTGCTCGGTCACGCGGGCAAGCTCGGCAAGCTGTCGCAAACGCGGGAAGTGGAGTGGCCGCTGCTGTTCTGTCTGCGACTTGCGGCGCTGCTGTGCCGGCGGCGAGCGGACGTCGGCTTGCCGGGCATCTCGGTGGCGCAAGTCAATGGCGGTTACGAGGTGCGCTTGCCGAACGAGTGGGTCGCCAACAATCCGTTGACCGACTACAGCCTGATTCAGGAGGCCGCGGAGTGGGAGAAGGTCGGCATTCCGTATCGCGTGGTCTATACGGACGATTGAGGTCTTGCCCGCGCACTGCGCATGAATGAGAAAGCCCGGCAATTGCCGGGCTTTTTTTGTCGCAGCGTGTTTTGTTTCGCCGACGCGCATCAAAGCGCGTCGCGCGAACGAGTCCGCTCAGCGCGGCAGCGCATCGCCGAGGAAGTGGCGAGCGTAACGCGCGTTGATATCGGACAAACGGAACAGCGTCAGAAAATCCGCGGTATTGAAATCGGGATCCCATGCCGGCGCGCCGCAAATCTTCGCGCCAAGACGCAGATAACCCTTCACCAGCGGCGGCGGCGCTACCTCGGCGCCCGTCTGCAGTTCATCGACCGGCAGCGGCGTGTGCGGAAACGCGCGATATTCCGGCGCGGTCAGCGCGTTGTCGCGCAGCGAGCAATACAGATTCGCCGCGTAGTGGCCACCGTCGACCATCGCCACGCTCGCGCAGCCGAGCATCGTCTCGTAGCCGTTGTGCTTCATGTAGGCGGCGAGACCCGCCCACAGCGACATGATCACCGAGCCGCTGCGATAGTCGGGATGCACGCACGAACGGCCCACTTCGACCATCTTGGCGCGCAGGTGCGTCAGACGCGACACGTCGAATTCGCTTTCCGCATACAGGCGGCCGATACGCGCGGCCTGATGCGGCGGCAACGCGCGATACGTGCCGACCACCTTCAGCGTGTCGAGATCGCGCACCAGCAAGTGATCGCAGTAGGAGTCGAACGAATCGACGTCGAGACCCGCGGGGCCCGTCAGGCGTGCACCCATTTCGTCGGCAAATACGCGGTAGCGCAGACGCTGGGCTTCGCGCAGCTCTTCGTCGGTGCGAGCCCATGTGACTTGCAGGCGATGCTGGGCGGTGACCGTTTCCTCGGCGCGCGGCAGGCGGCGCGACTCGAAGATCGAAGCGAGGGGCAGGGTAGGCGTCGGCAGTTCTCGCATGGGGGGTCCTGGTCGAAAAAAGGGAGATTTCTTTTTTCGCCAATGTAGTAACGCCTGGTGACGCTCGCATGGCAAACCCATGACGATTGGATGACTGCCCGTAAGCTGCTTGCGCGCGGCTTGTAATGTCGCTAGGGGGAGCGGCGAGTGTTGTTTCCGTGCGAAACGTGGGGTCGAGGAATGGGTGGGCGCGCTTCGAGCGCCGGGACGGTGCCATCCCGGCGACGTGGGTGAAGTGTGTGATCGATGCGGGCAGAGCGGCGGCGCTCGTGCGCCGCGTGGGATTTTATGGACCGCCGGTTAGGTTGAGACGCGAATCCGAATCAGACCAGATCAGGACTCATGGCGGCTCGCAGCACGGCCTGGTCGTCGCCGTCGCGCTCACGGCTCGCAATCCACCACACGCCGGCTTTCTTCAGCGGCCAGCTCGCGGCGCTGTTGCCGAGCAGACGCGCGGCGACGTGACCGAGCGTCGGTTGATGGCCGACGATCACCACCGTCTGCGCGATGCCCTTGGGCCAACCGGCGGCGTTGAGCACGTCGTCCGCGCTCGCGTTGGGCGCGAGTTCGCGCACGACGCGATATTGATCGCTCAGGGTCTCGGCGGTCTGGATGGTGCGTACGGCAGGGCTTGCGAGCACCACGGCGTCGTCGGGCAGCCGCGTGCGCAGCCATTTGGCGACGTTTTGCGCCTGCTTGCGGCCGCGGGTGGTGAGCGCGCGCGCGAGGTCGGTGCTGGCGATGTCTTCGGCTTCGGCGTGACGCCAGAGAATCAGATCCATGGGTGTCTCCTTGACTCTGGTTGCGGCGCTTGAGCCTGATCAGGCGTGCGCCAGGTTTCAGTCACTGTCGCACGCGGGCTCGCCAGGCCGCAAGGCGATGGCTCAGGCTGACCGTATAAGCGTTCCGGTATATCGCAAGCACGAGCCTGAAAACCCAAAAAGCAAAAACCCGCGAAGCCGGAGGCTACGCGGGTTTCGTGTTGCTTTTCGTGGTCGGAGCGAAAGGATTCGAACCTTCGACCCTCTGATCCCAAATCAGATGCGCTACCAGGCTGCGCTACGCTCCGACGAATCCGAGATTCTACGTGGCATTGGGTGCCAGAGTCAATCACGAATTGCGCCGGTGCGAAACGGAGGCTCGAATGCGCGATTCGGCCGCGTTATATGCGTCCCATCAGCAGCAAGACGATCACGATGATCAGCACGACCCCGAGCACGCCGGTCGGCCGATAGCCCCAGCCGCTGCTGTACGGCCAGCTCGGCAATGCGCCGATCAGCAGAAGAATGAGCACGATAAGCAGTATGGTTCCGATGGTCATTCGAGTTCTCCCTGTCTGGCCTGAGCCATTTGGTCTGTTGGTTCGGCGCATTCGCGCCGGGACGCTCGACGCGCAATCTGCGCGCTCCTTGCAGGCTTACATGCAGCAAGGCATGTGCCTGAACGGAAAGCAAGTTCAGAGGGGAGAGGGCGGGCGGCTGCGTGCTTTAGCCGTGGCGCGGTGATGCGTCAGGGGAAATGGCAGGCAGGAAAAACTTGCGCGCTGATGGCGGGTGCGCGACCGCCATCGCCGCGCCAGCAGTCGACGTGCGAGCGCGGGCTCGCACGTGCGGTGCAGCGTATCAACCGTTGAATCAGCCGGAACCGCCGGAGGCGCAGCCGGCAGCCGGTTTTCCGTTCAGTGCCGGCGACGCATCCAGTGCGGCATGTGCTGATGAGTCAGCCAGTGATGCACCATGCCTTCGCCGTTGTGTTCGCGCCGATAGGTTCTCGATTCGTAAATCGACAACACGAGCAGCACGAGCAGACCTATTCCGAGTCCGATCAGACCCGCGATCGTTTCAGCGTCCATGGCAGTCTCCTGTGAGATGCGGCTGTGACTTCATAGTAGCTCACGCGTAACGAAATGGGAGGGGGGCCCACTGCTCGCAGCGGCGTCGTGGAATGCGCTTTGCAGGTAGACTCTCGGCGCTCGCGCTTGCCCGGTCACCGCCGGGCAGCCGCTCTTTCATTCTGCTCCGAGAGACTCCTGTTTATGATCCGCGTTTCGATGCTTGCGTTGCTGCTGGTTGCCGGCGTTGCCGGTTGCGCGAATGGTCCGTCCGGCCATCACGGCGGCCCGCCGCCGCAAGATCCCGCCGACTATCACGGCGTGCCCACCGACAGCCGTCCGCCCGCCATGGTGCCTGCGCCGGTCACGCCCTGAGCGTCGGCTGATAACGGATTCGGCAACGGGGTGAACAGCAAAAGCGAAGCTCCGGCGCGGGCACGCCGGCGCTTCTGACCCGCGCAGACTTTTGGCGCGGAAAGCGCGGGCTGAGGTCATTCTAGGGCGAGCGCCGCGTGCGATATGTGTGCGCTTGTTTCAAGCCGTAACCGGGTCCCGCGATGCGAAATGGATGTGCGGTGGTTCGTGCCCGGGTTGCCCTGGGAAGCGCGGTGCACCAGATACGTCGGCGCGCTTAGAGGTTTTGGTGCAATAGGTGCGCTGGGCGGGATAAGTAGCACACGCGCATGGCGAAACGGCGCCTAAGCAGCCGCGCCCTCCATGCCGCGCACGACGCCCGGCAAATAGCGCGCAAGCGTGAGACCACGCAGCGCCATGAAGAGCAGCATCGCGGCCCACAAGCCGTGATTGCCGTACAGCGCCAGCAAAGCCCACGACGCGGCCACGAACAGCGCGAACGACACCACCATCGACATCATGAGTTCGCGCGTGCGGGTCGCGCCAATGAAGACGCCGTCGAGCAGAAAGCCCCACACGGAAACCACCGGCGAGAGCGCGGCCCACGGCAGATACATTTCAGCGGTGGCGCGCACCGCGGCCTGATCCGTCAAACGTTCGACGATCCACGAGCCCGCGCCCCAATACACCAGCGAGAACCCCAGCGCACCGAGCGTGGACCACAATGCCGTCACCTTGATCGCCTGCGTGAACGCGTGCCGGTCGCGCGCGCCGATCGCCGCGCCGACCAGCGCTTCGGCGGCGTGCGCGAAGCCGTCGAGTCCGTAGGCCATGAAGGTCTGAAAATTGAGCAGCAGCGCGTTGGCGGCGAGCGTGGCGTCGCCTTGCTTCGCGCCCAGATGCGCGAACCAGCCGAACGACGAGAGCAGGCACAAGGTGCGCACGAAGATGTCGCGATTGAGTACGACGAGCCGCTTGAGCGCCGCCGCGTCGAACAAAGCGGCGCGGTTCAGCGTGGGCAGGCCACGTGGCCTGCCCTGCCATAGCAGGGCGGCGCCGAGCACGAAGCCGAGCGCATCGGCGGTGGCCGTAGCCGCGCCGATGCCGGCCACGCCCCAATTGAATCCGTACACATACAGCAGCACGGCCGCGATGTTCACGCTGTTGATGAACACCTGCGAGAGCAGCGCGAGCCGCACCTGCTGCGTGCCGAGCAGCCAGCCGAGCACGACATAGTTGCCGAGGGCGAGCGGGGCGGCCCAGATGCGCGCATGACAGTAAAGCCGCGCGTTGCGTTGCACCGCGTCGCTGCCGCCGATCACGCGCAGTGCGTAATCGATCAATGGCATTTGCAGCGCCAGCACTACGGCGCCGATCGCGGCCGCCAGCAACAGCGCGCGTACGACGTTGTTGCGCAACTCGGCGTGGTCGTCCGCGCCGTGCGATTGCGCGACGAGACCCGTCGTGCCCATGCGCAGGAAGCCGAAGCCCCAGAACACGAAGTTGAAGAACAGGCCGCCGAGCGCCACGCCGCCGAGATACGACGCGCCATCCAGATGGCCGGCGACGGCGGTGTCGACCGCGCCGAGAATCGGCTGCGTCAGATTGGCGAGAACGATGGGAAACGCCAGCGCGAGCACCCGACGGTGCCAGTGCACAGGGACGGCGGGTGCCGCGGCCGACGGGTCCGCGTCGCGCGCGGCTTCGCTCAATTGCGTTCCTGCACGCACACCCAGGGCGAGACGACGACGGCCCAGAGATCCGGGTCGCGCGCGGCGAAGTCGGCGGCGGTTTCCGCCTGCACGCGCTCGACAAGCCCCGAGGACAGCCATTGCGTGACCTGCGTGGTGTCGTCGCTGGCGATCGCTTCGGCGACGCTCACCAGATCGAGGTCGCGCGCGACGCGCAGCAGCATCCCGCGTGCGAAGAAGCGTTCGAGTTCGGGCCAGCCGATCTTGGCGGTTTCGGCGAGCAGCTTGGCGTACAGCGGGCTATGGGTGGCGTCGTTGGAAGTCATCGTAAGCGGGTTCTGACGGGGCCGTTACTATAAACCATCGGGGCGGCCCGCCAGCGCGGCGCGCGTTCCGGTAGGCTATGGGTCCTTCGAAAATCATTCTGAACCTTCATGTCACTGGATTCAACGGCGCCGGCTTCGGGCGCGCAAGCTCACGTCGTGACCGATGCCGCGCTCACGCGCGCCGAGGTGGAGCGACTCATCGCGGCGAGCCTCGCCGGCAATAAAGCGCCGCTGCATTTCACCGACTGCGATTTCGAAGGCGCCGACCTGTCGCGACTCGATCTGCGCGGCGCCGAGTTTCATCGCTGCACGATCGCCGAGACCTCGTTTTTCGGCACGATGCTCTCGCATACCCGCTGGGTCCGTTGCCGTGGCCGCGAGGCGGATTTCGCATCGGCCGACCTGGTCGACGCGGAGTTTCAGTCGAGCGACCTGAACAACACCAACTGGCGGCGCGCCAAGCTGGCTTCGGCGTCGTTTCATAGCTGCAAGCTGACCGGTGCCAATTTCGAAGCGTGCACGGCGCTGGGTTTGAGCTTCGTCGAAACGCTGCTGGTCGGCGCGCACTTGCGCGGCCTGTCGTTTCGCAAGGCCACGCTGCAACAACTGGACTTCTCCGATGCCGATCTCGCCGGTGTCGACTTCCGTGAAGCAATCTTCGACGGCGGCAGCCTGAAGGACGCCCATCTGAAGGGCGCGCGCTTCGACGGCGCGGATCTGCGCGATGCCGACCTGAGCGGCGTGCGGCTGGTGGACGCGGCGCTCTTCAAGGGCGCGACGATCTCCCATGCCCAGGCGGCCGTGCTCGTCACCGAACTCGGTTTGCGGGTCATGTGAGCGCGGCTTCAGGCTGGCCGATTTTTAGCGATTCGCCCAGCTTGAACGATTGGATGCCGATGTTTATCATTCGATTGGTCGAATCAATAAGCCGCTCGATTTTCAGTGCAGGAATTTGTCGGCGGATTTGAATCTCTTTAATATTTTCGCTATTCGCGAATTTCTTGTGAAGAAATCACTGCTTTTAATTGAGCCGTCAATATCGGTTAATAATGCGAAAGAGTGCGGTGGCGCACTAAAGCTACGCAGGACGCAAAGCGTCCGAATCATGCTGGATGGGTTAGCCGAAATCGGCCAGCGCCCTTTCCTCAGGCCTTTTCCGGGTGATTTCAGGCGGACCCTTGCGTTGCGCGGTCCGGCGGGCAATATCTAAGTTTCGAGCCGGGCCATTTTGAAGCGCTTAATGTGAAGCGGTGGGCGAATTTAGCCTGTTTATTTCCGACTTTTCCGCTTCACGTAACGCGGAATCAGTACGCCGCATCACATTGACTGCGAAATTAATATATTGCGCTTGTAAAAGGGGGTTGTTAGATTTCGTTCTGGCGCATGGTGAACCGGTCCTTTGCCGATATGCGCCGAACCCCCGTTAGCCCGGCCTCGTGCCGGGCTTTTTTTTCGCCGCGCTCATCGTCGAGTCACGTCCGAGTCACTGCGGATTCACATGTGTAGTGGATCATGAAAACTTACTTCCCCTTTCCAGAGCATGAGCGCGTTAATCATTTTTCTCGGCATCTGCCCGGTTGCGCTCGGCGTGCTGATCGCCTTCTCCGCGCGCATCGATCCGCGCTCGGGACGCTGGCGCCGCCGCTAGTCCGAGCGGCGGTGCGCGGGCGTCGTCGTTATTGCTTGCAGCGAACCACCATCGACCGGTTCTTCACGTTCGCGCCGAAAATACCGCCGACCGTTCCACCCGAGGTCGCGCCGTTGTCGACGTCTTTCGACACCACGTCGTAGCCGTAGTTACCGCAGACTTCGCCCGCACGTTTGTAGCACTCGGCCCAGCTCGAGCTTGCGTCGCTGCCACTGCAGTTGATTGCAAAGCCGGTGTCGCCGTTCGGCAGGTAGGTCATGGTGGTGGTGCTGGAGCAGCCGCCGAGGCTGCCGAGTGCCAGCAGGCCGAGACCGATCGCCGCGGCCGTTGCGACGGACGCAAATGCGCTCTTCATACAAATTCCTTACAGATTGACGGAGGAAGACGTGACGCGAAGCCACGTCGTGTCCTGATTGAGCGTTTTATAACACGCCGGGTTCCCTCGGCTGCGGTTGCAGGGCGCGTGCCCGGTGACAGGCGGCGCGAGCGGCGGGAAAGCACACGGACCGCGCAGGGCGAACCGAGAGCGCCCGCTGACGGCAGCCAGTGCCCGTGCCCCAGGCCAAGCCCTAACGGGGCGGCAGCGCCCGCGACGGATCGATTGAACGGCCCTGATAGCGCAGTTCGAAGTGCAGCATCACACGGTCGGTATCCGTGTCGCCCATCTCGGCAATTTTCTCGCCGCGCGTGACCGACTGGCCTTCCTTCACCAGCAGCACGCGATTGTGGGCATAGGCGGTCAGATACTCGGCGTTGTGTTTGAGAATCAGCAGATTGCCGTAGCCGCGCAAGCCGTTGCCGGCGTACACCACCGTGCCGGGCGCCGCAGCGATGACGGGCGTGCCCGCCGCCGACGAAATATCGATGCCCTTCGAATTGCCGCCGTCAAAACGCCGGATGACCGTGCCGTCGGCCGGCCATACCAGCGAGATCGTCGAAGCCGGCGCGGCGGACGGCGCGCTATCGGCGGGCGCCGGACGCGGCGTGGCCGAAGCGCTGCCGCTTCCACTGCTGCGTACCGCGCCACTGGTCGATGCCGTGCCGCCCGGCGGCGCGACGCGCAGCACCTGGCCGACCTCGATGCTGTCCGCATTGGTCAGATTGTTCCAGCGCACGATGCTTTGCACCGATTGCCGGCTACTGCGTGCGATCTTCGACAGCGTATCGCCCCGTTCCACCCGATAAAACCCCGGCCCCACCGGCGCCGACCCGCACGCGGCGAGCAGTGCCACCAACGACGCGCAGGCGAGCCGTTTCATCATTCTTGTTGTGTTACGCATTGGACCTCGCAAAGCGCTGCCGCGCGCCGATCCCGATCACGCGGCAGGTGGATACAAAGCGCTCGATTCTAACGGTTTTGCGCTGCAACACGCGAAAAGCGGGCAACGCGGCAGGCTCGTGCGGTGCGGAATGCGACAAAGTGCAGCGAAATTTTTGGCGAAACCTCGCTCCAAATCCCGCCTCAAAGCCGACCGCGCGACTCGGTCCGCAATCCCGCAATCAACCCAGTTTGGCGACGCTGATTCGCAGCGCGGCGACTTCGGTCTGCCCCGGTTCGAGCCAGCGCAGACCCCTGCCGTTGTGAATCGCGTCCGGCAGCCCGAGCCACGGTTCGACACAGTAGAAGTCCGACTCCGCGGCTTCGGTCCACGTGGTGACGGCGTACCAGGGCACCGAGCCCGGCCGTCGCAGGTCGATCGTGACGAGCCGGTCGAGACCCGGCGCGACGAGCCGCACCGGTTGATCCGGCGTGCCGACGAGGCAATGGAAGCGGTCATGGATGCGCGCCTCGTCGAGTGTGTAGCGCGCTTCGCCCGGCTCGGCGGCGCTGATCGAACCGTCCTCCTGCTGATAGCACCGCTGCGTGCGTGGCAACTCCAGCGAGGTCTCGCCACGCTGCGTGTGCGGCAGCGTGAAATAGAAGTGATGGCCGGCGTAGTAGGGCAGCCGCGCGTTGCCGGTATTGGTGGTGGTGAATGTGACGTCGAGCGTGTGCGCATCCGCGAGGTCGTAGGCGGCCTCGAAACGGAAGCCGAACGGATAGCCGCCACGGGTCGCCTCGCTGTCGGTCAGGACCATGCGCAGGCCGGCGCCATGCACGTCCGCGTGGGCTTCGAACGGCAGGTCGCGGGCGAAGCCGTGCATCGGCAGCTCGCGCACCTTGCCCTGGGCATCACGCCAGTAGCCGATCTTGCCGTCGACACGATGCCGGCCGAGAAACGGGAACAGCAACGGATTGCCGCCGCGAATCCGCGCGGGCTGGCTCCAGTCGGCATGCTCCGGCCAATGGATGACTTCTTCGCCGTCGATCGTCCACGACATCAGACGGCCGCCGGCTTGCGGCGCGAAACGGAGCACGGAGGCATCCTGGGCGATCTCGAGAATGTCCGGTTGCGGGGAGAGGGGCATGGTCGATGGACTGATGAGTAAGAGGTTGAAGGCAGAAGCGAGGCGGCCCGGAAGCGGCGCAATCCTCGCATGCGAGCGTCGGAATTTGCCGCGCGGCGCCGCGCGAGAGAATGATTTTGCGCTGCTTTCCGCTACGGGGAAACCCTTCTCGGGAAATTGCGGGTGTCGCCGCAAGGCCATCCTTGCTGATAATTCGTCTGACTGCTCGGTAACTTCGACGACCGGGCGAGACTGCCTCAGGAGGCTGTATGGATCTCGCAATGGCAATGGCTGTGACTTTGTTCGGCATGTTCGCGGCAAGCACGGTCTACTTCTTTTACAAGCTCGAACGCTGATCCGGGCATTCGCATCGTCTTGCTCAGCTCGTCAAAGGGCATCCGGTCCCGTGGATGATTCTTCTGTCGAGCACCACGTAGTTCGCTTCACATCATTCTGCTGATCCACAGGGCGGCCATTCACGGCGGCCCGTTTCTTTTTCTGCGCCGTAACAACGGTTTCGAGTTGTGACGCAACGCACAAAATTTCCCTGAATGCGGTCCAAACGCTTGGCGCTGACATTGCAGCCAGGCATAATCGGTGCGCTTTGAGGCGGCCGTGGATTCCTTATCCGGTGCGCCTTTCCCCGACATTTTCCTTACAAGGACGCCCCGCGTGAACCTGTCGTTTCTCATTTTCCTGAGCGTGCTGCAAGGCGTCACCGAACTGTTTCCGGTGAGCAGCCTCGGCCATACGTTGCTCGTGCCCGCACTGTTCGGCATGCATATCGACAAACACGCGCCGCAATTGCTGCCGTTCCTCGTCGCGTTGCATCTCGGCACGGCGCTCGCGCTGTTGTGGTACTTCCGTAAGCGCTGGTGCGCGCTGGTGCGCGGCTTCTTCGCGTCGTTCGGCGGCCGCCGCAACGACGACGCGCACATGATGTGGGCGCTCATCATCGGCACGATTCCGGCGGGTCTGGTCGGTCTGCTGCTGGAAAAGCGGCTCGAACGGCTTTTTCACGACCTGCGGATCGTCGCGATCGCGCTGATCGTCAACGGCGTGCTGCTGTGGTTCGGTGATCGCCTGCAGCGTACGCGTGCGCATCAGGCGCCGGAGAAGCTGACTTTCGGCCAGGCGTTTTTCGTCGGTCTCGCGCAGATCGGCGCGTTGATTCCGGGTTTCTCGCGCAGCGGTCTGACGATGATCGCCGGCAATGCGGCGGGCCTGACGGCGGAGAAGTCGGCGGAGTTCTCGTTCCTGCTCGGCACGCCGATCATCTTCGCGGCCGGCGTGCTCGAGTTGCCGAAGCTGTTTCATGCGCCAGGCCAACTCGCCGACGCGTTGCTCGGCGGCGTGCTGACCGCGATCGCCGCCTATCTCAGCGTGCGTTTCCTGATGCGCTATTTCGAAGGCCGCGGACGTCTGGCTTCGTTCGGCGTGTATTGCGTGATCGCCGGCGTCGTGTTCCTCGGCTGGTTCATGCTGCATCCGCAGCCGGTGTGATTCAGTTCGCCATGTCCGCTAGCGCGTGCTGGCGGGCAGGGAACGATCGGTTATAATCCGGGCCCGGCTCAACCTGCCGGGCCCGTTTGTTTTGTGACTGGCAACGGCCGCTGTGGCGCGCGGAATGTCTGCGAGGCGCCGGAGTGGATTTCCCGTCTACGGCACGGTCAGTTAGAATTTCGGTATTCGACGAATCCTGTGGCTTGCAGGTGCACAGGTTCCAATGCCCGAAAGCGGGTTCTCATTGCGGGCGATGCACGTCGTGCGTGGTTGCATCGCCTCACTTCAATACGGCAGTAGCTCAGCTGGATAGAGCATCGGCCTTCTAAGCCGAGGGTGGGGGGTTCGAGTCCCTCCTGCCGTACTTCTCATGTTGGCGCGCGCGCTCGCCGCACCACGCGGCCAGAGTCGCGCATAGCTTGCGCCGCGCCACGTTCGCTTGTCACTCCGCCGGTTTCACTTCGATCGAGTCCACGCGGTTCGGATAGAACGCCAGATGTTGCGCGATCTCCTTCACCGCCGCATACGGCGACTCGTAAGTCCACACCGCGTTCACCGTCCGCTCGCCGCCAAGCGGAATGCTGTAGTACGCGCAATCGCCCTTGTATGGGCAGTAGGTCGCGTGATCGGTGCGCTCCAGCAGCGTCATTTCCACGTCGTTGCGCGGAATGTAATACACCTCCGGATACGATGCTTCGCGCAGCACGAGGGCCTTCTTCGAATCGGCGATCACCTTGCCGGCTACCGTCACGACCACGCGCGCCTTGGCCGGCTCGACCGTGATCGGATGATCGGGACCGGGCACCTTGATGGTTTTTTCAGTCATGTTGTCGAACTCCTGAATGAGTGGGCAAACCTGCAACGTGTTGCGGAGGATATCGAGCCGCCATCGACGAGACGATCGCGTCCTGGGTCGAAGCATACGCCGCTCGTGAAAACGCGTCGGACTCCACGGCAGCCATAAAAAAGGGCAGCCGAAGCTGCCCTGTCAAAGTCTCACCCTCAGGCGGACTGTTGCTTACCGCTTAACGTCGTCCGTCTGAAATCGAACGCCTTTCGCCCTGCGCTCATTGCTTGATGTTCAGCGCGGCCGTGAGATCGCCCATCGGCTTGCTGCCGTTGCTCACCAGCGCCGCGTCGCGCGCCGTGATGCCCGGCAGCGTCGGCAGCGAGAAGCGGTGCGTGATGAAGCGCAGGATCGACGTGGTGTCGTACTGCGTGTGATCGACGAAACCCTTCTTCGCGTACGGCGAGATGATCAGTGCCGGAATACGCGTGCCCGGACCCCAGCGGTCGGCCTTCGGCGGCGACACGTGATCCCAGAAGCCGCCGTTTTCGTCGTAGGTCACGACCACCACCATGTTGTTCCACTGCGGGCTCTTCTGCAGATGCGAGATTACGTCCGCGATGTGTTGATCGCCCGATGCCACATCGGTGTAGCCCGCGTGTTCGTTCAGGTTGCCCTGCGGCTTGTAGAACGACACTTGCGGCAGCGTGCCGTTGTCGATCGCCTTGATGAACTCCGAGCCGGCGAGACCACCGTCGAGCAAATGCTGCGAACGGTTCGCGGTGCCCGGTGCGAGGTCGGCGAAGTAGTTGAACGGCTGATGATGCGGCTGGAAGTTCGGTGCCGTCAGATTCGCGCCGTAAATCACGTTCGACGTGCCGTTTTGCGCCGCCGACACCGCCGCGCCCCACGCGCCGCTGTACCACGCCCACGACACCTTCGCGTTGTTCAGCAGATCGCCGATGTGCTGCTGCGACTGCGCCGGCAGGGTGGTCGCCTGGGTCGGATCGGCGAAGTTCGCGTCGCCGCCGGTCGCCGGCTTGTTGCCGCTCGGTTGATACGGCGGCTGCATCGTGTTGATCGCGAAGAAGTCAGGCGTGAGGTTGCCCGAGTTCACGTATTTGGGCGGACCGCTCAACGCCGAAGCGGGCGAGTTGGACGCGAGCTTCAGCGTGACGCCGTCGCTTTCCACCGACGAGATCGAGCTGGCCGCCACGCTCTTGTCCGCGTTCGGATAGGTCGGCGTGCACGCGCAGATCAGCCACTGGTGGTTCAGGAACGAACCGCCGAACGCGCCCATGAAAAAGTTGTCGGCGAGCGTGTACTGCTGGGCGATTTTCCACAGCGGCAGCTTGTCGGCGTTGAGCGTGTAGTGGCCCATCACGAGGCCGCCCGAATCCGCCCACGCGGCGAACTTGTCGTTCTTGCCGCCGTTGATCTGCATCTGGTTCTCGTAGAAGCGGTGATACAGGTCACGCGTCGTCGCCGTGATCGGCGTGTTGAAACCCTTCGGGTCGTCGATGGCGAACGGGCTGTTCGGCAGGTTTGCCGTCATGGCCTGCGTGACCACCGGCGTGACGCCGGTTTGCGTCAGGCCGTTCCACACCTGCGGCAGCGTCGCGAGCGTCGTGCCGTTGCGGTCCACCTGCGTGGCGCTCGCCGCCGTCACGTTCTGCAAACCGTTGGCGCCCGGAAAGTTGCCGTACAGGTTGTCGAAGCTGCGGTTTTCCGCGTAGATCACCACGACATTCTTGATCGAGGTGATGTCCGGTTCGTTGACTTTGTCACCGCCGCACGCATACAGGCTCAACGCTGCTGCGATCGCGATAGGCGTCGCGCAGATCAGTTTCTTGTTCATTTGATGTGGTTTCTCTCTCTCGCGTTGGGGACGGGTCACCTGCACTCCTTACACGGATGACCGCGGGCGAAAGTTTGGCAAGGCAATTTGACAGAAAGATGTAATTAATTACGAATTGCTTCTGATATGAAAATACCGTCGGCTGTATGTCATTTAAAAGACATGGGAATGAAATACGCTCGCGGACTTCACTATCGCAAACTCACATCTTTCTTATGCGGCCAGGTCTGACGGGGATTCGGAAAATAATGGCTCGGGTCGAGGCGCGGCGTGGCGCCGGTCTCGCGACGATGCGCGTGCGGCAAGCGACGGCGTTCGCGCTGACAGCCATGACCTTGATGCTTGCCGCGTGCGATGCGGGTGCGCCGGGGACGGCTGCCGTCGCGAGTGGCGCGGCGAGCACGGTCGCGGGCGGTTCGGCTTCGTCCGCGCCGGTGGCGGCGTCGGCCGTGCAGGTGGCCGCCCATGAAGCGGGGCAGTCCCGTGCGCAAGTCTACGAATCCGTGCGGCAGATGACGGCGCTCGGCAAGCAGTTATTTTTCGACGCGTCGCTCTCCGGCTCGGGCAAGCTCGCTTGCGCGTCGTGCCACAGTCCGGACCATGGGTTTTCGCCGGCCAATGCGTTGTCGGTGCAACTCGGCGGCAACGACATGCACCGCACCGGTATGCGCGCCGCGCCGACGCTGAAGTATCTGCAATCGGTGCCCGCATTCGCCGAGCACTACCACGAGTCGGACGACGAAGGCGACGAAAGCGTTGATGCCGGCCCGACCGGCGGCTTGACCTGGGATGGCCGCGTCGACCGCGGTGGCGACCAGGCGCGCATTCCGCTGCTGTCGTCGTTTGAAATGGGCAGCACGCCGGCCAAAGTCACTGCGGCGCTCAAGGCTGCGCCCTACGCCGACGCTTTCCGCGCGGCCTTCGGCGCACATATTTTCGATAGCGACGACGCCACCTTCAAAGCCGTGTTGCAAGCGCTCGAAACCTTCGAGCAGACGCCGGAAACTTTCTATCCGTACACCAGCAAGTACGACGCCTATCTGGCGGGTAAGGCTCAGTTGACGCAAGCCGAACTGCGCGGCCTGCAACTGTTCAACGACGAGAAAAAAGGCAATTGCGCGAGCTGCCACATCAGCCAGCGCACCATGGACGGTGCGCCGCCGCAGTTCAGCGATTTCGGTCTGATCGCGATCGGCGTGCCGCGCAATCGCGCGCTGTCGGTGAATCGCGATCCGCATTTCTATGACCTCGGCGCCTGCGGCCCGGAGCGCACCGATCTGAAGGGTCGCGCCGAGTTTTGCGGCATCTTCCGCACGCCGACGCTGCGCAATGTGGCGCTGAAGAAGAGCTTCTTCCACAACGGCATCTATCATTCGCTCGATCAGGTGGTGCGCTTCTATGCCGAGCGCGACACGAACCCGGAGAAGTTCTATCCGGTCGCGAAAGGCAAAGTGCGGAAGTTCGACGATCTGCCCCAGCAGTACTGGGCCAATCTGAATACTGATCCACCATTCGATCGCAAGCCAGGTGACAAGCCGGCGCTCGACGAGGCTGACATCAAGGACGTCGTCGCGTTTTTGAATACGCTGACAGACGGGTACAAGGCGGGAAGCGGGGCGGCCGACTCAGTGGCCGCGAAGTGAGGAAGGTGACGCGATGGCTGCTGGCGTAGCCGGCCGCTCAGACCAGGATTAGTTGCCGACGCTCGCCAGCATGTAATAGCAGCCGACGACCAGCATGGCGAAGGACAGCAACAGGCAGGCGACGCCAACGCGCGTCAGCAGATTCGGCCAGCGAGCGCGAGGCAACGCGTCCATCCGCACGACGCGCCGCGCGAGTCCGGGATCGCGTCTGATCGCAACCGGTACGAGCGCGACACACAGCAGCGCAAGTGCGATAGCAAAAGTTTTGAGGGCGGAGAGGGTGTGCATGGCAGAGCATCTTCAGATTCTGATTGGCGCGGATACGCAATCAATCAATCTTAAGAAGTCGTCCTACTGCTAGGAATGGGAGCTGTCCTAAAATTAGCGGCGCTCGTTGTGTCCGGTGGCGCGTGATTCAAGCAATAGATCGCGCCGCATATTCCGCTGGCGGCCGCCCTGTTCGGCTGAGAGCCCGGCAGTTTCTCGCGGTCCCTTCGAGGGGGACATGCTATGCTTTTGGGGTCCAGATCACGATGCGCCCCGCGCGCTCGAGACCGCCGAACACTTTCGAGGAGAACCCTTCATGTCGATGCGAACCCGTGTCCTGTCTCAACTGACTGCCGGTAGCCTGTTGCTGGGTGCTGCGATCGGCGCGCAAGCTGCGAATCTTGGTTTTCTGAACGACACGCCGATCAGCTACATGAAGCAACGCGACATCGACTCCGTCAAGAAGGCGGTCTTCTCCGCACTGAACGACAAGCAGGACGGCGAAACCATGAACTGGGTCAACGAAGGCACGGGCAACAGCGTGAAGATCGACGCCGCGATCACGATGGCCAGCACGGCCAAGGACGGCGACCGCACCTGCCGCGACGTCGGCGTCGTGCTGAGCGCCAAAGGGCAATCGATGAACCTGCGCCCGCAGTTCTGCAAGCACGGCAGCGGCAACTGGCAATTGCAGAAAAAGCACTGAGCATGCGGGCCTTGATGGCGGCGCGCGCCGGTTGGCAGCCGGCGCGGCTCGAAGCCATGCATGTGCGTGTCGATGGATCGTTGCGTTCGCTTGAAATGGTGTGGCAATGAGCACACGGATTGTCTCGTGCGGTATCGTCTTGCTCGACCCGGACGGCCGCGTGCTGCTCGCGCACGCTACTGAAACGTCGCACTGGGATATTCCCAAAGGACATGGCGAAGAAGGCGAGGCGCCGCACGTCACGGCGCTGCGCGAGATGGTCGAGGAGACCGGTATCGCCATCGAGCCCGAGCGTCTGAAAGACCTCGGCCTATTCGTCTATCGGCGCGACAAGGACCTGCATCTGTTCGGCGCGCGTGCCACCGTCGACGAACTCGATCTGAGCGTGTGCACCTGCACGTCGCTCTTTCCGCGCCGCTCCGACGGCACGCTGATTCCCGAAATGGATGCCTACCGCTGGGCCGCGCCTGACGAAGTGGACAAGTATGCGAGCCGCAGTCTCACGCGGCTCTTTCAGACCACGCTGTCGCTCGCGGAATTGCATCGGTCGTTATAGCGGCGAGGCCAGCACTGCGTTCGCCGCCCGAGGCTTCAGTCGAGTGCGCGGTCGTTCGGATGCGCGAACAAAGCGCGGTTCTGCTCCGACAGCGGATAGTTCAGATTGATGCCGTGCGGCGGAATAGGTTGCGTGAACCACTGCTTGTACAGACGCTCCGCTTCGCCGGAAGTCTGGCTGCGCGTGATCACGCCATTGACGAGTGTGCGGAACGGTTCATCGCCTTTGCGGAACATGCACGCGTAGACTTCATAGCCAAGCGGCGTGCCGGTCACGACGAAATCGTCGGGACGCGGATCGGTCGATTTGAAACCGTACACGATCGGCTCGTCCATCACGAAGGCCACGGCGTGGTCGTCCTTGAGCGCGGAAAATGCCTCGGAATGATCGCGCGCGCTGGTGATGCGCATGTTCAGGTGCTTGTCGGTGTTCAGGCGGCGCAGCAGGCGTTCATCCGAGGTGCCCGCGGTCGTCACGACCGCTTTGCCGGCCAGGTCGGAAAAATCCGTGATGCCGCTGTTCTTGCGCGCGATCATGCGCACGGCGTACTGGAAAAAACTGTTCGAGAACGCGGCCACGTTTTCGCGTTCCACTGTGTGTGTGGTCGAGCCGCATTCCAGATCGATCTGATTGTTCAACAGCATCGGCGTACGGTTCGACGAGGTCACGGTGATCTCGTGCACCTTCAGTTGCGGCATGCCCAACGTCTTCTTGATCTCGTCGACGATCTGCAGTGCGATGGTCTGCGAATAGCCGACCGTGCCTTTGCCGTCGAAGTAGGAGAAAGGAATCGACGCTTCACGCACGCCGAGCACGACCACGCCGTCGTCGTGAATTTTTTTCAGCGTGCCGGTGAGTTCATCCGTTTGAGCGGAGCAGGCGAGCGACGCCGCGCCGAACGTGGTCAGCGCCATGAGCGCGCAGCGCGCGCCCTGAACGAAACGCGCCGCGCGCGCCGTGCTTCCCGTTGTGCGCCGGGTACTCGCCCTGCGGCGGGCTGCAACTTTCATCGGACCTCCCGGACTGGCGTTGGCGGATGCCGCGCCGTCGCTGTCGATGGAACATGATGCGACAAAACGGCGTGCATCTTTCTATCAAGACGCACGCCATATCCAACTTCAGATGCGCTGCAAGAGGGTGCGTTCCAGCTTACGCCGGCTTGCCCCAACTGTCGCGCAGACTGACGATGCGATTGAATACGGGCTTACCCGGCTTGGAATCGACTCGGTCGGCGACGAAATAGCCATGACGCTCGAACTGATAGCGTTGCTCCGGCAGCGCTTCGCGCGCGCCCGGTTCCAGGTAGGCGTTGACCACGCGCTTCGAATCCGGATTCAGCGCTTCAAGGAAATCGCGGCCGCCGGCGTCCGGCTGCGGTTCCTTGAACAGGCGGTCGTAGATACGCACTTCGGCCGGGCACGCGGCTGCCGCGCTGACCCAGTGGATGTTGCCCTTGACCTTGTAGCTGTTCGCGCCTTCGGTGCCTGATTTGCTGTCCGGGAAGTAGTTGCAATGGACCGCGACGATGTTGCCGTTCTCGTCCTTGTCCGCGCCGACGCATTCGATCACGTAGCCGTAGCGCAGACGTACCTTGTTGCCCGGGAACAGGCGGAAGTAGCCCTTCGGCGGCGTTTCGTTGTAGTCGTCGCGTTCGATCCACAGTTCGCGCGAAATCGGAAACTCGCGCATGCCCATTTCCGGGTGATGCGGATGGACCGGCGCATTGCATGGCTCGGTCACGCCTTCGGGGAAGTTGTCGATGATCAGCTTCACCGGATCGAGCACCGCGGCCGTGCGCGGCGACTTGTCGTCCAGATCGTCGCGCAGCGCGCCTTCGAACACGCTCATGTCGATCCACGAATCGACCTTGGTCACGCCGATGCGCTCGCAGAACAGCTGGATCGCTTCCGGCGTGAAGCCGCGCCGGCGCACGCCGACAATGGTCGGCATACGCGGATCGTCCCAGCCGTCCACATGGCCTTCGGTCACGAGTTGCAGCAGCTTGCGCTTGCTGGTGATCGCGTAGGTCAGGTTCAGGCGCGAAAATTCGATTTGTTGCGGCAGCGGGCGCGTAAAAATGCCGGCCTCGGCGAGTTCGTTCAGGATCCAGTCATACAGCGGACGATGGTCCTCGAACTCCAGCGTGCACAGCGAATGCGTGATGTTTTCCAACGCGTCCGAGATGCAGTGCGTGTAGTCGTACATCGGGTACACGCACCATTTGTCGCCGGTGCGGTAGTGATGCGCGAAGCGAATCCGGTAGATCACCGGATCGCGCATATTAAAGTTCGGCGACGACATGTCGATCTTCGCGCGCAGCACGTGCTCGCCTTCCTGGAACTCGCCGGCCTTCATGCGGCGAAACAGGTCGAGATTCTCCTGCACCGAACGCTCGCGGAAGGGCGACGGCGTGCCGACTTCCGTGGCCGAGCCGCGGTTCGCGCGCATTTCTTCTGCCGACTGGCTGTCCACGTAGGCCTTGCCGCGTTCGATCAGCAGTTCGGCGAATTCGTACAGCTTGTCGTAGTAGTCGCTCGCGTAGTAGAGCTCTTCCTTGCCGCCTTTTTCCCACTCGAAGCCGAGCCAGCGCACGGCGTCGATGATCGAGTCGACGTATTCGACGCTTTCCTTTTCCGGATTGGTATCGTCAAAGCGCAGATGGCACACGCCGCCGTAGCTGCGCGCCACGCCGAAGTTCAGGCAGATGCTCTTGGCGTGACCGATATGCAGATAGCCGTTCGGCTCGGGCGGAAAGCGCGTTTCGACACGCTGCCCCCACTTGCCGGTGCGGTTGTCGTCGTCAATGATGTTGCGGATGAAATTGGATGCCGCTGGCGCGTCGTTGCGTTCGGTATTCATGCGAGAAGGTGAAAGTCTGTCGGGGGCGCGCAATGCGTCCACTTATCCGACAATTCTACCTGACGAGTCCCGTCGCAGCAGGCGAGTGCGGCGTGCAGCCAACGTTTGAGCGGTTTTGGCGGCAATTCAGGGGGCAGGCCGGCGCTGTAACAGGAGGTAAAACGTTTTGTTCGCGCGCCCGCCGCCGCCTTAGGATGCCAGCGGCGCGGGTTCGTCCGCGAGGGCCGCATGGTAGGTCCGCGTGGGTTTTCCGGACGCCGCAATAGGCGTTGTGCGCCCGCGTTCAGGCCGCATCGCGCAGCATCAGGCCGCTTTTCTCGCAACCTGAGCGCGCGGGCGGGAAATCACCGCGTATAGCAAGGCGCATCAGCCGTCCCGCCTCGCCCCACATGCCCGCCGCCCGATCATTTCCCGGGGCAGTGCAGCTTGCGCCATGACGCGCAGCGCGTGCACTCGTCGCAGCCGTCCACGCAGGCCGCACCGCCCTTTGTCGCCTTGCACGAATTCTTGCCGTTCGTGCACCATGGCGCCCTTAGTTGCCGGAGTTTCTCGGATGTCTGTCCCGACGCACGGCGCGCCTCGCGCGCCTTTCACCTCGCTTTCTCTGGCCCGGATCCTGACGGTGTCGGCCATGCTCGCCGCGTTCACCGGCGGCGTCGTCGCGCCCGTGCCCGCGCTGGCAAAAACGCCGCCGCCGAAGGCCGTGTTCGACGCATCGGCGGTGGCCGTGCCGGACCGCTACAGCGCGGACACGGCGCAGCAGATCTTCGCCGCCGGCGGCAACGCGGTGGATGCCGCCGTCGCCATCGCCTTCACGCTGGCCGTGACCGCGCCGGATGCGGGCAACCTCGGCGGCGGCGGGTTCATGACCGTGTTCATGGACGGCAAGCCGTACTTTCTCGACTATCGCGAGCGCGCGCCGCAACAGGCGACCCGCGAAATGTACCTCGACGACAAGGGCAACCTGCTGCCTGGCATGAGCGCCGTCGGGCATCGCGCAGTGGGCGTGCCGGGCACGGTCGAGGGGATGTGGGAGGCGCAGCAGCGTTTCGGCAAGCTAAAGTGGAAGCAGGTGCTGGCGCCCGCGATCCGCTACGCCACCGACGGTTTCCAGGTCGAGCCGTGGTTGCAGCAACGCCACGACGCGGCGGCGAAGACCTTCGCCGGCAAGACCAATTTCGACGCCTACTTTTCGAATCTCAAGGCGGGCGTGACGTACCGCCAGCCGGAACTTGCGCAGACGCTGTCGCGCATTGCGAGCGACGGCGGGCGCGAGTTCTACGAGGGCCGCACCGCGGATCTGATCGCCCAGCAGATGTACGGCCACGGTCTGGTCACGAAACAGGATCTGATTCAATACAAGGCCGTGTGGCGCCAGCCGCTTACCGCCGACTGGAACGGCTATCAGGTCGTGACCGCGCCGCCGCCGAGTTCAGGCGGCATTGGGCTGATCCAGATGCTGAAGATGAAAGCCGATCTGAAGCAGGCGTTCGACGGCCTCGAGCTGAACTCCGTGCCGTATATCCATCTGATCGCGCAGATCGAGGACCGCGTGTTCGCTGATCGCCAGCAATACCTGGGCGATCCGGATGCGTACAAGGTGCCGACCGGCAAATTGATCGACGACGCCTACCTCGCGCAGCGCGCCGACGAAGTCAAGCCCGACGAAGTGCCGGGCGCGGCGCCGGTGAAGCCGGGCCTCGGCGACACGGCCCCGGAGAAAGCGCAAACCACGCATTTCTCGGTGGTCGACAAGTGGGGCAATGCCGTGTCGAACACCTACACGCTGAACGGGGACTTCGGTTCAGGCGTGGTGGTGGACGGCAGCGGCTTCCTGCTGAACGACGCCATGGATGACTTCGTCACCAAGCCCGCTGCCGCAAGCGCGTCCGGCGCAAGCAGCGCCGAAGTGAATACGGTGGCGCCCGGACGTCGGCCGCTGTCGTCGATGACGCCGACCATTCTGCTGAAGGACAACAAGGTGTCGCTGGTGATCGGCACGCCCGGCGGCTCGCGCATTCTGACGTCGATTTTCCAGGTGATGACCGATCTGTACGACTTCAACATGTCACCCACCGACGCGCTCGCCGCCATGCGTTTCCACCATCAGTTGCTGCCGCAGAAGACGATCTATTTCGAGCCGTATCGTCCGATCACAGGTGAGCTGGCCGAGCAATTGCAAGCCAAGGGCTACACGCTCGAAGGGCAGTCGTTCAACGGCGACGTGCAGTTGATCCGCATCGAGGGCACGACGCCCGAGCCGGCGGCAGATCCGCGCGGCGTGGGTGTGGGGCGCGTGATGCATTGACGCGGCCTGGCGGCGGCGCGGGCAAAAACAATAAACTGCGAACAACGATCAACGACGGGGAACGCGATGAGCGGACAAAAACAACCTGACACGCTGGTGCTGCCAGGCTACCAGAACTCCGGCGCCGGCCACTGGCAGACACGCTGGGAAGCATTGAGCCCGGCATTTGTGCGCGTACAGATGCCGGATTGGGAGCACCCTCAGCGCGACGCCTGGTGCCGCACGCTCGACGCCGCGGTGGCCGCCGCCGACGCGCCCGTGGTGTTCGCCGCGCACAGCCTCGGTTGCCTGACGACGGCTTTCTGGGCGTCGCAATACGCGAGCGCCGCGCAGCTAGCGAAGGTGGCGGGCGCACTGCTGGTCGCGCTGCCCGATCCCGCCGAGGCGCATTTTCCGCGGGACGCGACCGGTTTCGCACCGGTGCCGCTCAAGCGGCTGCCGTTTCCGTCGATCGTCGTGGCCAGCAGCGATGATCCCTACGGCGGCGTGCCGTTTTCGAAGACCTGTGCGAACGCGTGGGGCAGCCGCTGGATCGACATCGGCCCGCGCGGCCATATCAACGCGGACAGCGGGCTCGGCGATTGGAACGAAGGGCGCGAGTGGCTGGGGTCGTTTGGCGCGCCAAACTGTCGCTAAGTAACGCCCGCGCTGAACGCGCCCACCGCGCGCCCACCAGAATCAAATCACCGACTGCCCCCGCAACGCCGCAATCCTCGCTTCGTCATACCCGAGCACGTCGCGCAAAATGGTCTCGGTGTGTTCCCCGAGCGTAGGCGGATGCGCAAGCGCTTCAGGCGGCGTACCGGTCATATTGATCGGATTGCGCACCAGCTTGACCGTGCCGCCCGACGGATGCGGCAGATCCACCTGTAGCCCGCGCGCCACCACCTGCTCATTCTCGAACACCTCGCCAAGATCGTTGATGGGCCCACATGGCACACCAGTGGCTTCGAGGGTGGCGATCCATTGCTGCTTGCCTTGCAGGCGGACCATGTCCGCGAGAATCGGCACGAGGATCTCGCGGTTGCGCACACGCGCCGGGTTGGTGGCAAAACGTTCGTCGTCCGCCAGTTCCGGGCGGCCGCCCGCTTCGACGAACTTGCGGAACTGCCCGTCGTTGCCGACCGCGACGATGATCCAGCCGTCGCTCGTCTGGAAGGTCTGGTACGGCACGATGTTCGGATGCGCATTGCCCCAGCGCACCGGCGGCTGGCCGCTTGCCAGGTAGTTCGAATTCATGTTGGCGAGCATCGCCACCTGCACGTCGAGCAGCGCCATGTCGATGTACTGGCCTTCGCCCGTCCGGTCACGGTGGGTGAGGGCGGTGAGCACAGCAATGGTCGAGTACATGCCGGTCATGAGGTCGGCAATCGCGACGCCGGCCTTCTGCGGGCCGCCGCCCGGCTGGCCGTCGCGTTCGCCGGTGATGCTCATGAAGCCGCCGATGCCTTGCACGATGAAATCGTAGCCGGCGCGCTGCGCATACGGGCCGGTCTGCCCGAAGCCGGTCACCGAGCAGTAGATGAGGTCGGGCTTCACTTCCTTGAGCGACGCGTAGTCCAGACCGTACTTCTTCAACTGGCCGACCTTGTAGTTCTCCAGCACCACGTCGCTCTGCGCGGCTAATTCACGGATGATCCGCTGGCCTTCGGGCGAGGCGATGTCGACGGTGACCGAGCGCTTGTTGCGGTTCGCCGCGAGGTAATACGCGGCCTCGCGCGTGTCTTCGCCTTCCGGCGTCTTGAGGTACGGCGGCCCCCAGTGGCGGGTGTCGTCGCCGACTTCGGGGCGTTCGATCTTGATCACGTCGGCGCCGAAATCGGCGAGAGTCTGCGCGCACCAGGGTCCGGCGAGCACGCGTGTGAGATCCAGCACGCGGATATGACTGAGAGCGCCCATATTGGTCAATGTCTCCTTTGTGGCCAAGCGGCGCGCAAGGCGCCGCGAATGGGGGCAATCTTAAGCGATTCCCGCGCGCAGGCGCAGTCGGCCGAACGGCATAGGACGAATGACACGCGCCACAAAGTCCCGCGATGTCCTACGTTGCCCGCTCAAACCTGGCCGAACGGCCAACCATGCAGGCCGCGCTGCCGCGCACGGGCGCCGATCCCGTATAATCAGTCGTTTAAGAAACAAACAGTTGGCGCATCCCACGATGCCGCCGGTAACAGCCAGGGAACTGGCAAACCCGTCCCCCGCCCGCTATGAAAGCCGCCGAAATCCGCGAGAAATTCCTCAAGTTCTTCGAATCGAAGGGCCATACGATCGTTCGCTCGTCGAGCCTTGTGCCCGGCAACGACCCGACACTGCTCTTCACCAATTCGGGAATGGTGCAGTTCAAAGATGTGTTCCTCGGCGCGGAATCGCGCCCGTATTCGCGCGCCACGACCGCGCAGCGCAGCGTGCGCGCCGGCGGCAAGCACAACGACCTGGAAAACGTCGGCTACACCGCGCGTCACCACACGTTCTTCGAAATGCTGGGCAACTTCTCGTTCGGCGACTACTTCAAGCGCGACGCGATCCACTACGCGTGGGAACTGCTGACAGGCGTGTACCAGTTGCCGAAAGACAAGCTGTGGGTCACCGTCTATCACGAAGACGACGAAGCGCACGACATCTGGGCGAAGGAAGTGGGCGTGCCGGTCGAGCGCATCATCCGCATCGGCGACAACAAGGGCGCGCGTTACGCGTCGGACAACTTCTGGCAAATGGCCGACGTCGGTCCGTGCGGCCCGTGCTCGGAAATTTTCTACGACCACGGCCCGGACGTGTGGGGTGGCCCGCCGGGATCGCCCGAGGAAGACGGCGACCGCTACATCGAGATCTGGAATCTCGTGTTCATGCAATTCAGCCGCGACGCGCAAGGCAACATGACGCCGCTGCCCAAGCAGTGCGTCGATACCGGCATGGGTCTGGAGCGTATCGCCGCCGTGCTGCAGCACGTGCACAGCAACTATGAGATCGACCTGTTCCAGGCGCTCATCCAGGCCGCTGCGCGTGAAACCGGCGTGAGCGATCTGACCAACAATTCGCTGAAGGTGATCGCCGACCACATCCGCGCGTGCTCGTTCCTGATCGTCGACGGCGTGATTCCGGGCAACGAGGGCCGCGGCTACGTGCTGCGCCGGATCGTGCGCCGTGCGATCCGCCACGGCTACAAGCTGGGTAAGAAGGGTTCGTTCTTCCATCGCATGGTGGCGGACCTCGTCGCGCAGATGGGCGGCGCGTACCCGGAACTGAAGGAAGCGGAACAACGCGTCACCGACGTGCTGCGTCAGGAAGAAGAGCGCTTCTTCGAGACCATCGAGCACGGCATGTCGATTCTCGAGGGCGCGCTGGCCGACCTCGAAGCCAAGGGCGGCAAGACGCTCGACGGGGAACTCGCATTCAAGCTGCACGACACGTACGGCTTCCCGCTCGATCTGACGGCGGACGTGTGCCGCGAGCGCGAAGTGACGGTCGACGAAGCCGCCTTCGACGAAGCCATGGCGCGTCAACGCGAGCAGGCTCGCGCGGCGGGCAAGTTCAAGATGGCGCAAGGCCTCGAATACTCGGGCGCGAAAACCACGTTCCACGGTTACGAAGAAATCGTCTTCGACGACGCGAAGGTTGTCGCGTTGTATGTGGACGGCGCCTCGGTGCAGCAAGTGAGCCACGGCCAGCAGGCTGTCGTCGTGCTGGACCACACGCCGTTCTACGCGGAATCGGGCGGCCAGGTCGGCGACCAGGGCGTGCTGGCCAACGCGAGCGTGCGCTTCGCGGTGAGCGATACGCTGAAGGTGCAGGCCGACGTGGTCGGTCATCACGGCACGCTCGAGCAGGGCACGCTGAAGGTCGGCGACGTCGTCAAGGCGGAAATCGACGCGGTGCGCCGCGCCCGCACGCAACGCAACCACTCGGCCACGCACCTGATGCACAAGGCGCTGCGTGAAGTGCTCGGTTCGCACGTGCAGCAGAAGGGCTCGCTCGTCGACGCCGACAAGACCCGTTTCGACTTCGCGCACAACGCGCCGATGACGGACGAGCAGATCCGCCGTGTCGAGGAAATCGTCAACGCCGAGGTGCTGGCGAACGCGCCGGGCATCGTGCGCGTCATGCCGTTCGACGAAGCGGTGAAAGGCGGCGCGATGGCGCTGTTCGGCGAAAAGTACGGCGACGAAGTGCGCGTGCTCGACCTGGGCTTCTCGCGTGAATTGTGCGGCGGCACGCACGTGCATCGCACCGGCGACATCGGCTTCTTCAAGATCGTCATGGAAGGCGGCGTGGCGGCGGGCATCCGTCGCGTGGAAGCGATTACGGGCGACAACGCCGTGCGCTTCGTGCAGGATCTCGACGCGCGCATCAATGCGGCTGCGGCTGTGTTGAAGGCGCAACCGTCGGAACTGACGCAGCGGATCACGCAGGTGCAGGACCAGGTGAAGTCGCTGGAGAAGGAACTGAGCGCGCTGAAGTCGAAGATGGCGTCGAGCCAGGGCGACGAACTGGCCGGTCAGGCGATCGAAGTCGGCGGCGTGCACGTGCTGGCGGCTACGCTCGAAGGCGCGGATGTCAAGACGCTGCGCGAAACCGTCGACAAGCTGAAGGACAAGCTGAAGAGCGCGGCGATCGTGCTGGCTTCGGTCGAAGGTGGCAAGGTGAGCCTGATCGCCGGCGTCACGGCGGACGCCAGCAAGAAGGTCAAGGCGGGTGAGCTGGTCAACTTCGTGGCGCAGCAAGTCGGCGGTAAGGGCGGCGGCCGTCCGGATATGGCACAGGCTGGCGGCACCGAGCCGGCGAATCTGCCGGCGGCACTGGCCGGCGTGAAGGGTTGGGTCGAAGGCCAGCTTTGATTCTGATGTGATTGGGCCACGCGGAGCGCCGGGAGGTTGGGCGTGTCGCGTGGCCTAAGTTTTTTTGAGCGTCTGGCGCGAAGCGCCGCAACCGTGCAGTCAAAAAATCAGGACGCCCCTTCCGCAGCAGTCACAGTCTCGGGCAAGCTCACCGCATCCTGCCGCATCACCAGCGCCTGTTTCAACGCATTCAGTGCGGACGAAAAATGCCCGCGTCGCCACACCAGCAGTGTCTCGATCACTCCGATGTCGGGCAGCTCATGCACCGCGATATTGCTGGCATCGGTCTGCAAATTCAGCACCGACCGGGGGGCCACCGCCACCCCTGCACCAGCGGCCACGCATGCCACGATCGCGTGGTAGGAGCCCAGCTCCAGCACGCGCGCCGGCCTCACGCCGTGCTCCAGATACCACTTCTCGATATAAGACCGGTAAGCACAGCCACGCTCGAACGCAATCAGCGTCGACAGCGCAATGTCCCGGACGTCCCGAATCGGTCGATGCCCGCGCGGCGTCAGCATCACCAGTTCTTCCCTGAACACCGGCACCGACTCGAATAATTCGCCGAGCGCAGCCGGGTCCAACGGCGTCGCCACCAACGCGGCATCCACTTCGAATTCACGCACCCGCTCGATCAGCTTGCCGGTCGTGCCGATCTCGAGTTCCAGCGCGACGGCGGGCCACTGCTGGTGATAACGCGCGAGCAGCGCGGGGAGACGCGTCGCGGCGACACTTTCCATCGTGCCCAAACGCAGCCGCCCGCTCGGACGGTCCTCGCGCACCGCATGACGCGCCTCGTCGGCGAGCGCGAGCAGGCGTTCGGCGTAGGGCAGCAGCGTCTCGCCGGCGGGCGTCAGGACGAGACGGCGGCCGTCGCGGATGAACAGGTCGGTGCCCAGTTGCTCTTCGAGCTGCTTGATGCGCGTAGTGACGTTCGATTGCACGCGATTGAGCTTGGCAGCAGCGCGCGTCACGCCGTTTTCCCGCACGACGGCACGAAAAATGGTCAAAGCGGCCAGATCCATGATTCTCTCTAGGCGATGGGTGGTATCCGAATTATTCATTTTTCGTGATTGAAAGGTCAAGCTACTATGGATGTAAGCCATCTGATCGATTGACCGCACGTATCGTCGCCCGCTCATGAACAATCTCGCCTCCACCACGCACGGCAGCTTCGCCGGACGCCACCCCGCCCGCCGCGCGGCGCTTGCCTGCATGGTCACGCTGGCCGTCGCGCTCGGTATCGGGCGATTTGCATTCACGCCGCTCTTGCCGCTGATGCTTCACGGCGACGCGTTCGGTCAGCCGCAGCTCGATATTCAGCATGGCGGCTGGCTGGCGTCGTTCAATTACGCGGGGTATTTCCTCGGCGCGGTCACGTGCGCGGCGCTGCGGATCGAGCCGGCGCGCATGGTGCGTTGGGGGCTCGTCGCGACGGTGCTGCTGACGCTGACGATGGGTGTGGCGAGCCAGTTCTGGATCTGGGCGGTGGTGCGGTTCATCGCGGGCGCGGTCAGTGCCTGGACGTTCGTATTCGCGTCCCAGTGGGGCTTGCGGCGGCTCGCCGAGCTCGGTGCGCATGGATGGGGCGGGGTGATCTACACGGGGCCGGGCATGGGCATCGTCGGTACGGGCCTGCTGGTCAGCGTGGCGGGTGGGTATGGGGCCACGGTGGGGTGGCTCGGGTTCGGGTTGATTGCGGCGGCTCTGTCGGTTGTGGTTTGGCCGGTGTTTGGCGCGGCGTCCGGCAGTGGAGAAATAAATCTGCGCGCTCGCATGGTTGGTTCTGGTCGTGGCGATCAGACGAGTGTTGGCGCGATGAGCCAACGTGACACCGGTGAATTCGGCGCGACGGAACGCGCCGCAGGTCAAGGCGCGGGAATCGATGGCGTTGGAACCTATGGCGCTCAACTTCAGGGCGCTGGAACTCAACGCGCGGCAGTTCACGGCGCTGCAGCTCAAAGCGCCGGAACCTTCGGCGCTGAATTCCAACGCGCAGCAACCCAAGCAACACCAATCCAACGCCCCGCCGCCCAACCCACCACGACCAGCACCGACCACCACGCCACCCATCACCACGCCGACGCCCTCTGGCTCATCCTTCTCTACGGCGTCCCCGGTTTCGGCTACATCATCACCGCGACGTTCCTGCCCGTCATCGCGCGTCACGCATTGCCTGGCTCAGCATGGCCCGACCTGTTCTGGCCGATGTTCGGCGCGGCGCTGATCGTCGGCGCACTGCTGGCGGCGCGTTTGCCGGTGCATTGGGACAACCGCACGCTGCTTGCCGGCTGCTATGTGCTGCAGGCGTGCGGCATCGCCCTCGGTATCGTCTGGCCGACGGCGGGCGGCTTCTCATTCGGCAGCATCCTGATCGGCTTGCCGTTCACCGCGATCACGCTGTTCGCGATGCGCGAGGCGCGGCGTCTGCGCGGCGACGACGCTGCCGGTCTGATGGGCTACGCGACGGCGGCCTATGGCGTCGGTCAGATCATCGGCCCACTCTTCGCCGCGCCGATCGCCGAGCAGACCGGATCGTTTTCGCCGGCCTTGTGGCTGGCAGCGGGCGTGTTGCTGCTGGGCGCGGCCGGGCTGATCGTCGTCGCGCGCATGCCGCGTGGCCGGGGCCGCATGCCCGAATGCGGCTGCCATTGAAAGCGCGTGGATGCAGGCGTACCAGCCAATCCCATAGCCGGAAAACAAATAACCGAAGGGCGCACTAAAATGACCGCTTTCCCGTCATCCCAGCGCGTCCATCGCCGGACGCGCCGCCAGCCATGCAACATTTCGCGTCCGACAACTACGCCGGCATCTGTCCCGAAGCGCTCGACGCGCTGATCGCCGCCAACAACAGCGGCCACGAGCCGGCCTACGGCGACGATTCCTGGACCAACCAGGTGTGCGACCGTCTGCGCGAACTGTTCCAGACCGACTGCGAAGTGTTCTTCGTGTTCAACGGCACGGCGGCCAATTCGCTGGCGCTCGCGTCGCTGTGCCAGTCGTATCACTCGGTGATTTGCCACGAACTCGCGCATATCGAAACCGACGAATGCGGCGGCCCGGAGTTCTTCTCGAACGGTTCGAAGCTGCTGACGGCGCCGGGCATTGGCGGCAAGCTCACGCCAGACGCGATCGAAGCGGTGGTCACGCGCCGCGCCGACATCCATTACCCGAAGCCGAAAGTCGTCACGCTGACCCAATCGACGGAAGTCGGCACGGTCTACAGCGTCGAGGAAGTGCGGGCGATCGCGGCGATCGCCAAACGGCGTCATCTGAAAGTGCATATGGACGGCGCGCGTTTCGCCAACGCGGTCGCCGCGCTGGACGTGCATCCGTCGGAGATCACGTGGCGCGCGGGCGTCGACGTGCTGTGCTTCGGCGGCACCAAGAACGGCTTGCCGGTCGGTGAAGCGGTAGTGTTCTTCGACCGCGCGCTCGCCGACGATTTCGCCTACCGCCTGAAGCAGGCCGGCCAACTGGCTTCGAAGATGCGCTTCATTTCAGCACCGTGGCTCGGCCTGCTCGATAACGACGTGTGGTTGCGCAACGCGCGTCACGCGAACGCGATGGCGCAACTGTTGCAAACGCGGTTGCAGGAAATTCCGGGCGTGAGCATCATGTTTCCCGGAGAATCGAACGCGGTCTTCGCGCAATTGCCCGCGCAAGCCGCCAAGGCCATGCGCGCGCGCGGCTGGAAGTTTTACGAATTCATCGGCGCGGGCGGATGCCGGCTGATGTGCGCGTGGGATACGCAACCGGAAACGGTCGAGCGGTTCGCCGCCGAGGTGCGCGAGTTGTGCGCGGCGTGAGGCCGTGTTGGACCGGAGGCGCTGAAGTGCCGGGCCATGAGCGCGTCGAGATCGCGCGCTAACCTGAGCGCCAACCCGAGCACCGGCCTGAACGCGACCCTGCGCACCATTGGGCGCGCCGACTAAAACGGCACCGCAAACCAAGCGTCACACCCAGAAGCTGCAAGCCATCACACAAGACAAACGGAACGTCCCCTTCGCCATGACCGAATACCGATTTTGCCCACGTTGCGCCACGCCTTTGACCCAGCGCGCCGACGCCGAACACGAAGGCGGCCGCATCCGCCAGACCTGTCCCGATCCGGCGTGCGGCTACGTCCACTGGAACAACCCGCTGCCGGTCGTGGCGGCGATCGTCGAGTACGAAGGCAAGATTCTGCTGGCGCGCAATGCCGCCTGGGCGGAGGGCATGTTCGCGCTGATCACGGGCTTCCTCGAAAACGGCGAGACGCCGGAAGAGGGCATTGCCCGCGAGGTGCTCGAGGAAACCTCGTTGCACGCGGAGACGGTCGAGTTGATCGGCGTGTACGAATTCATCCGCAAGAACGAACTGATCATTGCGTATCACGTGAAGACTTACGGAACGATTGCGTTGTCGCCGGAATTGCTGGAGTACCGGCTGGTCGAGCCGGCCAAGCTGCGGCCTTGGCGCGCGGGCACCGGCCAGGCGCTCGGCGAATGGATGCGGCGGCGCGGCCTGCCGTTCGAGTTCGTCGAAAGACCGGGGCAGTGAGCCAGCCGACAAACACGTCGATGAGCGGTGCGATGAACCCACGCTCAGCGAGGAGCGCGGCATGGCTTATATTTCCTGTCCGACCGTGCGCCGGTAGCAAAGGCGCTCGTGCCGCATGCTGACCGAGTGGCATTGACCAAAACAACCGGCCACACAACGTTCACGATAACGCCCGAGACAACCACGCCCGAGACAACCACACCAGCATGAACAAACCCGCATCCGCCTTGCGCAGCGCCTACCCGCATTTCCTGACGATTCCCACCCGCTGGATGGACAACGACGTCTACGGTCACGTGAACAACGTCGTCTACTACAGCTACTTCGACACCGTGGTGAACGAGTATCTGATCCGCACCGGCGTGCTCGATTTCGAGCAGGGCGAGACGATCGGTCTCGTGGTCGAGACGCAATGCAACTACTTCGCGCCGCTGGTGTTTCCCGACCGGATCGACGCGGGCCTGCGCGTCATACGGCTCGGCACGTCGAGCGTGCGCTATCAGGTCGGTCTCTTCAAGGAAGGCGAGGATCAACCCGCCGCGCAAGGACACTTCGTGCATGTGTATGTGAATCGTGTCACAAGGCGCCCGGTGAATCTGCCCGCCGAATTGCGCGCGGCGCTCGAACCGTTGAGCGTCGCAGAACAGCCGGACTAGGCGCGTGCAGTCGTTCGTCATCAACCTGCTGAACGGCATCAGTTACGGCCTGCTGCTGTTCATGCTGTCGGCGGGCTTGACGCTGATTTTCAGCATGCTCGGGGTGCTGAATTTCGCGCACGCGAGCTTCTACATGCTCGGCGCTTACGTCGGGTTATCGGTGGCGGCGCGCGCGGGGTTCTGGAGCGCGCTGGTCGTGGCGCCGCTTGTCGTCGGACTGATCGGTGCGGCCCTGGAGCGGTGGCTGTTGCGGCGCGTGCGTGGGCACGGCCATCTTGCCGAGTTGCTGCTGACGTTCGGCGCCGCGTATCTGCTCGGCGAACTGGTCAAGCTCGGGTGGGGCTTGAACCCGCTGTCCGCGACCGTGCCCGCCGTGCTCGACGGGCCGCTCTTCACCGTCTACGGCGCGGCGTTCGCACGCTACCGGGCGTTCATGATGGCGGTGTCGCTCGCCATGCTGGGCGTGCTGTTCGCGGTGTTGCGCGTGTCGAAGGCGGGCCTGATCGTGCGCGCCGCGCTGACGCACGCGAGCGCCGTCGAAGCGCTCGGCCACAACGTGCCGCGCGTGTTCACCGGCGTATTCGCGGCGGGCACGGCGCTCGCCGCGCTGGCCGGCGTGATCGGCGCGCCGCTCTTCGTGATCGAACCGGGGATGGCGGAGTCGCTCGGCTCGATCGTGTTCGTGGTGGTCGTGATCGGCGGACTGGGTTCGCTGAGCGGAGCGCTGGTGGCGTCGCTGCTGGTCGGTTGCGTGCAGACGCTGGCCGTGGCGAGCAGCGTGTCGCTGGGCGACGTGCTGTCGATATTCGACGCCACGCTGCCCGTCGAATGGGACGCACTGACGCTCGCGCAACTCGCGCCGCTGATTCCGTATCTGCTGCTGGTGGCGATGCTGGCGCTGCGCCCGCGCGGGCTTTTCGGGCGGCGCGACGACCATGCGTGAGGCCGACGAATCGCCAGCGCCGTCCGTGACCGCGCCGCGCGCGCTGTGGCGCATGCTTGCGCCGTGGCTTGCGCTCATTCTGTTGCTCGCGGTGCCGCCTTTCATCTGGCCGCAAAGCTGGTTGCTCGCCTACCTCGCGCAGACCGCGACGATGATCGTGTTCGCCCTTTCATACAACCTGCTGCTCGGCGAGACGGGACTGCTGTCGTTCGGCCATGCCGCTTACTCCGGCCTCGGCGCGCTGCTGGCCGCGCAGGTGTTCAACCGGATCGGCGTACCGCTCGTGCTGCTGCCGCTGGTCGGCGGGATCGGCGGCGCGCTGTGCGGCGTGCTGTTCGGTTTCATCTCGACGCGGCGCGCCGGCACGGCCTTCGCGATGATCACGCTCGGTCTCGGCGAACTCGTGGCGGCCGCCGCGTGGACGCTGCCGGACTGGTTCGGCGGCGAAGCGGGCGTGGCGATCGATCGCGCGAGCGGACCGTTGCTGGGAAGCTGGACCTTCGGCCCGGCGCGCGAGGCTTATGCGCTGATCGCCGTGTGGTGCCTGCTCGCGTGCGCGGCGATGTTCGTGCTTTCGCGTACGCCATTCATGCGCCTTGCCAACGCCGTACGCGACAACCCGGTGCGGGCTGCAGCGATCGGTTGCTACCCGCGTCGCATTCGCTGTGGCGTAGTGGTGATGTCGGCGTTTTTCGCGGGTATCGCGGGGACGTTGGCGCTGATCAATGTGGAACTGGTGTCGACGGAGAGCGTCGGCATGATGCGCTCGGGCGCGGTGTTGATCGCCACGGTGATAGGCGGGACGGCGGCGTTCTTCGGGCCGGTCGCGGGCGCGGTCGTTCTGACGTTTTTCAGTGTCGCGGTGGCGAGCGTGACTCGGGCCTGGCTGTTCTATCTGGGGCTGTTCTTCATCGTGGTCGTGGTGATTTCGCCAGATGGATTGGCGGGCTTCATGGGGCGTTTTACGGCGAGTGTGGCCGCGCACGGCTGGCGCCGGTGCCGCGCGGCGTACGTGTGGGGCATGGCTGCCGCATTGTTGTGGACTGTGGCCGCTGTGCTCGCCGTGCAATGGGCCTACGCGGCGCAATTCGGTGCGGACGACGGCGCGGTGTTCAACGTGCCCGGCGTGCCCTCATGGATCAACGCGTCTCCGCTTTACTTCGGCGCCACAATCTTTGTGTTGGCCGTGTTGGGAGGACTCTCCGCGCATTACGCTATTCGCGCGCAAACGCTTCTTGCAGCCATGCGCTCGAACACCACGCACACCACCGGAGCCTCGCAATGATCCCGACGCTTGTGATTCGCGCGCAAACGCTTCTCGCGGCCACACGCTCGAACACCACGCACACCACCGGAGCCTCGCAATGATCCCCGCGCTCGCGCTCTACGGCGTCGAAAAACGCTTCGGCGCCACGCAGATTCTGCGCGGCGTTGATCTTGCGATTCAACCCGGCGAGCGTCACGCGCTGATCGGTCCGAACGGCGCGGGCAAATCGACGCTCTTCAATCTGATCGCAGGCGGCGCGCGGCCGAACGCGGGGCGCATCGATCTTTTCGGCGCGGAGATCACGCGCCTCGCGCCGGCCGCGATCACGCGTCGCGGCCTCGCGCGCAGCTTCCAGAGCACCAGCGTGTTCACGCGCCTCTCCGTGTTCGACAACCTCCGCTGTGCGGCGATGCTGGCCGAGCGTGACCGCACGCGCTGGTGGCAGCGTTTCAGCGGCTCGCGCACGGTCGACGCGCGCGCCTCACAAGTGCTCGACGCGGTGGGCTTGAGCGAACGCCGCCACGTTCAGGCCGGCACGCTCAGCTATGCCGAGCAGCGCGCGCTCGATCTCGGCATCGCGCTCGCGGGCGGCGCGCATACCTTGCTGCTAGACGAGCCGACGGCCGGCATGAATCGCGCGGAAGCGGCGCGCGCCATCGAACTGATTCGCGAGACCACGGCGGGCCGCACGCTGCTAATGGTCGAGCACGACATGGACGCGGTCTTCGCGATCGCCGATCGCATTTCGGTGCTCGTGCAAGGACGCATCATCGCGAGCGGCACGCCGGCGGCGATTCGCGCGGACGCAGCGGTGCGCGCCGCGTATCTCGGCGAAGGGTTCGGCTCATGAGCGCCCTGCTGGACATTCGCGCGCTGAACGCGTGGTACGGCGCGAGCCAGGCGCTGCACGGCGTCACGCTCAGCATCCAGGCGGGCGAAGTGCTGGCACTGGTCGGCCGTAACGGTTCGGGCCGCTCGACGCTCGCGCGCGCGATCATGGGTCTCGTACGGAGCGAAGGCGAGTTGCGGTTCGCGGGACACGCGCTCGGTGGCCTGCGCACCTTCGAGATCGCGCGCCTCGGCCTCGGCTATGTGCCCGAGCATCGCGACGTTTTTCCGACGCTGAGCGTGCACGAGAATCTGCAACTCGGTGTCGCGCCACAGGATCGCGGCCGCGCGCCGCGCTTCACCATCGACGATGCGTACGCGCTTTTCCCCGTGCTGCGCGAACGGAAGCGCACGCGCGCGGGTGCGCTGTCGGGCGGCGAGCAGCAGATGTTGACGCTTGCCCGCGCGCTGCTCGGCGACCCCGATCTGCTCGTCATCGACGAACCCGGCGAGGGTCTCGCGAGTCTGGTGATGGAGCAGGTCGCCCGATGCTTGCGGACGCTGCGCGATCGCGGCGTGGCGATGCTGCTGATCGAGCAGCGTCTGGTGATCGCGGAGGACATCGCCAGCCGCGTCGCGGTGATGGGGCACGGCAAAATCGTGTTCGACGGTGCGCTCGCGTCGTTCTTGCAGCGGACCGACGTGATGCGGGAATGGCTCGGCGTCGGTTGAGCGAACGCACGACGTTCTATTGCGGTGCGGCGTGGCGGCTTGCTGATCGATTTGCTGTCCAGGTAAATCCCGCATGCGTCGGCAGAGTCGCGTGCCCCGCGCTCTGCGCCCAAATTGCGCCAATCATGGCGTTTGAATCTCATTAGTCGACACGCCGCTCACGCCCCGTGCACGCGGCTTTCCACTCACTTGCCGCAGCGAAGAGCTTCGTCTGGATCGAGTCCGGCGACGTGAAGATGTTCAACTCGCTGGTGACGAATACGCGCACGTTCATCAAGGACAGTTCGAACCCCGGCGTGATGAAGTTCGATCTGTACGGCTATCGCAAGGACGTCTCGAAGGGAACGGTGAAGATGGGCGAGGACGGCGGCCTCGAGGTCGATCTGGCCGTTAGACAGTAGCCTGCGCGGTGCTTTTGGAAAGCGCCGCGCAGGCTGCAAGATCAAGCGTCCTTATTGATGATCCACTCGTGCGCCGGATCATTGCGGAAATGCCAGACTCGTTGCCCACCCGCCATCACGTTCAGATAATACGAGTCATACCCGTACGGCACGATCACCGGATGATAGCCGCGCGGCACCATCACGACGTCGTGATTCTCGACGGCCATCGATTCGTCGATGTCGCGCATATCGGTGTACACGCGCTGAAACGCAAACCCTTGCGGCGGATCGAGCCGGTGATAGTAAGTCTCTTCGAGCGAACTCTCGTGCGGGACATTGTCGGTGTCGTGCTTGTGCGGCGGGTAGCTCGAAGCGTGTCCACCAGGCGTCCTGACTTCCACCACCAACAGTGACTCCGCAGGCTCGGTCTGAGGAAGAATATCGCAGACGTGTCGCGTATTCAGTCCTTTGCCGCGGGTCGAGCGCTTCATCGAACCAGGCTCGATCAACCTCGCCGGGAATTCGCCTTTGGCCGGTGCACTCGCCACGCCGATTTCGGCGTCGCGGCAAGCGCGAACCGTCACCCGCACGTTCGGCGGCAAATACACCGCGTACGGTGCGGCGTCCTCGAACACGCTGTCGCGCGAACCCAGCGAACTCCATTTAGTGTCCGCGGTTTCGATATCCACCGCACCCGTGAGCACGACGATGCACACTTCACGCGACGGTTCGAATACGTGCACGACCTCGTTCTCACCCAGCCGGTAAGCGGCAAAACCGACATACCGCCAGCACGCCGACTCGGGTGTCACTCGCGCGATCGTCTGGCCTTCGCGCTGCGCCTTCACCAATAAACTCATGCTGCCTCCTGCTCAGAGCCGCCGGCGCCGCCCAGCGGCGCATCGACCAGCGTGCGTAATGTCCTGTAGCCTTTCTGCGCATATTCGAACGACGGCGCCACGACCGGATCCTGTTCCGCTTCCACCACCAGCCAGCCGCAATAACCGTGCCGCTTCAAGCGCTCGATGATCGCGGGGAAATTCACCGCGCCGTCGCCCGGCACCGTGAAGGCGCCGGCGATGACCGCGTCGAGAAAACTCCAGTTTCGGTTGCGCGCGAGCTTCATCACGGCGGGGCGCACGTCCTTGCAATGCACGTGGCAAACGCGCCCGATATGTTTGTCGAGCACGGCCAATGGATCGCCGCCGGCAAACGTGATATGTCCCGCGTCGAACAGCAGGCCGACGGCGTCGCCGGTGCGCGACATCAGTTGATCGACATCGGCTGGCGTCTCGACATAAGCGCCCATGTGATGATGATAGGCGAGCCGCACGCCACGGCTTAACGTATAACGCGCGAATTCGTCGACGCGCGCCGCGTACTCGGCCCATTGTGCGTCGCTGAAAAAACGCGGACGTTGGTAAAGCGGTTGCGACGCGCCCTGAATCGAATCGGCGACCTCGCCATACACCATCGCCGTCGCGCCGTTTTGCGCGAGTAGCTCGAGATGCGGACCGACGGAGGCGATTTCCTCTTCCACGCTGCGTCGCGCGAGGCGTCCGGAATACCAGCCGGAGACCAGCGCGAGATCGTATTGCGCGAGCAGCGTCTTCAATGCCTGGGGTTCGCGCGGAAACTTGTTGCCGAGTTCGAAGCCTTGATAGCCGATCGCGCGGCCTTCCGTCAGCGCCACCTCGAGTGGCGTCTCGCCGCCGAGCGAAGGCAGATCGTCGTTCATCCACGAGAGCGGATTGATGCCGATACGTACGTCGAAAGCAGTCATGCGGGCGTCCTCATTCGTTGTCGGTGGGGCCGGTGTTTTGCGCGGAACTCGCCGGCTCCGAGCGGGCCGCGAGTTGCGTTTCGTATTTCGCACGCGCGTCGCGCACAGCGGGGCGCGCCGACACTTCCGGCACCGCCACTTCCCACCACCAGCCGCCGTCATCAGTGGTGCGGGCCGGATCGGTGTCGATGCTGATGACATACGTACGATCCGCCGCGCGGGCGCGTTCCATTGCGGCTTCGAATTCGGCGATATTCGCCGCGTGTTCGGCCTGCGCGCCGAGAGCACGCGCATGCGCGGCGAAATCGATCTTCGGTGCGCCGAGCGGTCCTTGCACGCAATTTTCGAGCAGGTTGTTGAATGGCGCACCGCCGCAGGCCTGCTGTAAGCGGTTGATGCAGCCATAGCCGCGATTGTCGAGCACCACGACGATCAGCTTCGCGCCGATCATCACCGAGGTGGCGATCTCGCTGTTCATCATCAGGTAACTGCCGTCGCCGACCATCACGATCACTTCACGCGCGGGCCGGGCGAGCTTCACGCCGAGTCCGCCGGCAATCTCGTAGCCCATGCACGAATAGCCGTACTCGACGTGATACGCGCCCGGCTTGCCGGCGCGCCACAGCTTGTGCAATTCGGCGGGCAGCGTGCCGGCCGCGCAGACGACGATATCGTTCGCAGGCGAACTGGCGCTCGAACGTTGTACGGCGCCGATCACATCGCCCTCGTAGGGCAGCACGGTGTCGCGCTGCGGCGCATGCGTGAGCGTGCTCACCGTATCGCGCCAGCTCGCCGCGAGTTTGTGCGCGCGCGCGGTCCATGTGCGATCCGCATGCCAGCCTTGCAGCGGTTCGGCGAGCGCGTCGAGCGCAAGACGCGCGTCGGCTTCGACTACCTGCGCGCGATGCTTGAGGCCGTCGAACGCATTGGCGTTGATCGCGATCACATCGGCCTGCGTGAACAAGGTGTTCGAGCCGGTGGTGAAGTCCTGCAAGCGGGTGCCGATGGCCAGCACGCAATCGGCGTCGTGCGCGAGCGCGTTCGCGGCGGGCGAGCCGGTCACGCCGAGCGCACCCGCGTTCAGCGGATCGTTCCAGGCAAGCGCGCCTTTGCCGGCCTGCGTTTCCGCGACCGGAATACCGTGCGTGGTCGAGAAACGGTGCAGCGCATCGGTGGCGCGGCCGTATAGCACACCGCCGCCCGCGACCATCAACGGCCGCTTCGCATGCCGCAGACACGCAACCGCGGCCTCGATTTCATCGACGCGCGGCGCGGGCGAGTAAAACGTGACGACGCGCGGCTTGAAGAAATCGACGGGGAAATCCCACGCCTGCGCCTGCACGTCTTGCGGCAACGCGAGCGTGACGGGTCCGCACAGGGCGGCGTCGGTCAGCACACGCACGGCGCGCGGCAGCGCGTTCAGCAACTGCGCCGGATGCACGATGCGGTCGAAGTAGCGCGACACCGGCTTGAACGCGTCGTTGGCGGAGACACCGCCGTCGTGGAAGTCTTCGACCTGCTGCAACACGGGGTCCGGTGCGCGCGAGACGAAGATGTCGCCGGGCAGCAGCAGCACCGGCAAACGGTTCACGTGGGCGAGCGCCGCCGCGGTTAGGAGGTTGGTGGCGCCCGGTCCGATCGACGTCGTGACGGCCATCATGCGGCGGCGGAAATGCGCCTTCGCATAGGCGATCGCGCTATGCGCCATCGCCTGTTCATTGTGGGCGCGCAGCGTCGGCAGTTCGTCGCGGTGCTGATACAGCGCCTCGCCGATCCCCGCCACGTTGCCGTGACCGAAGATGGCGAACACGCCGCCGAATAGCGGCTCGGTGCCCTGGCCGTCCTCGGTCGCGACGCGTTGCGCGGCGAGATAGCGGACCAGCGCCTGCGCGGTCGTCAGGCGCACCGTGCCGCCCGAGCCCGCGCGAGCGTGGCTGGCGTCGTTGGCGGACGCCGCGTCGTGATGCAATACGCGCTGATTCATGCGGCTTGCTCCTGATGGACATGGTTCGGCGCGCTGGCCTGCGCGGCACTCGCGCCACGTGTTGCGCGCCACGAAGCGATCAGCGTTTCGAAGGTGCGGCGCACGCGCGCGATCAGTTCGTCGTCGCCGATTTCTCCGGCGAGCCACGCATGGCTCGGTTCGTGGAAGATCGTGCGCCCGACCGTGAAGCCGCGGCACGTCGCTGATTGCGCCGCCGCGCGGAAGCCTTCGTCCAGTTGCTCGACGGCCGCCGACAAACCGAGCAGCACCACGCCCCGGCAATACGGATCGCGCTCGGCGATCAGGGCGTCGACGTTGCGCCATTGCGCGGCGTCCATCGGTTCGAGCTTCCACCACTCGGGATAGATGCCGATGTTGTACAGGCGCTTCAACGCGCGATACACGGTGTCCGGCGCCTGCGGCAGATGCGCGTGTTTCGGCGGAATCACTTCGAGCAGCAATTCGTGGCCGCTTGCTTGCGTCGCGTCATAGAGCGCGCGCAGTTGCGCTTCCTGTTCGAGGCGCTGCTCGATGGGTTCGTCGGGATGGAACTGCACGAGGCACTTGACGATATGCTCCTGCGGCCACGGGATCAGCGTGGTCCCGATCGAACGGCCATGATCGAACACGAGCGGCACCGAGCCCGGCAGTTCCACTGGCCGGCCGATCCACCAGCCGCGCCCGGTGGCCGCGTTCAGCGCGTCCTGTCCGTAACGGTCGTCGATCAGCACGCCGATGCGGTTCTGCAAACCCAACGCGCTTTCAGTCTGCGCGACGGCTTCGACGAACAAGCCCTTCAGGCGCGCAATGCGCGCTTCGTCGGCGCCGGTTTGCTGCGCGAGTTCGAAGAACTGGTTGCGATGGTCGAACGCGAAGCCGAGTACTTCGTCCCATTGTTTGCGGGCCGGCGAGACACGATGCAGCCGTGCGAGCGTCGCGTCGCGATCCGGGCGGCGCATGCGCTGCGGATCGGCTTTCGCTTCGCGCAGGAAGTAGTCGAGTTCGGCGGGCGTCGGCATGGCCGGCGCGCAGCCGTGCCGTGAGACGACCAGCGCGCCGCTTGCGTTCGCGGCGCGCGCGCACGCTTCGAGAGGCTGATCGCGCAGCCAGCCGGAGAGAAAGCCCGAGGCGAACGCGTCGCCTGCGCCGAGCACGTTCAGCACTTCGACTTCCACGCCGCCGTGAATCGGCACGTCGTCGAGCGAGGCGGGCACCTGGCCGTCGATGATCTGGCAGCCGAGCGGTCCGCGCTTGAGCACCAGCGTGGCCGGTGTGACGGCGCGTACCATCGCGAGCGCGTCGACCAGTTCGGTCTTGCCGCCGGCAATGCGGAATTCCTCTTCGGTGCCGATCACCAGATCGATCAGCGGCAGAATGCGCTGCAAATGCGCGGTGACGCCTTCGCTCGCGACGAAGCGCGTTTCACCGTCCGCCTTGCCGGTAAGACCCCACAACACCGGGCGATAGTCGATATCGAGCACCGTGCGCACCTGGTTGCGGCGCGCGTAATCCAACGCGCGGCGGCTCGTACGGTTCACCTGTTCGGTGGAAAAGTGCGTGCCGGTGATCAGCAGCGCTTTCGACGACGCAATGAAGGCCTCGTCGAAATCCGCTTCATCGACCGCCATGTCGGCGCAGTTCTCGCGATAGAAGATCAGCGGGAAAGTATCGCGGTCTTTCAGGCCGAGCAGCACGAGCGCGGTCAGACGCTCCTGATCGATGCGCACGTGGCTGACGTCGCAGCCTTCTCTGGTGAGCGTCTCGGTGAGAAAGCGGCCCATATGATCGTTGCCGACGCGCGCCAGCATCGACGACGCGAGGCCGAGCCGCGCACAGCCGAACGCGATATTCGCCGACGACCCGCCGAGATACTTCGCGAAGCTCGACACGTCTTCGAGCCGCGCGCCGACTTGCTGCGCGTACAGATCGACGGCGAGGCGGCCGAGGCAGACGATGTCGCGGCTGCGGCCCGGCGCGAAACGGCTGCCGCTCGCCGGCGCCGAAGCGGACGGGGTCCCGCTGGATGTGCTGGAGTGATTCATGAAGTTTCCTGAATAGCTGGGCGCGTCGGCCGGCGCGGCTGCGCCAAAACCGTCGCGCGAATGAATCAGATCGTCGCGCCTTCGAGTTCGCCGATCATCTTCTGCATCTCGGCGCCGCCGGCCATCATGTCGAGCACCTCGTCCTTGCTGATGGTTTCCTTGGTGAACGTGCCGAGCGATTTGCCGCGATTGAGCACCGTGAACGAATCGCCGATCGGATACGCGTGATGCACGTTGTGCGTGATGAAGATCACCGAGATGCCCTTGGCGCGCGCCTTGTGAATCAGCTTCAGTACATTGAAGCTTTGCTTTACGCCGAGCGCGGCGGTCGGCTCGTCGAGAATCAGCACGCGCGCGCCGAAGTGAATCGCCCGCGCAATCGCCAGACACTGTTTCTCGCCGCCGGACATGGTGCCGATCGGCTGATGCGCGTCGCGCACGTTGATGCCCATTTCGGCGAGCTTGTCGCGCGCGGTGGTGGCGCTGGTTTCGAGGTCCATCACGCTCAGGAAGCCGAACAGTTTCTTCTGCGGCTCGCGTCCCATGAAGAAGTTGCGCGCCACCGAGAGCAGCGGCACCAGCGCGAGATCCTGATACACGGTGGCGATGCCGAGGTCGAGCGCGTCTTTCGGCGATTCGAACAGCACCGGTTTGCCATCCACCAGATACTGGCCGGAAGAGGGCTGATGCACGCCTGCGAGGGTCTTGATCAGCGTCGATTTGCCTGCGCCGTTGTCGCCGAGCAGACAATGCACTTCGCCGCGTTTCAGGCGCAAGGTCACGCCGCTCAATGCGATTACCTTGCCGAAGTATTTGTTGACGTTCTCGAGAGCGAGGATCACGTCTTCCTGCGGGGCGCTCGCGTTGGTGTTCGAGCCGTCGACGCCATTCGCTGCGGTATTCGTATCTGACATGGTCGTCTCCTCGTTACGATTGCGCGACGCGGCGGCGCACATAGTGATTGAACAGCACGGCGATCAGCAGCATCACGCCGAGGAACACGCGGAACCAGTCGGAACTGACGTTGGTGTAGGTAATGCCGATCTGCACGACACCGAAGATCAACGCCCCGAAACACGCGCCGACCACTGAACCATAACCACCCGTCAGCAAGGTGCCGCCGATCACCGCGGCGATGATCGCTTCGAATTCCTTCTGCAGACCGCGGTCGGCCGCGGCCGAGCCGATGTCGCACACTTGCAGCACCGCGAAAAGGCACGAGCAGAACGCAGTCAGCACGAACAGCGAAATCTTCACGCGACGCACCGGCACGCCGACGTTCTTGGCCGCGTTGGCGTCGCCACCGACGGCGAGAATCCAGTTGCCCGCCCGCGTCTTTGCCAGCACGAACGCGCAGACTGCGGCGAGTCCGAGCCACCACAGAATCACCTTGGGAATGCCCGGCACGAGCGCGTGCCCGTTATCGAGCATGGTGCCGATGCCATGGCGGGCGAGCATCGTGAAGAGACCGTTCAGCGCGACGCCGTGAAACAGCGTATCCGCGAGCCAGTCCTGCTGCGCAAGGTCGCCGACGCCGGAGACGATCGTGCGGTCCGCGAACATGATCGAGAGCGCGAGCGTGAGGCCGCGCAAGATGAACAGAAACGCGAGCGTGACGATGAACGAAGGCAGGCGCGTTCGCATCACCAGATAGCCGTTCAGCGCGCCGAGCAGCATGGAGCCGGCGAACGCGAAGAGGATCGCGAGCGAAATCGGCCAGTGAAAATACACCGAGGGAATCGCGACCATCATGCCCGCGAAACCGATCATCGAGCCGATGGACAGATCGAACTCACCGGCGATCATCAACAGGCAGGCGCCCACGGCGAGGATGCCGAGATACGCCGAGACCTGCGACCAGTTCATCACGCCGTCGAGATTGAACATGCCGGAGTTGCCGGCCGTCAGCGCGAAGACGAGAAACACCAGTACCGCGCCGGAAATCGCGGCGAATTCGGGGCGGTTCAGCACATGGCCGAACCTGGATTCCTTGCGCAGCCGTTCATCCGAATCGGGCACCGAGGGCGCTGCCTCGCCGGAATTCGTCTTGACGTGCGGTGGGAAGTGTTTGCCGGCTACACCCATGATGTCTCCTTGGAGCCCGGCCGTGTGCGACTCGCACGCGAGGATGCGCGGCGAGAACAACAGCCGGTGAAATGCGCGGTGGCGGCGGGCGGCCCGCCTGTATCGAAGCGGTGCCCGCCGTGCGCGTGACTAACTAGCGTAAAGAATCAGCGGTACTGACCTGCGTACTTGATAACCTTGTCGAGGTTTTCCTTGGTGATGAAGCCCGGGCCCGAGCGAATGTTCTTCGGCCCATAAGACGGTGCGAGGCCATAGGTTGCGAGCCGTTCCTTGAACTTCGGATTGGCTTCGAGAATCTGGCGGATCTTCGCGGGGTCGGTGGTGTGCTCTTTCTTCACGATCGCCAGCACCGCCACGGGGATGTAGCCCTGCAGGTACGGCTGCTGGTCGATGGCGAACTGGATCGTGCCGTTCTGGATCGCCTTGGCGATGTCGTCGGAGAAGTCGAACGTGCAGAAGTAGATCTTGCCCGCCAGACCCATCTGCGTGACCGCTTTCAGCGTGGCCGAAGCCGGGGTCGGTCCGAGCGTCAGGATCGCACCGGTGTTCGGGTGGTTGCGCAAATACGCGCTGACCTTCGATTGAATCTCGGTCGGATCCTGGCCGGAGTCGATAGTGGAAGCCTTGTAGTCGACGCCGAGCGCTTCGGCGAAACCACGGCAACGGTCGAACGACACCGTATTGGTGGCGATGTGGTTCACGCACAGGAACGACTTCACGCCCGCGGCCTTGGCTTTCTCGCCGGCCGCTTTGCCCGCGACGTATTCGGGTTGACCGACATGCATGATCGCGCCGAGCTGCGCGCTCTGTTCCTCCGTGCCCGAATTGATCGTGACGAGCGGAATCTTCTTCGCGGTCACCTTGTTGATCGAGCTTTTCAGCACGTCGAAATCGGCGATGGTGACGATCACGCCGTCGTAGTTGCGCGCGGCCGCCTGCTCGATCAGACGCGACATGTCGGCGATGTCGCCGTTCGGCGGATTGCGGTAGTCGGTCTCGACGTTGAAGTCCTCGTCGGCCTGTTTGATGGCGTTCTTGATGGTGTTCCACCACGAATCCGAATCCGGCGCGTGGCTGATCAGCACGAAGTGAGCGTCAGCCGCGCGGGCGGCCGAGGCCGCGCCGAATCCCGTCGCCAACGTCAGTGCCGTCACCAGAATCCTGAGCGTAGCCTTGCCCTTGCAAAGTCTCATTGTCTCCACCTTTCTCGGTATGTCGTTTTTGAAGGGAGCGTCTGGCCAACCCGGGTGTTGCCACCAAAGCACCATCGCTCACGACCAAGATTAGGCGATCTTCCAAGTCGTTGCAATGAAAATTTCATTACAAATAAAAATAGAAAATACGTTCCATTTGACGGGGCGCCTGCCTATAATCGGCAGCGTCAGGAGGCCGTGCGGCGGGCGTTCGGAGCGTCTGCGGCACTGCAATAAAGCACCCGAGAGAGAGCCATGGCGGAAGAGAGCACCGAGGAATTGCCTAGCGTCGAAGAATTGATGCAGCGCATCGCGGAAAACTACGACGCGTTGCCGCGTCAGTTGAAGAATGTCGCGACCTATATCGAGCAGCATCGCTCCAGCGTGATGGTGGATCGCACCAGCGACATCGCCGCGAGTTGCGGCGTGCATCCGTCCGCCGTGGTGCGTTTTGCGCAGCGCTTCGGTTTTTCCGGTTTCTCCGATCTGCAGGCGGTGTTTCGGCAGGCTTACACGGGTCAGGGCAGTTCGTCGCCGAGTTATCAGCAGCGCATTCGCAAGCTGATCGACGAGAAGCCGGGCGCGCTGTCCGGCGGTTCGGTGGCGCGCGAGTTCATCGCGGCCTCGCGCGGCGGTCTCGAAGAACTGGAGGCAGGGCTCGACGACAAGGAGTTCGACGCCGCCGTGAAGATGCTGCAGCAGGCCGACAACATCTATGTGATCGGCGTGCGGCGCTCGTTTCCGGTGGCGAGCTATATCGTCTACGCGCTGCAGCACACGCCTAAGCGCGTGCACCTGGTGTCCGGTTTCGGCGGCATGTACCGCGAGCAGATTCGCAGTGTGAAAAAGGGCGACGTGGTGATTGCGATCAGCTTCGCGCCCTATGGCAAGGAGACGCAATATTGCTTGCGGGTCGCGCATCATCACCAGGCCAGGACGCTGGTTATTACGGATAGCCAACTATCTCCGCTCGCGCGTTATGCAACCACGCAACTGTATGTGAAAGAGGGCAGCGCGTTCGCGTTCCGCTCGCTGACCAGCACAATCTGTTTGTGCCAGGCGTTGTTCATCGCGCTCGCGTACAAGCTCGAATTGAATGTTGAAGAATCCAAAGACACTGGAGGATACGATGACTGATGGGGCAAATCAGGCGGCAAAGACGATCGACGTGGCGGTGTTCGGCGCGGGGCGCATCGGCAAGATTCATGCGGCGAATCTTGCGCGGCAGCCGGGCGTGCGGCTCAAGTACGTGGTCGACGTGAATCGTGAGGCCGCCGCGGCGCTCGCCGCCGAGCACGGCGCGCAGGTCGCGGATATCGACGGCGCGATGGGCGATGCGTCGATCGGCGCAACGGTGATCTGTTCGAGCACCGACACCCATGCCGATCTGATCATGCAATCCGCCGCGCAGAAGAAGCATGTGTTCTGCGAGAAGCCGGTCGATCTGACGCTGGAGCGCGCGCGGGCTTGCGCGGCAGCGGTGGAGCGCGCGGGCGTGGTGTGCATGATCGGTTTTCAGCGGCGCTTCGATCCGACGTTCTCCGCGTTGAAAGCGCGGCTCGACGCCGGCGAGATCGGCACGCCGGAAATGCTGGTGGTGACGAGCCGCGATCCGGGGGCGCCGCCGGTCGAGTACATCAAGCATTCCGGCGGCATTTTCAAGGACATGCTGATTCACGATTTCGACATCTTCCGTTGGATTCTCGACGACGAGGCCGACACGCTGCACGCCACCGGCAGTTGTCTGAGCGACCCGGCGATCGCCGACGCGGGCGATATCGATTCGACCGCGGTGACGATCCGCACTAAGCGCGGCCGCCTGTGCCAGATCAATACCGCACGGCGCGCCGCATACGGTTACGACCAGCGCTTCGAAGTGCTGGGCAGCACCGGCATGTTGCAGGCGGGCAATATGCGGCCCACGGAAGTCACGGCGTATTCGAAAACCGAGGTGTCGAGCGACGTGCCGGAAGCGTTTTTCCTCGAACGTTACCGCGCGGCTTACGCGCATGAAATTGCGCATTTCTTCGATGCGGTGACACATGACAAACCGGTGCGCACGACCGTCGCCGACGGCTTGAAAGCGCTTGAACTCGCCGAAGCGGCGACGCGCTCGTGGCGCGAGGGCCGCGCGATCAAACTCGGCGAGGCATCGTGATGGCGGCCGCCGCGGCGCGGGTTCGTGTGGGCGTAGTCGGCCTCGGGCGGCTCGGCAAGCGGCACGCGGAGAATCTCGCGTATCGCGTGCCGGGTGCGTCGCTCGTGGCGGCTTGCAGTCCGGTGGAGGAGGAGCGGGCGTGGGCGCGGGAAGTGTTGCCTGCGCCGCGACTGTACGAGGATTACGCGAAGTTGCTGGCTGATCGCGAGGTGGATGCGGTCTGGCTCGTCACGCCGTCTTCGTTGCACGCGCAGCAGATCGTCGACGCGTTGCGGGCCGGCAAGCATGTGTTCTGCGAGAAGCCTTTGTCGCTGGATCTCGCCGAGTGCGAGAGGGTGCTGGCCGAGGCCGCGCGCTATCCGCATTTGCAGGCGACCATCGGGTTCATGCGGCGCTTCGATCCGAGTTACAAGGACGCGTTCGACAAGATCGAAGCCGGCAAGATCGGCCGGCCGTTTCTTGTGCGCTCGCAGACGGCGGATCAGAACGATAGCGATGGTTTTTTTGTGCGTTTCGCGGCGACGTCTGGCGGGATTTTTCTCGATTGCACCGTGCACGATATCGATGTGGCGCGCTGGCTGCTGGGTCGGCCGCGCGCGAAACGCGTGTTTGCGGCGGGTGTTGCCGCGATGCATGAAGGGCTGCGTGAGTTCAGCGATGTCGATAACGGTGTCGCGATCTGCGAGTTCGAAGACGGCAAGCTGGCCATGTTTTATGCGTCGCGGACGCAGGCCCATGGTAATGACACGCATAGCGAAGTGATCGGCACGGCTGGAGCGCTTGCTATTGGACGTAATCCGCGGGCTAATCGGGTTGAGATTTATGATGCCAGCGGGATTCGGAACGAATGTACGGCGAATTTTTTTGATCGTTTCGAGGAGGCGTTTTTGTTTGAGGCTAGGGCGTTTGTTGCGGCGGTGCAGGGTGGGGCGGTGTCTTCTGCTGCGCGGGCTGGGGCTTCGCTTGCTGATGCGTTGGAGGCTACGCGGATTGGGATGGCGTTGCGGGAGTCTTTGTTGAAGGGGGAGGCGGTTGCGTTGTGAGGTTGGGTTTGGTTTTTTTGGGGTTTTGGCCTTTCCTTGATTTGTTTGTGGTCTATTAGCGTTGCCCCTGTGCGGGGCGGCACTTACTTTTCTTTGCCGGCCGTGTATGGACCGGAGACATGGGTAACAGGTGTGCGGAGACATGGGTAACACATGATCCGCTCATTCCTGCTGGTTCAGGTTGATGGTTCCGAAACGGTGATGCGCAAAAAACAGGTCGTAGCAGTTCTCTTCACCGACGCGCTCGCGGATGGCCACGGGCAGGTTCTGCAATGCCTTCGACACCTTGAATCGCCGGTTCCTGAAGCGTAGTTCACCGTTCCACTTCACGCACTGCACGAGGTCGTTTTCGCCGTACTCGATCGGCGGCAGAATCTCGGGGTAGGCGCGCGGACTGGGGCGATAGCGCGTGACTGGGGTCGCCATGTCCAGCGCCTGATGCGGGCGCTGATGGTTGTAGACCGAGCGCCCTGCATCGAACGCCTGCTGGGCGCTGCTCAGGTCCCTGAAATGGCGCCCGGCGATCACCTCGGCCTTCAGCGTGCGGTGAAACGCTCCTCCTTGCCGTTGGTCTGCGGATGCGCCACGCGGCTGTGCGACAGTCGCACGCCCAGCCGGATGAGCCAGATGGCCAGTTCGGTCAACTGGCCCGGCTGGCTGGGGCTACCCCACGGCGAACCGTTGTCCGCGTTGATGCGCAGCGGCAGCCCGTAGCGGCGGAACGTGCGCTCCAGATGATGCTGCCCGATCCGGGTGTCAGTGCAGATGCAGGCGTCGAGTGTCACGTTGTAGCGCGAATGATCGTCCAGCATGGTCAGTGGCGAACAGTGCCGTCCGTCCTGCAGGTCGAACCAGCCCTTGAAATCCATCTGCCAGAGATCGTTGGGCTGCGCATGCTCGAAGCGCTGCCAAGGCGTGGCGGCGTCGGAAGCAGCCGGGTCGATCAGCCCGTGGCGATGCAGGATGTCCGTCACAGTGCTGGGGGCGGGCTCGTCCGTGTGACCCAGATCACGCAGACGCCGGCTGATCTTGCGTCCACCCCAGGCCGGATGCGCGCCCCGCACAGGGGCAACGCTAATAGACCACCAAGAACTCAAGGAAAGGCCACCCCCAAAAGCCCCATCCACCAAAGCGCCGCAGGCAAAAAGCCACCCGATCAAATCCCCAAAAATCCCCCACCGCCAGGCGCCGCTTATAATCGACCATTCCCAGCATTCACCAGCCGAACCGACACAATGAGCGAGACCCCGAGCGACACCACCTCCACGCTTGCCAAAAGCTTCGAGCCCCACACCATCGAAGCCCACTGGGGCCCCGAATGGGAAAAGCGCGCCTACGCGACGCCCTCCATCGAGGAAAACCGGAAAGATTTCTCGATCCAGCTGCCCCCGCCGAACGTCACGGGCACCCTCCACATGGGCCATGCCTTCAACCAGACGATCATGGACGGCCTCACCCGCTATCACCGCATGCTCGGTGAAAACACCCTGTGGGTGCCGGGCACGGACCACGCGGGCATCGCCACGCAGATCGTCGTCGAGCGCCAACTGGACGCGCAAGGCGTCTCGCGCCATGACCTAGGCCGTGAAAAGTTCGTCGAACGCGTCTGGGAATGGAAGCAGGAATCCGGTTCGACCATCACGAACCAGGTGCGGCGTTTGGGCGCCTCAATCGACTGGTCGCGCGAATACTTCACGATGGACGACAAGATGTCGGCCGCCGTGCGCGATGTCTTCGTACGCCTGTATGAACAGGGCCTGATCTATCGCGGCAAGCGCCTCGTGAACTGGGACCCGGTGCTGCTCACCGCCGTCTCCGACCTCGAAGTGGTCAGCGAAGAAGAAAACGGCTCGCTCTGGCACATCCAGTACCCGCTCACGGACGGCTCGGGCCATCTGACGGTCGCCACCACGCGCCCGGAAACCATGCTCGGCGACACCGCCGTGATGGTCCACCCGGAAGACGAGCGCTACGCGCACCTGATCGGCAAGACGGTCACGCTGCCGCTGTCGGGCCGCGAAGTGCCGATCATCGCGGACGACTACGTCGACCGCGAATTCGGCACCGGCGTCGTCAAAGTCACGCCCGCGCACGATTTCAACGACTATCAGGTCGGTCTGCGCCACAAGCTGCCGCAAATCGAAATCCTCACGCTCGACGCCAAAATCAACGAGAACGCGCCGGAAAAATACCGCGGCCTCGACCGCTTCGAAGCCCGCAAGCAGGTGGTGGCCGACCTCGAAGCGCTCGGCGTGCTCGAATCGGTCAAGCCGCACAAGCTGATGGTGCCGCGCGGCGACCGTACCGGCGTCGTCATCGAGCCGATGCTGACGGACCAATGGTTCGTCGCGATGAGCAAGCCGGCGCCGGAAGGTACCTTCAATCCGGGCAAATCCATCGCCGAAACGGCGCTCGACGTGGTTCGCGGCGGCGAAATCAAGTTCGTGCCGGAAAACTGGACCACCACCTACTACCAGTGGCTCGAGAACATTCAGGACTGGTGCATCTCGCGCCAGCTCTGGTGGGGCCATCAGATCCCGGCGTGGTATGGCGAAAACGGCGAAATCTTCGTGGCGAAGACCGAAGAGGACGCGCGCGCCAAGGCCGCGGCGGCCGGCTACACGGGCGCGCTCAAGCGCGACGAAGACGTACTCGACACGTGGTTCTCGTCTGCTCTGGTGCCGTTCTCGTCGCTCGGCTGGCCGAATGAAACGCAGGAACTGAAGCACTTCCTGCCGTCGTCGGTGCTGGTCACCGGCTTCGACATCATCTTCTTCTGGGTCGCGCGCATGGTCATGATGACCACGCACTTCACCGGCCAGGTGCCGTTCGACACGGTGTACGTGCACGGACTCGTACGCGACGCCGAAGGCCAGAAGATGTCGAAGAGCAAGGGCAATACGCTCGACCCGATCGATATCGTCGACGGCATCGGCCTCGACGCGCTGGTCGCCAAGCGCACCACCGGCCTGATGAATCCGAAACAGGCCGCGTCGATCGAAAAGAAAACCCGTAAGGAATTCCCCGACGGCATCCCCGCGTTCGGCACCGACGCATTGCGCTTCACGATGGCGTCGATGGCCACGCTCGGACGCAACGTCAACTTCGATCTGGCGCGCTGCGAAGGCTACCGCAACTTCTGCAACAAGCTGTGGAATGCCACCCGTTTCGTGCTGATGAACTGCGAAGGCCACGATTGCGGCTTCGGCAAGCCGGAACAATGTGGCGAATGCGGTCCGGACGGACATCTGCATTTCTCGCAGGCCGACTTCTGGATCGTTTCACGTCTGCAGCGCGTGGAAGCGGAAATCGCCAAGGGTTTCGCCGATTATCGTTTTGACAATGTGGCCAACGCCCTATACAAGTTCGTATGGGACGAATACTGTGACTGGTATCTCGAACTCGCCAAAGTTCAGATCCAGACGGGTCAGCCGAACCAGCAGCGCGCAACACGCCGCACGCTGCTGCGCGTGCTCGAGACGGTGCTGCGACTGGCGCATCCGGTGATTCCGTTCATCACCGAGGCGCTGTGGCAAAAAGTGGCGCCGCTGGCCGGGCGTTATCCCGAGGGCAAAGCCGAGGGCGAAGCGTCCATCATGGTGCAGCCTTACCCCGTTGCCGAACCGTCGAAAATCGATGAAGACGCGGAGCAGTGGGCAGCCGACCTGAAAGCGGTGATCGATGCGTGCCGGAATCTGCGTGGCGAAATGAATCTGTCGCCGGCGGTCAAGGTGCCGTTGCTCGCTACCGGCAATGCGGAGCGCCTGCGCACGTTTGCTCCGTACGCACAGGCGTTGGCCCGTTTGTCCGAAGTTCAGATCATTGCCGACGAGGCAAGCCTGGACGCGCAGGCAGATGGCGCGCCAATTGCTATCGTAGGGAACGACAAGCTCGTGCTGAAGGTCGAAATCGACGTGGCAGTGGAGCGGGAGCGGTTGTCGAAGGAGATTGCACGGTTGAGCACGGAAATCATCAAGTGCAACGGCAAATTGCAGAATGAGAGTTTTGTTGCAAAGGCACCGCCGGCAGTCGTTGAGCAGGAGCAGAAAAGACTGGCAGAATTCGAGGCGACGGTGGGCAAGCTGAAAGCCCAGCTGGCGCGTTTGCCGGTCTGATCATGCTCCGTGTCCGCCCCAAGAGGCGGGCAAGGACCGATAGCTAATCCAGAGGATTCAGGGTAATCACATGCTAAAAGTTACAAAGGCGGTTTTTCCGGTAGCAGGTCTTGGCACCCGGTTCCTCCCTGCCACGAAGGCTAGCCCGAAAGAGATGCTCCCGATTGTCGACAAGCCACTGATCCAGTACGCGGTCGAAGAGGCAATGGCAGCCGGCATCACCGAAATGATCTTCGTCACGGGCCGCAGCAAGCGCGCGATCGAGGACCACTTCGATAAGTCATATGAAATCGAGGCGGAACTCGAGGCGCGCGGCAAGGACAAGCTGCTCGAACTGGTGCGCAGCATCAAGCCGAGCCACGTGGACTGCTTCTACGTGCGTCAGCCGGAAGCGCTGGGCTTGGGCCACGCGGTGATGTGCGCCGAAAAACTGGTGGGCGACAATCCGTTCGCCGTCATCCTCGCGGACGACTTGCTGTACGGCACGCCGCCCGTCATGACGCAGATGATCGAGGTGTTCGACCACTATCACAGCTCGGTGATCGGCGTCGAAGAGATTCCGGCTCAGGAAACCAAGTCGTACGGCATTGTCGACGGCAAGGAGTGGGAAGACTCGATCATCAAGATGTCGGGTATCGTCGAAAAGCCGGAGCCGAGCTTGGCGCCGTCGAATCTCGGCGTGGTCGGCCGCTATGTGCTGAAGCCGCGCATCTTCGAACATCTGCGCGCGCTGAAGCCAGGCGCAGGCGGCGAATTGCAACTGACCGACGCGATCCAGTCGCTTCTGGCCGACGAGCAGGTGCTGGCGTACAAGTATCACGGCACGCGTTTCGACTGCGGCAGCAAGCTGGGTTATCTGAAGGCGACGGTCGAGTTCGCCTTGCGTCACCCGGAAGTGGCCGCCGATTTCGAAGAGTATCTGCGTACTCGTTCGCCGGTGCTGGAAGGTTGAGCGGGCTTCGGCAGCCAGGATTCCGGAAGCGTTGAACCGAAGTAAAAGGCGCTGTGCCCGCGAACGCGGGGCACAGCGCCTTTTTTGTTGGAGCGTGAATCAGGACACGGGCTTCAGCGGCGCCTCATCAGGAAGGTGAAGACCTTGTCGTGCGCGGAGCTTTCGACGATTTCATTGCCGGTTTGCTTGGCAAACGCGGCGAAATCGCGCTGTGAGCCTGGATCGGTGGCGAGCACCTTGAGAATCTGGCCGCTTTCCATGTCGGCGAGCGCCTTCTTGGCGCGCAAAATGGGCAGCGGGCACATGAGCCCGCGTGCATCGACTTCCTTGTGAATCTGAATTTGCATCGACGACGACCTTCGGGGACTGGGCGTCTGTTTTGACGCCGAAGGGTCAAATTCTACCGCAGGCTTACCGTGGTCGCTCGGGCGGCGGTTATCTTGGGGTGTCGGCCTTTCCTTGAATCGATGATGGTCTATCGGCCCCAAAAAACCCCACCCCCTCCGGGGCATATAATGTCGAACGAACTGCCGCCCCTCCCAAAAAATGCCCGATCTGCTAGCCAATCTAAACCCCGAACAACACGCCGCCGTCACGCTCCCCAACGAGCCCGCGCTCATTCTCGCCGGCGCGGGCAGCGGCAAGACCCGCGTTCTGATCACGCGCATTGCGTGGCTCATCCAGCACGGCCTGGCGTCGCCCGCCACGATTCTGGCGGTGACCTTCACCAACAAAGCGGCCCGCGAAATGATGTCGCGTCTGTCGGCGCTCCTGCCGATCGACACGCGCGGCATGTGGATCGGCACCTTCCACGGCCTGTGTAACCGCATGCTGCGCGCGCATCATCGCGACGCGGGCTTGCCGGCCACCTTCCAGATTCTCGATACCGCCGACCAGCTGTCCGCGATCAAGCGTCTGATGAAGGGCCTCAATATCGACGACGAAAAGTACCCGGCGAAAAATCTCCAGTACTTCATCAACAACGCCAAGGAACAAGGCCTGCGGCCGAAAGACGTCGACGCCACCGACAACTTCAACCGTAAATTCGTCGAACTCTACGAAGCCTACGACCAGCAATGCCAGCGCGAAGGCGTGGTCGACTTTCCGGAACTGCTGCTGCGCTGCTACGAACTGCTCGCGCACAATCCGCCGCTGCGCGCCCACTACCAGGCGCGCTTCAAGCACATTCTGGTCGACGAGTTCCAGGACACCAACAAGCTGCAGTACGCATGGCTCAAGCTGCTGGCGGGGCAGACCAACTCGATTTTCGCCGTCGGCGACGACGACCAGTCGATCTACGCGTTCCGCGGCGCGAACGTCGGCAATATGCGCGACTTCGAGCACGAGTTCAGCGTCCGCCATCTGATCAAGCTCGAGCAGAATTACCGCTCGCACGGCCATATTCTCGACGCCGCCAATCAACTCATCGCCAACAACTCGCGCCGTCTGGGCAAGAATCTGCGGACCGACGCGGGTCACGGTGAACCGGTTCGCGTGTATGAATCCGCGACCGATTCGCAGGAAGCCGGCTGGATCGTCGAGGAAATCAAGGCGCTGATCAGCACCGGCACGTCGCGCAGCGAAGTGGCGATTCTCTACCGCAGCAACGCGCAGTCGCGCACGATCGAACACACGCTGGTCAACGCGGGCATCGCGTACCGCGTGTACGGCGGCTTGCGCTTTTTCGAGCGCCAGGAAGTCAAGCACGCGCTCGCCTATCTGCGCCTGATCGACAATCCGAACGACGACACCGCGTTCGCCCGCGTCGTCAATTTCCCGACGCGCGGCATCGGCGCGCGCTCCATCGAGCAACTCGCGGACGCGGCGCGTCTGTACAACTGTTCGATGGCTGCGGCGATTCCGTATGTGGCGGGCAAGGCGGGTTCGAGCCTTGCGGGCTTCGCGAACCTGATCGGCAAGATGCGCGCGGAAACGCAGCAGATGAGCCTGCCGGAAACCGTCGAATACGTGGTTCGCACGAGCGGTCTCGCGGAGTTCTATCAGAACGAGCGCGAAGGCCAGGACCGGCTGGAAAACTTGCAGGAACTGGTCAACGCGGCCGCCGCGTTCGTCAGCGAAGAGGGCTACGGCATGGACACGCCGGCGCGTTCCATTCCACTGCGGCCGGGCGCGACCGCCGCGCCCGAACTGGCCGTCGCCACCGACGATCCGAACACCGTCGTGCTCGACGCGCCCGGCATCGCCGATCCGGCGCAAAACCCGGACACGATGACGCCGCTTGCCGGTTTCCTGTCGCACGCATCGCTCGAAGCGGGCGACAACCAGGCGCAAGCCGGCCAGGAAGCCGTGCAACTAATGACGGTGCACGCCGCCAAGGGCCTTGAGTTCACGGCGGTGTTCATCACCGGTCTGGAAGAGGGGCTGTTCCCGCACGAAAACAGCGCGATGGAGTCGGACGGTCTGGAAGAGGAACGCCGCCTGATGTACGTGGCGATCACGCGGGCCAAGGAGCGGCTGTATCTGTCGTTCGCGCAAAGCCGCATGCTGCACGGCCAGACGCGTTACAACATCCGCTCGCGTTTCTTCGACGAACTGCCGCAGGAAACGCTCAAGTGGCTCACGCCGAAGGTCGAGGCGGGCGCGCGCTGGGGCGGCCGTTCGGACAACGCGGGTTATGGACGCGACTGGTTCGCGCGGCCGGGTTATACGGGGGCCGCGTCGTCGACGCCGGCGCCGTTGCCCGCGTTCGCGAACGAACAGCGTGCGGCGGAAACGGGTTTCCGCGTCGGCCAGCAAGTGTTCCACACCAAGTTCGGCGAGGGCACGATCACCGCGCTGGAAGGCGGCGGCACCGATGCGAAGGCGCAGGTCAAATTCAAGCGGCACGGCGAGAAGTGGCTGGCGTTGGCGGTTGCTAAATTGCAGGCGGTGGAATGAGCGGGGCGAACGCTGCCGTGCCGGTGTCACATCGGCCGCTCGGGATTCTGGCGGCATTGCCGCAAGAACTCGGCGATCTGATCGAGGCGATGCGCGCCGAGTCGGGCGTGCGCACCATCACGCATGGTCAGCGGGACTATCACCTCGGCACCGTCCACGGCGCGCCGTGCGTCGTGACGCTGGCGCGCGTCGGCAAGGTCGCGGCGGCGGCCACGGTCAGCGCGCTGATCCATGCATTCGACGTGGAAGCGATCGTCTTCACCGGTGTGGCCGGCGGTGTGGGGAGCGAGGTGCGGGTGGGTGACATCGTCGTCGCCGACGCGCTGCTGCAGCACGATCTCGACGCGTCGCCGCTGTTTCCGCGTTTCGAGGTGCCATTGCTGGGCATCTCGCGATTCGACGCCGATGCGGCGCTCGCCGATCAGCTCGCCGCAGCCTGCGAGCGCTTCGTCACGGAGGAGGGCGCGGCTTCGGCGGCGCGTTTCGGCACGCGCGAGCCGCGTGTGCATCGCGGTTTGGTCATCAGCGGCGATCAGTTCGTGGCTAGCGCGGCGGGCGTGCAGGCGTTGCGCGACGTGCTGCCGGATGCGCTCGCCGTGGAGATGGAAGGCGCGGCGATCGCGCAGGTCTGCTACGAATACGGCGTGCCGTGCGCGGTCGTGCGTACCGTCTCGGATACCGCCGACGATCACGCGCCCGAGTCTTTCGTGTCGTTTCTCACGGACATCGCCGGGACGTATTCGAACGCGATTCTGACGCGGTTTTTAGAAGCTCGCAGTTCGACGGCCTGATGGCCGGCGTCGAGAGGCGCGTGTCGACGCATTCACTACGACACGCGCTTTAGCCACGCCGCCACTTTGCAAACTACTTCTCCCCACCGTCACTCAACGCCTCGCGCACCTGCTGCAACGCCGCCGGATCTTCAATGGTCGGCAGATCGCCTGGCTCGCGTCCTTCCGCGAGCGCCGCGATCGCGCGGCGCAGCAACTTGCCGGAGCGCGTCTTCGGCAGCATCGACACCACCACGACCCGTGACGGCCGCGCAATCGCACCAAGCTGGCGATCCACCGTCGCCGTGAGTTCGGCTTCCAGCTTGCTGCGCTTCTTCTTGTCCGCGTAGGCCTGCGCGTCGCGCAGCACCACGAAGGCCATCGCCGCCTGACCCTTCAACGGATCCGTCACGCCGACCACCGCCACTTCCGCGACGGCTGCGTGGCTCGACAACGCTTCCTCGATCTCGCGCGTGCCGAGCCGGTGTCCGGCGACATTGATCACGTCATCCGTACGGCCGAGGATCGTCACGTAGCCGTCCTCGTCCTGCACGCCCCAGTCGAAGGTCGAATAGACCTGCTGGTTCGGAATGCTCGACCAGTACGTGCTGACGAAACGCTTGTCGTCGCCCCATACCGTCGACATGCAGCCCGGCGGCAGCGGATAGTCCAGCGTGAGCACGCCCTTTTCGCCGGGCGGGCAGGGCTCGCCGCTCAGTTCGTTGCGCAAGGTCAGATTGAACCCGGCCGACGGCACGCCCGGCGAGCCGAGCTTGGTGGGCAGCGCCTCGACGCCGCGCGGGATCGCCAGCATCGGCCAGCCGGTCTCGGTCTGCCAGTAGTTGTCGATCACCGGCTTGCCGAGCGCGCCGGCGATCCACGCGGCGGTCGGTTCGTCGAGCGGTTCGCCGGCGAGGAACAGCGCGCGCAGGCTCGACAGATCGGCTTTCTTCAGCAGCGCCGGATCCTGCTTTTTCAGCACGCGTAAGGCGGTCGGCGCGGTGAACATCAGATTGATCCGGTGATGGGCGACGAGGCGCCACCAGATGCCGCCGTCCGGACGGATCGGCGTGCCTTCGTACATGACGGTGGTGAGACCCGCGATCAGCGGCGCGTAGACGATATAGCTGTGGCCGACCACCCAGCCCACGTCCGACGCGGTGAACATCACGTCGCCCGCCTTGCCCTGAAAGATGTGCTCCATCGATGCCGCCAGCGCGACCGCGTAGCCGCCGACGTCGCGTTGCACGCCCTTCGGCTTACCGGTCGTGCCCGATGTGTACAGCACGTAGGACGGCTCGTTCGATTCGAGCCACTCGCACGGCACGTGGGCGTCGAAGAACTGTTCGCGCAGTGGTTCGTAGGCGACGAGATAACTGGCGTTGAGCCGCTCGGGCGCGAGTTGCCGGTCGATCAGCAAGACGTGCGGCGTTTTGTGCTTCGCGCGGGCGAGCGCTTCGTCCATCAGCGGCGTGTAGTCGATCACCTTGCCGCCGCGCGCGCCGGCGTCGGCGGTGACGATCAGCACGGGCTTCGCGTCGTCGATGCGGGCCGCGAGATTCGGCGCCGCGAAGCCGCCGAACACCACCGAGTGAATCGCGCCGAGGCGCGCGCAGGCGAGCATCGCGAACAGGGCCTCGGGGATCATCGGCAGATAGAGCAGCACCACGTCGCCGCGCTTCACGCCGAGCGAGCGCATGACCGCGGCCATCCGATTGATCTCGCCGTAAAGCTCGGCGTAGGTGTAGCGCCGCTCGATGCCGGTTTCCGTCGAGACATACACCAGCGCGTTCTGCTGCGCGCGCTCGGCCAGATGACGATCCACCGCGTTATGGCACAGGTTCGTGCGGCCGCCGACGAACCAGCGCGCGAACGGCGGATTCGACCGGTCGAGCACGGTGTCGAACGGCGTTTGCCAATGGATGCGCCGCGCCTCGTCGCGCCAGAATGCTTCGGGGTTTTCGATCGAACGGCGGTGGAAGTCGCGATAGCTTGTCATCTGCGGCGATCCTTCTGCTGCGTGAGTGAACGGATGTCGGGTCGTGCGGCCGCGTGACGCGGCGCGAGAGCAGGGCGTGTGTCCGCACAAGCATAGAGCAGGCGTGGCTCGGCGGACAACGCGGGTTCACCATGAGCGATGCGGGGTGCCGTCCGGCGCGGCGATGAGCCGCGCTCCGCACACGCCGCGCTCGCCAGGTTCGCGCAAAGACAAAGAAAAAGGCGCCGAAGCGCCTTTCTCTCATCAGACCCGCGGTCGTACGGCCATCACGCCTTCGCGCGCTTCCCTTCTACATCCGGCAGGAACACCGTCAGCACGCCGATCAGCGGCAGGAACGAGCAGACCTTGTACACATACGTGATGCTGGTGGCGTCGGCCAATTGCCCGAGGACCGCCGCGCCGATCCCGCCCAAGCCGAACGCAAAGCCGAAGAAGAGGCCCGCGACCATGCCCACCTTGCCGGGGATCAACTCCTGCGCGTACACGAGGATCGCCGAGAACGCCGAAGCCAGCACCACGCCGATGATCACCGTCAGCACGCCGGTCCAGAACAGGTTGGCGTACGGCAGCAGCAGCGTGAACGGCGCCACGCCGAGAATCGACACCCAGATCACATACTTGCGGCCGATCTTGTCGCCGATCGGGCCGCCGATCATCGTGCCCGCCGCGACGGCCGCCAGGAACACGAACAGATGGACCTGCGCGGCCTGCACGGGCAAATGGAACTTGTCGATCAGATAGAACGTGAAGTAGCTGTTGATGCTGGCGAGATAGAAATACTTCGAGAACACCAGCAGGATCAGCACGCCCATCGCGAACATGACCTTGTTGCGCGACAGCGTGGCGTGACCGGCGACGCTGCGCGCCTTCTTCACCGACGGATGCTGCTTGTACCAGCGGCCGATCTGCGTGAGCACGACGATCGCGACGAGCGCCGCCACCGAGAACCACGCGATGCTGCGCTGGCCGTGCGGAATCACGATCAATGCGGCGAGCAGCGGCCCGAGCGACGAACCCGCATTGCCGCCCACCTGGAACAGCGACTGCGCCAGCCCGTGCCGCCCGCCCGACGCCATGCGCGCAACCCGCGACGATTCCGGATGGAACACCGACGAACCGCAGCCGACCAGCGCCGCCGCCACCAGCAGCACGCCGAAGTTGGGCGCGACCGACATCAGCAGCAGACCCGCGAGCGTGAAGCCCATGCCGACGGGCAGCGAATAGGGCTTCGGATGCTTGTCCGTATAAGTGCCGACGAGCGGCTGCAGCAGCGACGCGGTGATCTGGTAAGTCAGCGTGATCAGGCCGATCTGGCCGAACGACAACGAGAAGTTGTCTTTCAGCATCGGGTAGATCGCCAGGATCAACGACTGGATCATGTCGTTGAGCAGGTGCGAGAAGCTGATCGCGCCGAGCACGGAGTACACCGTGCGCTGCACTTTGGCGGCGGGTTGCGCGGCAGTGGCCGCGCCGGTTCCCGTTCCGGCTGGCGCGCCGGCGAGGGCGCTTTTATCGAGGCTCGTTTCCATACGCTAGATGAGAGAGAAGAAAGAGGGATCTGAAGCCGCCGGGCGCTGTTCCAGCAACGTTTTCGGCGCTGCGGCATTTCGACGCGGCATTTTTGCGTCGTCAACTATTTGTCGAAGTTTAATGTGGCCTGACCGAATTGTAAGGACAAGTTTTGTCGCGAATCGGACATGCGCTGCTGATAAGGGCCAGAGACGCTGCGCCGAAACCGGGAACCGCGCGCACCTCGACGGTGCCGGAAACGTGCGTGCTGCCACGGCCACGCGCGGCTGGCAAGTCATCTGATATATCCCGACCCGCGATTTTTGGCCGTGTATAAAACGGTCGCGGGCGCGCGGCTTACAAAGCGGCGCGTCGAGGACCGGGCGACACATGTGGCGAAAGCGGCCGGCATTTCGCGAGCGACGTTAAAGATCGCGGACGTTCTTGCCGTAGACCCGGAGAGATAAGAAGCAATGCCGGAACCGACCTTTCCGGCAGTTCTAAACGTGGGGACGGGGAATATGAAAGCAGTTTCGCTGGGCAGCCAGACGGGCGCGGGATTCGTACCGGAGGGAGAAGCGGCGGGCAAGCCGCCGCGTGGCCAGAGCAGCCGCTCGCGGGCGGTGAGGCTCAAGGGTTTGTCGGTGAAGGCGATGTTGCGCCTCGCGTTTGCCGTGCTGCTGATCGGCACGCTATTGATCGGCGTGTTTTCGCTGACCCAGATCAGCCGTCTGAACGCGTCCACCCAATCCATCTACGATCAGGGGCACGTCGCCAGCCGCGCCGCGGAAGAAGCGCGCGGCCACATGCTGCGCGCGAGCCGCGCGCAAAAAATGCTGCTCACCGCGACCACCGCGAAAGAGCGCGACGAACTCGGCACCGACATCGAGGCGGGCCTGAGCGGTCTTGCCGCGCAACTCGGCACGCTGCAACAGTACGTCGACACGTCCGACGCGAAGGCCGTCGATCAGCAGAAGAAATTCGCCGCTGCCGTGACGGTGTGGAGCGGACATCTGCGCGACTTCGTGACGCTCGTGAAAGCGCAGCCGCTCGATTTATCGCAAATGAACTGGCAGGTCGGCACGCAGGACGTGTCGATGCTGGTCGAAACCGGCAAGCTGGAAAAAATGGTCGACGAACTCGTCGCGCAGCGCGGCACGGCGGCGAAGGCGACCATCGAGGCGTCGGGCTTCATTTACCACTCGTCGTTCGTGATGATCGCGGTGGCGACGCTCGGGCTGATCGTGCTCGCGTTCGGCATCAGCGAGTGGGTGGTGCGGCGGCTTGCCGGCCAGCTCGGCGGCGAGCCGGCGTATGCGAAGGAAATTGCCAGCCGGATCGCGGCGGGTGATCTGTCGGTCGAGATCGCGCTGGGTCGCAAGGACAAGTCGAGCATGCTGTTCGCGCTGCACGACATGCAAAGCGGGCTCGCGACGACGGTCGCCGATATCGCGTCCAGCGCGGACGCGATTGCGACGGCGTCGGGTCAGATTTCGATGGGCAATCTGGACCTGTCGCAGCGCACCGAGCAGCAGGCGATGGCGCTCGAACGCACGGCTAGCAGCATGGAGCAGTTGACCTCGACGGTTCGCCAGAACGCCGATAACGCGAAGCAGGCAAGCACGCTGGCCAACAACGCGTCGGAGATCGCGGAGAAGGGCGGCGCCGTGGTGAGCCGCGTGGTCGCGACGATGAACGATATCAACGATAGCGCGCGCAGTATCGGCGACATTATTGGCGTGATCGAAGGGATCGCGTTTCAGACCAATATTCTTGCTTTGAATGCGGCGGTTGAGGCTGCGCGGGCTGGTGAAGAGGGGCGTGGTTTTTCAGTCGTGGCCGCTGAGGTGCGGAATCTGGCTCAGCGCAGTGCTGCGGCGGCGAAGGAGATCAAGGGGTTGATCAGCACGTCGGTGGAGCGCGTGAGCAATGGCTCGACCCTGGCTCAGGACGCCGGACAGACTATGGATGAGGTCGTCAAGGCGGTGAAGCGGGTGACCGACATCATGGGCGAGATTTCGGCGGCTTCTTCCGAGCAGAGCGCCGGGATCGAGGAGATCAATCTCGCGGTGACGCAAATGGATTCCGGGACGCAGCAGAATGCGGCGCTGGTGGAGCAGGCGACCGCTGCTGCCAGGTCGTTGGACGATCAGGCGCGGGGTTTGAAGACGATGGTTGGGAAGTTCAGGTTGTAAGGGAAGGTCGCGCGCGGCTTTTCGTCGCGCGGCCCACCCTTTTAGACATTCAGAATGTGATCTTGAAAACCTGCGCACCTAGGCCACGCGTGCCGACATACAGATTGCCGGCGCTGTCAGTGGTCATGGACGTAATGAAGTCGGTCGAGCTGCTGAATGGGTAGGACACCATGCTGCCGTTGGCCGCAATCCGGTAGATGATTTGCACGCCCGCGGCGTAGACGTTGCCCTGGCTGTCCACCGCAATTGCACTACTGGCATTCGACAGCTTGCTCGCCACGGTCGTCACGGTGCCATCCGGCGCAATCTTGCGGACCGCGTCGAGACTTTTTACATAAAGGTCACCGCTGCTGTCGATCGCAAGATCGGGCGTTCCGTTGAATGAGAATGTCGCCGCGCTACCCACTCCGTCAACATTGCCACTCGTACCGCTGCCGGCTAGAACCGTCCATGTGTTGCCGGCCAGATTGAACTTCACGATGCGGTTGTTTGCGGCATCGGCAAGAAACAGGTTTCCTTTGTTGTCCGCGACGAGGCCGCCTCCGCCAACGAGGCCGGAACTGGCGGTGGCCCAGTTTGCGAATAGTTGCTGGTAGACGCCCGACGCCGTGAGTTCGCTGAGCGATCCGCCCAATGTGAACGGCGATGTGGAAGTAAGCGTCGTGTTGCCTGAACCGTAGATGTTGCCGGCGGCATCGATTGCGACGCCGTCCCACTCGGCAGCGGACGATAGTGTGGTGACCACGCCGGACTGCGTGACTCGCCGCAGGGCTAGCCGGTCGGAGAGGACGATGTCGCCGGAAGCGTTTACGGTGAGATGGCCGCCTCCCCAGAGAACCGCGGCTTCGCCGGTTCCATCGACGGGGGACAGGTTTGTTGTGGCGGAGCCGGCCATGCTGACAGCCGTCAAGGCGGAGGTGGTAATGCCGTTACCCGTTGCCTGCGCGGTTGTCACGAGATTGTTTGCCGGACCCGTTGCATTCGCGGGCACAGTGACCTGCGCGCCAGTCTGTGTGTAGATGGTATTCGACGTTCCGCCGATCGTGACTACGTCGCCGTTTGGCGACGAAACAATCGTGCCGGCGGGAACCTGCACCGACATGTTTGCTGTCATGGTCCGGCTGGCGCCCGCCGCCAGCGTGGTCGGCGCTGCATTGGCGCTGTTCTCGGTATTGCCTGAAGAAGTTGTTCCGGCGCTGCCCCCGCAAGCACTTAACACGACGGACAGACCTAGTACGAAAACCCCGCGTGACATTTTCTGCATTTTTATATTGCCCTTTCAAATAGTCGCGGGCCGTCGAGGAGCGGCATTGGCGACAGTCGAACCGTGAGGAGCTCAGTAGCCCAGTCGGTAACAGCACGAACACACGAAGGCATCAGGGCTTATGCATGCGCTTTCGTGCGCTTCGCGGCAGTGGCCTAAGGCAAGTCGCCGACGAGACTGAGTTTTCATTTTTATCAAGCCTTCAACGACTTGCCTGGCCCGCGATCGAAGGGCCGACAATGAGGGCGCGCACATCTTAGCGCCACTGCGACCGGCGAGCCACATTTTCTTGCGCACCGGTCGAGTGTCTTCATTTCAGCCGTAATACGCGTGTCGGCAGGGGCGTGCCACCATGCCGCAAATCCCGCCGGTCATGCGCGCAACGACAAAACCGCTCAGCTCGACTTACCAGCCGATGGCGTCACCACAACCGTACAAGTAATCCCCGCGGCCAACACCACGTCATCCGGCACGGAATCAATCCTCACCCGCACGGGAACGCGCTGCGCGAGACGCACCCAGTTGAAAGTCGGATTCACATCTGCGAGCAGTTCACGACTTTCGGGATTATCCCGATCATAAATACCGCGAGAAATACTTTCGACGTGCCCTTGCAATGTGCCACCGCTCATCAGCCGAACCTCGGCCTTATCACCAATACGCACATGAGGAAGCTTGGTTTCCTCAAAATACCCATAAACCCAGAACGAGTGACTATCCACAATAGCCAGCTTAGCCGCCCCGGCAGTCGCATAATCCCCGCGAAACACGCTGAGGTTAGTGACATACCCATCAACCGGCGACACAACCCGTGTCCTCGAAAGATTCAATTTAGCCGCATCCAGAGCAGCCAAAGCCTGCTGATAAGAAGCCTCCGCGGCCGAAGCCGTATGCGTTGCATTCTCACGGCTCTCCTTGGACACAACCAAAGCATCCATATCCGCCCGCCGCTGCGCATCATCGCGCTTCATCTGCAACTCGGCCTTTCGCGCAGCCACCGCAGCCTGCGCCTGCTCGACCGCAATCTCATAGTGCGAGGGATCGATCTGCATCAACAGATCGCCTTTCTTCACCAGTTGATTGTCCTTCACAGGCAGATCGACAACCGCGCCAGAAACATCGGGCGCGACATTCACGATCTCGGCGCGCACGCGCCCATCGCGCGTCCACGGTTCGTCCATGTAATGAACCCACAACACGCGTCCAATCAAAATCGCGACGATAAAAATAACGGCTGTCGCGACGAAGCCCACAATATTTCGGATGGTCATGTTTCGACTCTGATCAACGATAAACGGCGAGACCCAGCACGCCGCACACACACACGAGCAAGCTGGCCCGGAACAAGGACGGATGCCACACCACGCGATACACGCCCGTATAGGCGATCACGCGGTCCAACACCCAGGTAAGCGCGGCGCCCGCGATGAACAGCAGCACGATGGCCGGCACGTAGGCGTCGAAAACGGCGATATCACGTGGCATGACGAACTCCTTCTGACACGTCGGCACGTCCGCTCATCAGCGGTTCAAGCGGCGATTGCGGATCGAGCAGCGCGGTACGAATGAAATGCAGTTGACTCAAAATGCGTTGCAGTCGATGCCGCTCTTCACGCGGCGGCGTGAAGGTGGCGAGCATCTGCTGAACGGCGGCTATGGCGTCGGTGGTCGCGGCAAGCGCGCGGTCGAAGCGGTCTTCACGCGGCCGCTCGAATAGCGCGGCCAGCGCGTCGCGCATCGCACGTAACGCGACGCGCCACGGCATCGACTTCGCGTAGCGCGCGTCGGCGGGCAGCGCCGCGATTTCGCGGCGCAAGTCGATCATCGCGTTGCCCACTTCGAGCACCGAGAAGAGCCAGCGCAACGTGTCGCGTTTGAGCTCGGGTTCGTTCTGCGCGAGCGCGTTGATCTGGAACATCAGATCGCGCGCGCCGCTTTCAAAGCGCGAACGCACCCGGCGCATGCCCGCGCGGCTCGCCAGCACGACCTGGCGCCGCAGATCCACCAGCAGGCGGTTACGCAGCCACGGCGTCGAAGGCGGCAGCAACACCGCGAACGCGATCGACGACACCAGGATCGACAGCACCAGCGCCAGCGCATCGTTCATGAAGGCGCTCGGGTCGTAGTGAATCACGTTGTCCGGGCCGGCCAGGAAACAGAAGAAAATGCAGTAGCCGACGCCGTAGCCGGCCAGCGCGGGCCGCGTCGTCATGAACACGCCGAGCAGCAGGAACGGCGTGAGCGCGGCGCACAGCAGCGGGAAGCCGTCGATGTGCGGAAACACGCCGTACACCGCGATCATGCCCATCACCGTGGCGACCAGCGTGCCGGCCGCCATCTGGAACGCGGTGCGCTTCGGATTCGGCGACGACGACGCCAGCGCGCAAATGGCCGCGGCATTCAGCGTCAAGGTCGAACCGCTCGGCCACGCGGTCGCGATCCAGAAGGCGCCGAGCGCCATCATCACGATGGCGGCGCGCACACCCGCGACGCCCGCGGCAAGCGCGTTCGTCTTCGGTTCGTAACGTTCGATCCAGCGCTCGCGCTCGTGCGTATCGACCGCGAGCGACGCGTACGTGGCGGCATAAGCATGCAGATCGTCGATGAAGCGGTACAGCAGTTCGGCGCCGGTGTCGAAGTCGAGCAGCGGCGTCTCGGGGTACGCTTCCAGCTGCGCGCGTGTCGCGCGCACGCGTTTGGGCAACTCGGCTTTGTAGGCTTCGAGTTGCGCGGCGGCGTGCGCGGCGTCGGCGGCACTCAGCACGGGTTCGCCGGATTTCGCGAGCAGCGGGGCGATTTCCTTGAAGTACGGCTCGAGTGCGTCGATCGCAGTGGCCGCGCCGCTCGTGTGCGTGTTGCGCAAGCGGTTCATCAACTGATGCAACGCGTGAAAGCGCGTCGACGCGGTCATGAACTCGCTGTTCAGACGCGCGAGACGGCCGCCGCGCATGCGCGAATCGGGGCCTTCGAACACAGCCACGCTGCGGGCCGCTTCGAAACCGACGATGTCGGCGACAAAGCGCGCGTTGGTCGCTTCGATCTGCGCGCGGTCGTTGCGGCCGGCGAGCGACGCCGACACATACTCGACGAACGCCGAGAAACGCGCGCGCACGGTGCTACGCATCTGCAAGCCGGCGAACTGCGGAAACACGAGGCCGCTCACCGCGCCCGCGCAGACGATGCCGACCACCACTTCGGCCACCCGCGTGAGCGCGCTCAGAAACGCGCCGTCCGGATGTTGCGAAGCGGGGATGCCGATCAGCGCGGCGGTGTAGCCGGCCAGCACGAAACCGTACGACCGGAAATTGCGGTTGCGCGCGGCGCCCGCGGTGCAGATGCCGACCCAGATCGCGGTCGTGACGATAAACAGTTCCGGCTGCTGCGCGAACAGCCCGATCAACGCGAGCATCACGACGAGACCGACCAGCGTGCCGCAGATCCGGTAGAAGCTCTTCGCGAACACCATGCCGCTTTGCGGCTGCATCACGATGAACACGGTGGTCATCGCGGTGCGCGGCTGCGGCAGGTCGAGCTTCATCGCGACGCCGAGCGCGAGGAAGCAGGCGGCGAGCGCTTTGAAGAGGTAGATCCAGGTGAGGCCGTCGTTGCGCGCCCAGTCGGCGGCGGCCGCGTATAGCGCGGCGAACGACGCCGGGCGCGAGGCGGAAGAAGAGGCGGACATGGTCAGCTTCCCGACTTGGCCGACGGGGCAGCGGTGGACGGAACGGAAGTGGCCGCTGCCGCACTCATTCCGCTAGCGTTCGCACCGTTGGCAGCAGCGGGCGACGGTTTTACGACGCTCGGCCCGGCATTCCGTGCGCGGTCTGTGTCAGCGGTGGCCGGTGCGGCTTTCTCCGGGCGGCTAGCCGACTCGGCTTTTGCCGTCGCGTTCGCGGGCGCGGCTCCAGCGTTCGAACCCGCCGCTGCAGCTTTGCCCTTCCCATGCGCCGGCAGCGTCTCATTCGCCTGCGGACCGTTAGCCGGATCGTCGAGACCGCCGCCCAGCGCCGTGACCAGCGACGCATGCGCGCCCAGCCGCTCGGCCTGAATCTTCGCGACGCCTTCCTGCGCGCGCAGCAACTGGTTTTGCGCGATCAGCACGTTCAGGTAATCGGTCAGCCCGCGCCGGTAACCTTCGCGCGACAGGTCGTAGTTCTTGCGGGCCGCCGCGACCGAACGGTCGGCGTCGTCGGCCTGAGTGGCGAGCGAGCGGATCCGGATCACCTGATCGGAAATGTCCTTGAGCGCGCCGACAATCGACTGGTTATAACCATCGACGGCTTCGTCATAGCCCGCCGACGCCGCACCGAGTTGCGAACGCAGCCGTCCGCCGTCGAGGATCGGCAGCGACAGCGCCGGCCCCGCGCTCCAGCTATGCGACGGGTTCTTCAGAAACTGGAACAGCGGCCCCATCGCCGCATAGCCGCCGATCGACGCCAGCAGGTTGATGTCCGGATAGAAGTCCGCCTTGGCCACGTCGATGCCGCGCGCTTGCGCCGCGACGGTCCAGCGCGCCGCGACCACGTCCGGCCGATGGCCGATCAGATCCGCGGGCAAAGCGCTCGGCAGGCCGGCCGGCACGTTCAGCGAAAGCGTCGGGCGCCGGATCGAATCGCCCGCGCCTGGACCCTTGCCGGCCAGCGCGGCCAGCTGATTGCGGCCGAGCGCGATCTTTTCTTCGATTTCGTCGATCTGGCGTTCGTATTCCGGCAGCGGCGTTTCGGCCTGGCTCACTTCGAGTTGCGTGCCAATGCCGCCTTTCAGACGCCGGTTGGCCAGATCCACGATCTGCTGCTGTTGATGCAAGGTGGCTTTGGCGATGTCGAGCAGCGCATAGTTCATCGACATCTCGATGTACGTTCGCACCACGTTGCCTTCCAGTTCGAGCTGGGCGGCGCGCGCATCCGCCGCGCTCGCGTGGGCGGCGTCGAGCGCGCGCTCGGCGGCGTTCTTGTCCTTGCCCCAGATGTCGAGGTGATACGACAGGCCGAGCGTGCCGGTGTTGTTCCACGATTGCTCGCCGGCCAGCGGCCCCGGGCCGTAGTAGAGGTTGTCGGCCCACTTCTGGCGCTGGATCGACAGGCTGCCGTTGACTTGCGGCGACAACGCCGAACGGGCGACACCCGCCATCGACATGGCTTCGCGCACGCGCGCCTGGGCAGCCGCGAGGCTCGGATTGCCCGCCTGCGCCTCTTCGATCCACTGGTTCAGTTGCGGATCGTTATAGGCGCGCCACCAGTCGACGGCCGGCCATTGGGCGTCCGCATTGGCGGCGCGGATCGCGTTGCCCGCGTCGAGCGAAGCGGGCTCGATTCCGCTTGCTTGCGGCGCGACGCCTCCGGTACTGGCGCAGCCGGCGATTGTTAATAGGATCGTAAGAACCGCGGCTGCGGCGACCCCTTTCTGTACCGGAGACTGCACGATTTCCTCCAAAAATGATCATAGAAGCATGTGCGCCATTATATTTTTTGATTGATTGGGGAATAACCGGTAAAGATGCAAGGCATTTTTACGGGATATGAGACAATCGCCTTTGCGAATCGTGTAACAATCGCTTCCGATCACAAGGGAAAGTTATGGATACGCTTCAAAACATGCGCGTATTTGTCCGCGTCGTCGAAGCGGGCAGCTTCACGGGCGCCGCGCAGCATCTGAACACGACCACGGCCTACGCGTCGCGCGCGGTGTCTGATCTGGAAGCGCATCTGCGCACGCGCCTCCTGAACCGCACCACGCGCCGCATCGCGCTGACCGAGGCCGGCGAGCGTTATTTGCAGCGCTGCGAGCAGATCCTCGCGTACGTGGATCAGGCGGAGGCCGAGGCGAGCGACGCCCACGCCCGCCCGTCCGGCAAGCTGAAGGTCCACGCCATGACGAGCTTTGGCCAGCACTATGTGGTGCCGGCCGTCGGCCGCTATCAGGACCGCTACCCGGACGTGCATATCGAACTGACGCTCGCGCAGCGCATGCCCGATCTGCTCGACGAAGGTTTCGACGTGTCGCTCACGCTCGCCACCGGTCTGCCGGATTCGGGGCTGGTGTCGCAGCGGTTGGGCAGCGCGTTCAGCATTGCGTGCGCGTCGCCTGCGTATCTGGAGCGGCACGGCGTGCCGCAAACGCCGGCCGACCTCTCGCGCCATGCGTGTCTGCAAATGGTCACGCCGGTGTTCCCGACCGACAAATGGACCTTCGACGGCCCAAACGGCGAGGAAACCATCGCGCTCGGCGCGACCACGTTCCAGGTGAACGTGGCCGAAGCCATGGCGGTGGCGGTGTCGAGCGGCATGGGCGTCGGGCTGATTCCGATCTACTCGGCAATTAGCGGTTTGCGAAGCGGCGAACTGGTGTGGCTGCTGCCGGAATACACGTCGCAGGAAATGAATCTGTACGCCTTGTACCCGTCCCGGCAGTATCTGGACGCCAAGATCCGCACGTGGGTCGAGTTCCTGCGTGAGGAACTACCTGTCACGCTGGCCGCGGATCAGGAGGAACTGCGCGAGTTCGCGCGAACCTGACACCGCGCCGTGCGGGCGTTCCGGCGATGGCCAACGGGCTGCCGCCAGACGGCACGGGCCACTGTTACATAAGTGCCGCGTCGCAACATTTCCTTACTTCTCCCGCGCGGTCGATTTGCTAACGTGTCGTTCATGCGCTGCGGTATTGCACCGGACGCGCGCAGTTCGCCGCCGTTCGGCAAATCGCTACACATCGCAACGACAGAAGGACGAGGGATTCATGGATACGCATCTGATGATCGGCGTGGCCGTCATGTTGGGCTTGATCGGGATCGCCGCATCGCGCGATCTGCTCCGCCGCCTGCGCGAACAGCAGCCGCAACTGGTGCCGGTCAAGGTCGAGCGCCCGGATTTGCAGGGGCAGCGGCGCGATCGCTGAGGCTTGGCGTGGCGCCGCTTTGGCGGGCGGCCTGTTTTCCGTTCTTGGGGCGTAGCGGGTGACGCACGTTCCGGGCGCACATCTGGCGCTCAAATTCAGTTCACTGCTGCAATCAGACCCGGCTCGTCATTGAGCGTGCGGTCCACGTCGTGGCTCACCCGATGCCAGCGAAAGCGCCCGGCGGCCAAGCCCGCGCTGCGCGTCAACTGCTCGAGTTCGTCGAGCGGGAGTTTCGGGTCCAGCCAGCGCCGCGCCGCGTCCGGCGTGAATGCCAGCGGACGGCGGTCGTGCACGTCGACGAGGCCCGCGTCGGCGATGGCCGTCACAATCACCATTCCCATGCCTTCCATTTGCGGCTCGGTGCCGCGCACGCTCGAGAGCGCCGCGAGATACATGGGCGAGTCGCTCTTCAGATGCACGAAGTAGGGCTGGCGAATCGGCGGCTCGTCTAGTCTGTCTTTGCTGTCCGCGATGGTGGTCACGGACGCGGTTTCCATGCGCCACTCGAACCAGCCGTCCGCCGGCACCACTACCCGTCCGGTTTTCCACAGTTCCTTGAAGTAGCGCCCGTTCGGCGCGGCGTCCGCGCGCGCGTTGATCGTCTGCGGCAGATGTTGTTCGCGTGCCCAGTCCGGGCAATAGCCCCAGTGGACCGCGTGTACCGTCTGATCCGGATAGATGGCGAGCGGGTGGGTGCCGGGCGCGAGGTTGTAGCCGGGACGGCGGTCGACGGCGTCGAAGAGCATGAGCGGATCGGCGAGGCCGAGGTGCTCGGCGTAGAGATGCGGATCGCGATACTGGCTGATTCGACCACACATGAGCGACCTCCGGAGGCGACCGGCCTGGGTTTCGACAACCGCGGTTGGATGGCCGCGGTTCGACAACCTCGACAGCGTAGTGCCTGCCGTGCCGGCCCGCTACCCAGATCGGCCCCTAGCCGACCGACCCGGCTGAGCGACCCGCGCCGAAGCCGACTCAAGCCGAAGCCGACCCAACCCACCTCAGTGCCCGCTAGATCTCGACAACCTTATCCCACGCGAAAAGCGGATTTTCCAGCAAGCCGGTGCGTCGGTCGAGATAGCCGCGCGGATTGCAGACCACGCGCGTGCCATTCACGTTGTAGTCGAACGGCGTATGCGTGTGCCCATGAATCCACAGCGCGACAGGCGGGCCCACGAGGTCCGGCAAGTGATTGACGAAGCCCGCCGACACGAGGTCTTCCGCATAACGCTCGGCGAGACTCAGCCGATGCGGCGCGTGATGCGTGACGACGATCGTCTTGCCGCCGAACGGCCTGGCGAGTTCGCCTTCCAGCCAGGCGCGTGCTTGCCGGTGCAGCGCGAGGGAGTCGTCGGGCGTGAAATCGCGCGTGGCGTCGTGGGTGTCGTGCGGCCAGTTCATCTGGATCAGCCCGCGGAAATCGAGCATGACCTTGCGCGACGCCTCGATCGATTCGGCGCGCGTGTCCGGGTCGTTCCCGTACAACGCGAAGTCGGTCCACAAGGTCGTGCCGAGCACGCGCCACCGGCCTTGCGGGTCGACCAGCGCGGCGTTGTTCAGCACGTGCACGTTATCGACCTGCGCGGCCGCGTCGTAGAGCGCGGCGTCAAGCGCGCTGAACTCGCCGTCGTAGTACTCGTGGTTGCCGGGCACGTAAACCACCGGCACGGTGCCGTCGAAAGTCTGCGCGGCCCAGCGCGGTCCGGCCGCGTGATTGTGGATGTCGCCGGCCAGCACGATCAGATCCGCCTGCGCATGCGGGATCAGCTCGGGCTCGTCGTTCTCCAGATGCAGATCGGACAGCACTCGAATCTTCACGACCACAACTCCTGGAAGTGGCTCCGCAAGGGAGCGCGGAGCATCAGACTCTAGCGTAGCACCTTGCCCGGATTCATCAGATTCAGCGGATCGAGCGCGCGTTTGACGGCGCGCATCAATTGCACTTCGACGTCCTGCTTGTAGTGCATCGCCTCGTCGATCTTCAACTGGCCGAGCCCGTGTTCCGCGCTGATGCTGCCGCGATGCCGGTGCACGCTGTCGTAGACGATCTGGTTGATCGGGCTCTGGTATTGCTCGAGGAACGTTTTAGCGTCGCCGCCCTCGGGCGCCTGCACGTTGTAATGCAGATTGCCGTCGCCGAGATGGCCGAACGTCACCATGCGCGCGCCGGGCACGGCCTGCGCGATCGCCGCGTCGGTTTCCTCGATGAAGTGGCCGATGCGCGAGATCGGCACCGCGATATCGTGCTTGATGTTCAGGCCTTCCTCGGCCTGGGCGAGCGGAATGTGTTCGCGCAGATTCCAGAACGCGCGCGACTGGCTGAGATTTTCCGCGACCACCGCGTCTTGCACCAGGCCGTCTTCGAGCGCTGTTTCCATCAGACACTCGAACAGTCCGCGCGCATGCTCCTCGCTTTCGCTGTCCGACAGTTCGAGCAGCACGACTTGCGCGTGCGGCTCGGCGAACGGATAGCGCATCTGCTCGAAATGCCGGCCGACGAGGCGCAGGCAGAAATCCGACATCAATTCGAAGCCGGTCAGGAGCGGCCCGGCGATGCGCTGCGTGAGCGACAAAAAGTCGAGCGCGGCGTACGGCGAAGCGAGCGCGGCGAGCGCCGTGACGCGCGCAGCCGGTTGCGGATGCAACTTGAGCACGGCGGCGGTGATGATGCCGAGTGTGCCCTCCGCGCCGATGAACAGGTCGCGCAGATCGTAGCCGGTATTGTCCTTGCGCAGTCCGCGCAGGCCGTCCCACAGTTCGCCTTGCGGCGTGACCACTTCGAGGCCGAGGCACAACTCGCGCGCATTGCCGTAGCGGAGCACGCCGGTGCCGCCCGCGTTGGTGGCGAGATTGCCGCCGATCGTGCAGCTGCCTTCGGCGGCGAGGCTCAAGGGGAAGAGGCGGCCGGCCTCGTCGGCGTGCTTCTGCACTTCGGCGAGCATGACGCCGGCTTCGACCGTGATCGTATTGTTGTGCGGATCGATGTCGCGCACCCGGTTCAGACGCCGCAAGCTGATGACCGCCTGCGTGCCGCTTGCGTCCGGCGTGGCGCCGCCGGCGAGTCCGGTGTTGCCGCCTTGCGGAACCAGCGCGATGCGATGTTCGACGGCGAGCTTCACGAGCGCCGCGACTTCGTCAGGCGTGGCCGGGCAGAGCACCGCGCACGCCGCGCCGGTGTAGCGGCGGCGCCAGTCGGTCAGGTACGGGGCGGTGTCGTGCGGATCGGTCAGCACCTGCGCGGCGCCGATGGCGTCGCGGCAGGCGGTGAGGAAAGCGGTCTGGGTCATGTTGGTCGGTCAGCGTATTCGGGCGGAAATGTCAGGTGAGGCGCAGCGTTTTCGTCAGCCGGTGGTGTTGGGCTGCTTTGCGGGCTGGTTGGCGGCCTGTTTTGCAGCCCGCTTCGCCGCGCGTTTGAACGGCGCGACGTAGGCCAGCGTGCAGACGAAAAAGACCACAGAGAGTGCGGCTTCCAGCCAGCCGAGACCGGCGCTCAGCCCGCGGTCGCTCCAGCCGCGCACAATACCTTCGGCAAAATACAGCAGGATCAGCATCGACGCCCATTGCAGCGTATAGAGCCGGCGCCGCCAGACGCCGGGTAGCGGGAGCAGCAGCGGCACAGCCTTGAGCACGAGCGCCGAACCGCCGGGACGCAGCGGCGCGAGCCACCATTCCCACGCGACGGACAGGGCGATCAGCGCCACCAGGGCAGTGGTGGCGCCGAACGCGGCAGCGCGATTTCGCGGCACGGGCATGGCGGCTGTGGTCACGGGCGCCTGCGCTGCGGTATCGGCGTCAGACGCGGCGGCCGGTTGGGCGTGCGGCTCGCTCACGGCCTTTCGCTCATGGATGCCGCCGTGCGCGCGACGCGTGCACCGAGCGCGATGGCGAGCGTCTTCTCGTCCGTGGAAATGCCTTGTTCGGCGCTGCCCGCGCGCGCGAAATGCGACGCGCCGTACGGAGTGCCACCGGTTTGCGTGGTGCTCAGCGCGCTCTCCGTGTACGGAATGCCGACGATCAGCATGCCGTGATGCAGAAGCGGCAGCATCATGGAAAGCAGCGTCGATTCCTGGCCGCCGTGCAAACTGCCGGTGGACGTGAACACGCAAGCGGGTTTGCCGGAGAGCGCGCCGGAAAGCCACTGCGGCGTGGTGCCGTCGAGAAAGTATTTGAGCGACGCGGCCATGTTGCCGAAGCGGGTAGGCGAACCGAGCGCCAGACCGGCGCATTCCTCGAGGTCGCGCAGTTCGACGTAGGGCGGGCCCTCGGCGGGAATATCGGGCTGGGTCGCTTCGCAGACGGTGGACACCGCCGGCACGGTACGCACGCGCGCCTGCATGCCGGGGACGCTGTCGACGCCGTGCGCGATCGCCAGCGCGAGCTCGCGCGTGGCGCCGTGACGGCTGTAATAGAGCACGAGAATGTCTTTCATAGGCCTCATCGGTGAACGGGTATTATAGGGGCTGGGTCCGCTCTACAGGCCACCCATAGCCGTTCGGCCAGGTCTCGCGCGCGGTCCTGAAACACCGGTACACGAAGCAAGGAGGTGGGGTTTGTTGTCCAGGGTGCGTTTCGATCTCGACACGCTCAAACGGCTCGCGCAATTTGCCGCGCAGCGCAGCAGCGAAGACCGCATTCCGCAGGTGGCCGGCAGCCTCACGTTCACCACCATGCTCTCGCTCGTGCCGCTCGCCACGGTTGCGTTCGCGCTGTTCACCGCGTTTCCGATCTTTGCTTCGTTCCAGATGTCGCTGCAGATTTTTCTTGCCGACCATCTGATGCCCGCGCAGCTCAACAGTCAGATCTTCAACTATCTGAACCAGTTTGCTTCGAAGGCGAAGGGCCTCACGACCATCGGTATGATTTTTCTGTTCGTCACCGCCGTGATGACGATGATGACGGTCGAATCCGCCTTCAACGTGATCTGGCGCGTGCGCAAGGCGCGGCCGATCGCGCAGCGCATTCTGGTGTATTGGGCGATCATCACGCTCGGGCCGATTCTGATCGGCGTGAGTTTGTCGATTTCATCGTACCTGTTCACGCAATCCATGACCTTTACGGCGGCGCAACGCATGACGCCGGTCATCGAGTGGGCGCTCACCGGCGCCGCGCTGCCGCTCACGGCGCTCGCCTTCACGATTCTCTACGTCTACCTGCCGAATTGCCGGGTGGAGTGGCGCGACGCGGTGATCGGCGGCGTGACCGCGGCGATCGCCTTCGAACTGGCGAAGCGCGGCTTCGGGTACTACGTACGGCGCATTCCGACCTACACCGCGGTGTACGGCGCATTCGCGGCCGTGCCGCTGTTCCTGGTGTGGATGTACCTGTGCTGGTTCATTACGCTCGCGGGCGCGATGATCGCGTCCGCGTTGCCGGCCATTCGTATCGGCCAGTTTCACCGGCCCACTTTCGAGGGCAGCAATCTGTTTGACTCGCTCGAACTGCTCGCACGGCTCTCGGAAGCGCGTGAAGCAGGCAAGCGCGGCTATACCGTGCCCGAGCTTTCGCGGATGCTTCGTCGCGATATGGACACCACGATCAACCTGCTGCAAAAGCTCGAAGAGATCGAGTGGATCGCGCGCTTGCAGGAGGATGGCATGCGTCCGCATTTCCTCCTGCTGGCGAATCCGGCGCAAATCACGGTGGAGCGCCTGTTCGCGCTGTTCGTGATCGACCGCGCGGAACTCGAGTATCAGCTCCAACTGGCGTCCACCCGCGTGGATGGGCAGATGTTGCTGGCGGCGCTGGAAAACGACAAGCTGAAAGTCACACTCGCCGCGTTGCTGGCGGCGCGCGCGGCCGCACGCGCGGCGCGTGCCGAGCAGAGCGAATCCGGTACGCCTTCCATGCCGCATCAGGCGGCTTGAGTCGCGCGGAGTGCGTACTGGTCGGCGCTGAAACTACCGCATCGCTACAACGAAATCTTCCCGACGCAGATGTCCTTGAACATCACCCAGTCGCCCATCAGGCTATACAGCGGATGTCGGAAGGTAGCCGGCCGGTTCTTCTCGAAGAAGAAATGCCCGACCCAGGCAAAGCCGTATCCGCAGATCACGGCAGCGGGCAACCATAGCCAGTCGCCGGTGGCGAGCGCCATGGCGAGACAGCCGATCACGCCGAGCGATCCCACGAAATGCAGCCGCCGCGAGACCGTGTTGCGATGCTCGCTCAGGTAGTACGGATAGAACTCCGCGAAACTCGCGAAGTGATCGGTGTGCGCGGTTTGAGCCATCACGGCCTCCGATTGCGACGCTTCTCGATGCTTAAACGTGCGCGCCAACAGGCCAGACACACGCGCTCGAAGCAGGACAGGCTTGATCCATTGTGCGGCTATCGGGCGACGCGCGCAACCTGGCCGTTTGGCCGATGGCGCGCCGCTCCTCACGCGGCTATCGTGACGACTCGCAACGTTTATCGGATCTCGCGAGGCGCACCGGAAGCGAAGCTGAAGAGGGCGTCGAGCGTGGCGTCCGGTTGCTCGGTCATGAGCGCGTGGCCTGCTTCGAGCGTGACCGTGTCGACCGGCACACCGGCTTGCGCCAAGGCGCCAGCAAGCGCTTTGGCCGCGCGCGGCGGTGTCATCGCATCGCGCCGGCCGACAATCAGGCGTGCCGCACAGCGAACCTGCGCGGCGCGGGCGAGGCCGTCCGCGTAGCTGTTGCAAGCGGCGAAGTCGGTGTGGAACAGGTTTGGCTCGCCGCTTGCCGAGACACGCTCCATCAAGCGCTGGTTCATGCCGTGCAGCCAGAAGCCGGGGCCGGGGCAGGAGGGTTTGGCTGCGAAGGTCGAATGCGACCACTCGTTGACCATGCCGATCGCTTCGGGCTCACGGTGCAAGGCGGCGTCGAGCAAAGCGTCGGAGACGGCCATCGGTATCGCCGTGGCGAGCAGGGCGAAGTGGGTTGCCCGCTCCGGATAGCGGCCGGCGAAGTCGAGCGCGATCAGCGAGCCCATGCTGTGGCCGGCCACGAAAGCGCGTTGCACGCCGGCGGCGTCGAGCAGCGCGGCGAGCCAGTCGGCCATGGCGGGCACCGTGGTCAGAGCCGGGCCCGCGCTGCGGCAGTGGCCGGGCAGATCCACGGCCAGCACGCTAAAGCCGTGATGCGCGAAGTAGCGGGTTTGCAGCGCCCACACGCTGTGATCGTGCTCGGCGCCGTGGATGAAGACAGCGGTCGGCAGGCTCGCATCGAACGGTTTGCCGCCGGTGTAGGCGTAGGCGGGTTTGCCTTGAACAGTGAGGATCATGCGGACTCCGGGCGAGGTTGGGCCGCCGTGCCGGATGCACCGGATACACCGGGTGCGCCACCGCGCGGCGCGCCCGAACCGCTCGCTTTCTGCGCGGCCTTCAGCGCGCGCTTGAGGTCGTCGATCAGATCTTCGGGATCTTCGAGGCCGATCGAGAGGCGGATCGTGCCTTCAGCAATGCCGGCCGCGGCGAGCGCGGCGGCATCCATGCGAAAGTGCGTGGTCGATGCGGGATGAATCACCAGCGAGCGCGCGTCGCCCACGTTCGCGAGATGCGAGAACAGCGCGAGCGCTTCGATGAAGCTGCGTCCGGCGGCGCGGTCGCCGCGCAGATTGAAGCTGAACACCGCGCCGGCGCCGCGCGGCAGCAAGCGTTTCGCGAGCGCGTGGTCCGGGTGCGTCGGCAACTCCGGGTAGGCGACGGATTCGACCGCCGCGTGACCGGCGAGAAATTCGACCACGCGGCGCGTATTGGCGACGTGCCGTTCCATCCGCAAAGGCAGCGTCTCGATGCCTTGCAGCAGTTGCCACGCGGCCTGCGGATGCAGGCATGCGCCGAAGTCGCGCAGGCCTTCGCGGCGCGCTCGCAGGAGGAACGGCGCGACGGTGCTTTCCTCGCTGAATACCATGCCGTGAAAGCCGTCGTATGGCTCGGTGAATTCGGGGAAGCGCCCGGAGGCTTCGAAGTCGAAGGTGCCGCCGTCCACCAGCACGCCGCCGATCGTCGTGCCGTGGCCGCCGAGAAATTTGGTGGCCGAGTGATAGACGAAGTCCGCGCCGTGTTCGAACGGTTTGAGCAGATAAGGCGTGGTGAAGGTCGAGTCGACTAGCAGAGGCACGCGATGCTCATGCGCGATCTGCGCCACGGCGGCGATATCGAGCACGTCGAGGCCCGGATTGCCGAGCGTCTCGCCGAACAGCAGCCGCGTGTTCGGGCGCAGCGCGGCGCGCCACGCGTCGAGGTCGCCGGGCTTGACGAAGGTCGTCTCGATACCGAAGCGCCGCAAGGTGTAGTGCAGCAGATTGTGCGAGCCGCCGTACAGCGCGCTGGAGGCAACGATATGCGAGCCGGCGCCCATTAGCGTGGCGATGGCCAGATGCAAGGCCGCCTGGCCGCTCGCCGTGCCGATCGCGCCCGCGCCGTTTTCCAGCGCGGCGACGCGTTCCTCGAACACGGCCACGGTCGGATTCGAGATGCGTGAATAGACGTGACCGGCGCGCTCCATATTGAAGAGCGCCGCGGCGTGGTCCGAGTCGCGGAACGAAAACGAGGTAGTCTGGTAAATCGGCGTGGCGCGCGCGCCGGTTGTCGGGTCGGGAGCAGCGCCGGCGTGCAGCGCAAGCGTGTCGAAACGGTTCGCGGACATGCTGGGCGGCGGGGCCACGGACGGCCTCGCGAAAGGTGAAAGTGGCGGCCATCCTATCACCGGCATGCGGCGCTTCAAGCGCGGTTTTCCCGATGCGCGTACGCTCGGAATTACGGGTTCGAACCTGCGAACGCCCGCTGCGCCTTGGTGGGCGGGCCGCTTTCCTTTTATGGGTCTTTCCGCTAGGATCGAAAAACATCGATGCATTACCAGCTTAGCGGGCATTACGGGAGACAAATCATGCGAGTCAGCGACATCCTCAAAGTCAAAGGCAACACCCTATTCACGGTCACGCCGGATACCACGCTGCACGACGCAGTCAATGCCATGGCCGAGCACGACATCGGCTCGCTGGTGGTGATGGAATACGGCGACCTCGTCGGCATGCTGACGTTTCGCGAAATCATTCTGACGCTGAGCGAGAACGGCGGCAGCGTCGGCACCTCCACGATCCGCAAGGTCATGGACGACCATCCGCTCACCTGCACGCCGGAAACGGATGTCAACGAAGTCCGCCGCATGATGCTCGAACATCACGTGCGTTATCTCCCGGTGATGGAAAGCCGCACGCTGATGGGTGTGATCTCGTTCTACGACGTCGCCAAGGCGGTGGTCGAAGAGCAGGGTTTCGAAAACCGCATGCTCAAGGCATATATCCGCGACTGGCCGGAAGAACAGCAGGACCAGCAGCCGGCGCGTTAATGCGCGGCGATTCACTGCGACGCGCTAGCCGTTGCTGTGAGCGCGAAGAGGCAGTCAAGGCGCGCGCGAAAGCGTGCGCTTTTTTTGTGTCCGGCGCTGGGTTTGGCCTCATGTCCTGCTTTGTATCCAGTTCTTGGGCTGGCTTGATGTCAAAGCCGGTGCGAGCTTGCGTGATCGCTTTGCAGTCCGGCGCCGGGTGCTGCCCGCTGACCCGCCCGCGCGCGAAACCGCGCATGGAGCTTACTTCTTTGTCGTTCTTCTAGCCTGTTCACGGAACTTCATGAGCGATCGTCCGTTACCTGCCGCCCGCCGCGCCGCCCGTCAACAAGAAGCGCACGAATCCCAGTTCCGGCTGCTCGGCCAGCGTCGCTTCGCGCCGTTTTTCTGGACCCAGTTCCTCGGCGCGATGAACGACAACGTGTTCAAGATCGGCTTCACGTCGCTCGTCACGTATCAGGCGGCGCGCTTTTCCGGAGTCGATCCGAAAACGGCAGCGTTCCTGATCTCGGCCATCTTCATTCTGCCGTTTGTGCTGCTGTCGGCCACCTCCGGCCAGATCGCCGACAAGTACGACAAGGCGATGCTCACGCGCTTCGTCAAGAGCTTCGAAATCGTGGTGATGCTGATCGGCGGCGCGGGTTTCTGGCTGCATAGCGCGCCGCTTTTGTACCTGTGCACGTTTCTCATGGGCGTCCATTCCACCGTGTTCGGACCGGTCAAATACTCGTACCTGCCGCAGCATCTGTCGAAGGCGGAACTGGTCGGCGGTAACGGCATGGTCGAAATGGGCACCTTCGTGGCGATCCTGATCGGCACGATCGTCGGCGGCGTGGGCGCCGGTTTCGTCGAACACGGCGCAGTGGTGCTCGCCTGCGCGTGCGTCGCGATCGCGGTTGTAGGGCGCGCGGTGTCGAGCTTCGTGCCGCTCACGCCGGCGCCGCAAGCCGATCTGCGCATCAACTGGAATCCGGTCAGCGAAACGTGGCGCAACCTCAAGCTGGCACACGAAAACCGCACCGTGTTTCTGAGTCTGCTCGGCATTTCCTGGCTGTGGTTCGTCGGCGCGATCTTCCTGTCGTCGTTTTTCAGCTTCGCGAAAAATGTGCTGTCCGCCGATCCGGACGTCGTGACCGTCCTGCTCGGCACCTTCTCGATCGGCATCGGCCTTGGCTCGCTGATGTGCGAAAAGCTCTCGAAGCGGCGCATCGAAATCGGCCTCGTGCCGCTCGGCTCGATCGGCATGAGCGTGTTCGCGATCGATCTGTTTTTCGCGAGCCACGCGCTGCCGCTGCCGGGGCATCTGCTGAGCGTCGGCGAGTTCATCGTGCGGCCGGCCCACTGGCGCGTGCTGGCCGATCTGTTCCTGCTCGCCATGTTCGGCGGCCTCTACAGCGTGCCGTTGTATGCGCTGATCCAGAGCCGCAGCCAGCCGAGCCACCGTGCGCGCATCATCGCGGCGAACAATATTCTGAACTCGCTGTTCATGATCGTTTCGTCGCTGATGGCCGTCGCCCTGACCTCGGCGGGCTTCAGCATTCCGGCGATTTTCCTCGTCACCGCGCTGCTCAATATCGTCGTGGCGACCTACATCTACTCGCTCGTGCCGGAATTTCTGCTGCGCTTCATCGCCTGGGTGCTGGTGCACACGTTCTACCGGATTCGCCTCGTGCATGCCGAGCGGATTCCGGAAGAGGGCGCGGCCGTGCTCGTGTGCAACCACGTGAGTTTCGTGGACGCGATCGTCATCATGGCCGAGAGCCCGCGGCCGATCCGTTTCGTGATGGACCACGAGATCTTCAAGACGCCGTTCGCCGGCTGGGTGTTCCGTCACGCGAAGGCGATTCCGATCGCGCCGGCGCATCAGGATGCGCAGATGCTGACGCGCGCCTATGAGCGCTGCGCGCAGGCGCTTGCCGAAGGCGAACTGGTTTGCATCTTTCCGGAAGGCAAGCTCACCCGAACCGGCGACATGAATCCGTTCCGTCACGGCGTGACCGAGATCATCCGGCGCACGCCGGCGCCGGTCATTCCGATGGCGCTGCGCGGCCTGTGGGGCAGCGTGTTTTCGCGCGCCAACGACGCGCGCTGGCCGCGGCCGATCCATAAGGGCGTCATGAGCCGTCTCACGCTGGCGGTAGGCGAGCCGATCGAGCCGGCGTTGGCGACACCTGAAAAGCTGCAGGACATCGTCACCGAGTTGCGCGGGGCGCGGAAGTAGCGCGGCAAGGGCGCTGAAGCTCGGTAGCGGCAGCACGGGAAACGAAAACGTGACCGCACGGGCAGAGAGAGCTTGCGAAAGGTGGCGGCATGACCGCGCGGGCCAGGGCAGGCGGTGCGCAATATCGGCGCGGAAGTTCCCCGCCTTGCGATGTTTTGCGCACCCGCCAGCTGCGTGCCTGATCCGACGACAGGCGACGCAAGCGTCTTGGGTGACTATTCCTACCCGACACAGCGTACGTCCTGACAAGCCGGGTGATCCGTCAGGAAGCGGCCGCACATGCACACCCTGGCCGATGGGCCAAAACGACCGCGCGGCGCGGTCCAGCCGCCACGAGGCTGGCATAATACTGCTTTCCCCGCATTTCTTTGGACGACGCCCATGTCCGGCAACACGCTCGGTACGCTTTTCACTGTCACGACCTTCGGCGAATCGCACGGCCCCGCTATCGGCTGCGTGATCGACGGCTGCCCGCCGGGCATGGCGCTCAGCGAAGCCGACATCCAGTTCGAACTCGACCGCCGCAAGCCCGGCACGTCGCGCCACGTCACGCAGCGCCAGGAAGAAGACAAGGTCGAGATCCTGTCGGGCGTGTTCGAAGGCCAGACCACCGGCGCGCCGATCGCGCTCATGATCCGCAACACGGACCAGCGCAGCAAAGACTACGGCAATATCGCCGACACGTTCCGCCCGGGCCATGCCGACTACACCTACTGGCAGAAATACGGCATCCGCGACTACCGTGGCGGCGGCCGTTCATCGGCACGTCTTACGGCGCCGACGGTGGCCGCGGGCGCGGTCGCCAAGAAGTGGCTGCGCGAGAAGTTCGGCACCGAGATTCGCGGTTATATGGCCGCGCTCGGCGAGATCGACGTGCCGTTCGTCGACTGGGTGCACGTGCGCGAGAACCCGTTTTTTGCGCCCAACGCGGAGATCGTGCCGCAACTCGAAGCGTATATGGACGCGCTGCGCAAGGAAGGCGACTCGATCGGCGCGCGCATCAACGTTGTGGCGTCCGGCGTGCCGGTCGGCCTCGGCGAGCCGCTGTTCGACCGTCTCGACGCGGACATTGCGCACGCCATGATGGGCATCAACGCGGTGAAGGGCGTCGAGATTGGCGCGGGCTTCGCCAGCGTCGCGCAACGCGGTTCGGTGCATGGCGACGAATTGACGCCGGAGGGCTTCGTCGGCAATCACGCGGGCGGTGTGCTCGGCGGTATTTCGACCGGACAGGACGTGACGGTGTCGATCGCGATCAAACCGACTTCGAGCATTCGCACGCCGCGCCGCTCGATCGACAAGGCGGGGCAACCGGTCATCGTCGAAACGTTCGGACGGCATGACCCGTGCGTCGGCATTCGCGCCACGCCGATCGCCGAATCCATGCTCGCGCTGGTGCTGATCGACCATGCGCTGCGCCATCGCGCGCAATGCGGCGACGTCGCCGTCAGCACGCCGAAGATCGCGGCGAGCGCGCCTTAACGGGCCTGTTTCAGGCGTCTCTGTACCTGTTCTGCGTGAGCAGTGCCGTCTCTATGACCGATCTCAATTTCGGGCCGTCAGCGAGCCACCTCGCGGGCCTGCGTGCGCGTGCCGCCGCGCCCGATGCCGCCGCCGGCGATTGCCTGGCGTTCGGTCAGGCGCTGTTGCAACACGCCGGCCGTGACAAGGCGAACCAGCGCGAGGCACTTGCTGCACTGGTGCGCGCCTATCAACTCGATCCTTCCTGCGAACCCACGCTGCTGCATACGATTGCGCAAACGGCCTTCGTGCTACGCGACTGGCCGCTGGTCGACTCGGCCACCAGCCTGCTGCTCTCGCGCGATGCCGAAGACGCCAACGCGCTGATCTGGCGCGCGGCGGCCGTTCAGCAACGCGACGACTTCGCCACGGCCGAGGCGCTGTTGCGTGAAGCGGTGCGTGTCGTTCCCGGCAATCCGGTGGCGCTTCACAAGCTGGCGTTGTGCATCAAGGAGCAGGCGCGGTTCGGCGAGGCCGAGGCGTTGCTGCGGCAAGTCCTGACGCTCTCGCCGGATAATGCCCATGCATTGTTCGATCTGTCGGAACTCGAGATTCGCAGCGGACGCTTTGTCGAAGGCTGGGCGCATTACGAGTCGCGCATCGCGTTTGCCGCAGGCGAACTGAATAACGCGCAGCAGGCGCTCGCGGCGATCAGCGCGCATTGGCAGGGCGAATCGCTTGCGGGCAAAACGTTGGTGGTCTACGGCGAGCAAGGCAATGGCGATTGCCTCTGGGCGGTGCGCTTTCTGCCGCTGCTGGCCGAGCGGGCGCGGCGCGAGGGCGGCCGGGTGATTTTCGGCCATGACGGACCCTTGCGGCATTTATTCGAACGGATGCTGCCCGCCGATTTGCCTCTCGAAACGAGCCTGGAGACACAGCCGGATTTTCACTGCGGGCTGATGAGCCTGCCGCTGCGGCTCGGGATTTTCGGCGCAACGGGATGGGGCGCGCCGTACTTAAGCGCTGATCCAGCGCGTGAGCAGACATGGCGCGAACGAGTCGAAGCGCACACGGCCGGCAGGCAAGGCAATCGCAAGGTCGGGCTGGTGTGGAACGGCAATCCGGACCATGTTCGCGACATGCGGCGTTCGGTGCCTGTCGAGCAAATCGAACCGCTGTTGAACGTGCCTGGCGTGAGCTATTTTGCGTTGTCGCCGGGGCGCGGGGAGACGGTTGCGCAGTGGCGCGCCAAGGGTCTCGGCGTCGTGGATCTGACGCATCATTTTCAGTCCGGCTTCGACGATGTCGCGGCGTTGCAGACGAATCTGGATATGGTGGTTACGATCGACAGCGGGCCCGCGCACCTGGCGGGAGCGCTCGGCGTGCCGACCTGCTTGATGATCGATCACGTGTCCGCCTGGTTTTGGGGCGATGGCTCGCCGGAGACGGCGTGGTACGACTCGGTTGAACTGGTTCGACAGCCGCGCGTCGGCGACTGGGCGCCCGTTGTGGCGAAGGTGCGCGAGCGGATTGAAGCGGTGGGGCGGCGCTGAGTTTTTTGCCTTCACAGCGCGAGCATTCAGAAGCAGGCGCTGCGAAGGCAAGTGAAGCATCGATCACATGTTCGGATAGTTCGGACCGCCGCCACCTTCAGGCGTGACCCACACGATGTTCTGCGTCGGGTCCTTGATATCGCAGGTCTTGCAGTGCACGCAGTTCTGCGCGTTGATCACGAGGCGCTCGCTGCCGTCGTCGTTTTTCACGAACTCGTACACCGCTGCCGGGCAATAACGCGATTCCGGACCGGCATAGGTCTGCCAGTTCACATTCACCGGCACCGACGGATCTTTCAGCGTCAGGTGAGCCGGCTGGTTTTCCTCGTGATTCGTGTTCGAGATGAACACCGAGGACAACCGGTCGAACGTGAGCTTGCCATCCGGCTTCGGATACGTGATCGGCTTGCACTGCGATGCGGGCTTCAGCATTTCGTGATCCGAATGCTGGTGATGCAGCGTCCACGGCACATTGCCGCCCAGCAGCTTCTGCTCGATGCCGACCATCAGCGTGCCGAGGTACAGGCCCTTGCTCATCCACTGCTTGAAGTTGCGCGCGCGATGCAGTTCGGTGTGCAGCCACGAGGTCTTGAAGCTCTCCGGATACGCCGTCAGTTCATCGTTCTGACGCCCAGCCTGCACGGCGTCGAACGCCGCTTCAGCGGCCAGCATGCCGGTCTTGATCGCCGCATGCGAACCCTTGATCCGCGATGCGTTAAGGAAGCCCGCATCGTCGCCGACCAGCGCGCCACCGGGGAACACCAGCTTCGGCAACGACATCAGGCCGCCGGCGGTAATCGCCCGCGCGCCATATGACACACGCTTGCCACCTTCGAGCACCGCGCGGATCGCCGGATGCGTCTTGTAGCGCTGGAATTCCTCGAACGGCGACAGGTACGGATTCGTGTAGCCGAGGCCCACCACGAAACCCACCACCACCTGGTTGTTATCCATGTGATAGAGGAACGAGCCGCCGTAGGTGTCGTTCTCCAGCGGCCAGCCGGCGGTGTGCATCACCAGACCCGGCTTGTGCTTCGCCGGATCGATTTCCCACAGTTCCTTGATGCCGATCCCGTAGACCTGCGGATCGGCGCCTTCGCGCAGCTTGAATTTGTCGTTCAGCTGGCGGCCGAGGTGCCCACGCGCGCCTTCGCAGAACAGCGTGTATTTCGCGTGCAGTTCCATGCCGAGCTGGAAGTTCTCGGTCGGCTCGCCGTCCTTGCCGATACCGAGATTGCCGGTCGCGACACCTTTAACCGAGCCGTCATCGTTGTAGAGGATTTCAGCAGCCGGAAAGCCCGGGAAAATCTCGACACCCAGCGTCTCAGCCTGCTGACCGAGCCAGCGCGTGACATTCGCGAGACTGATCACATAATTGCCGTGATTCTTGAAATTGTCCGGCAGCGCCCAGGTCGGCACGCTCTTCGAACCGGTTTCGGTGAGGAACAGGAATTTGTCTTCGGTCACGTCCACCGTCAGCGGCGCGCCTTTTTCCTTCCAGTCCGGAATCAGTTCGTTGATCGCGCGCGGATCCATCACCGCGCCCGACAGGATATGCGCCCCGATCTCCGAGCCTTTTTCCAGTACGCACACGCCAAGCTCGACGCCTTTTTCCGCCGCCAACTGCTTCAGGCGGATCGCCGCGGACAGGCCAGCCGGGCCGCCGCCGACGATCACGACGTCGTATTCCATCGACTCGCGTGGACCGTATTGCTCAATGAGACTTGCGGGGGTCATTGATGCTCCTCTTACCGTTAGAATGCTTTTTTCGGGTTCGTATTGTGGGCGATGCACACCCGCACTGCAACCAGATGAGCACAGATTAGCACGATCGTTCTATTTCTATGATACGGTATGACCCGTAGTGACGGTCTTACCGCACCCGTCAATCGCATCTGTAACAACAACCGAACAAGGAACGACAATGGGCCGTTCGATCAATCTGGAAGGCAAGGTTGCGCTGATCACCGGCGCCTCGAGCGGGTTGGGAAAGCGCTTTGCTCAAGTGTTGTCGCAGGCGGGCGCCAAGGTCGTACTGGCGAGCCGGCGGACCGAGCGTCTGAAGGAATTGCGCGCCGAGATCGAGGCGTCCGGCGGCGCGGCGCACGTCGTTTCGCTCGACGTGACCGACTACCAGAGCATCAAGTCGGCCGTCGCCCATGCGGAAACCGAGGCCGGCACGATCGACATCCTTGTGAACAATTCGGGCGTGTCGACCACGCAGAAGCTCTCGGAGGTCACCCCCGCCGACTTCGAATACGTGTTCGATACCAACACGCGCGGCGCGTTCTTCGTCGCCCAGGAAGTCGCCAAACGCATGATCATGCGCGGCAACAACGCGCAGAAACCGTCGTACCGGATCATCAATATCGCGTCGATGGCCGGCTTGCGCGTGCTGCCGCAGATCGGCCTGTATTCGATCAGCAAGGCGGCTGTCGTGCATATGACGAAAGCCATGGCGCTGGAGTGGGGCAAACACGGCATCAACGTGAACGCGATCTGCCCGGGCTATATCGACACGGAGATCAACCACCATCACTGGTCGACGGAGCAAGGGCAGAAGCTCGTGTCGATGCTGCCGCGTCACCGCGTCGGCAAACCGGAGGATCTGGACGGACTCCTGCTGCTGCTGGCCGCCGACGAATCGCAGTTCATCAACGGCTCGGTGATTGCCGCCGACGACGGATTCGGGCTCTCCTGAGCGCAAGACGGCGCAGCCGGCGCTCGCGGTTTTAGGTCGTGCCCGCCGGATTAGCGTCCGTTCGAAGAAACTGTTTTACGCGCTCCGGCCTTTCCTGCGCCTGAAGGCGCGCGCTATGTTGATGTTTGTCTCTACGCCGGGTCACGCGCCGGCTTCAACCTGGTTTCAATCCGATAAAGAAGTACGATGAGCGATTTTCACGCAGTTTTCGAGATGTCGATGCCGATCCGCTGGGGCGACATGGACGCCTTCGGCCATGTGAACAACACGGTCTATTTCCGCTACATGGAGCAGGTGCGGATTTCCTGGTTCGAACAGCTGGGGCTGGCCGGCAGCAACGCCGACGGCCAAGGGCCGGTGATCGTCAATGCGTCGATGGAGTTTCTCAAGCAACTGCATTATCCCGGCGACGTGATCGGCCGGATGACGGTGGCCACGCCCGGCCGCAGCAGCTTCGACACGGGTTTCGAGCTGGTGCGCGCCGACGATCCCAACACCGTCTATGCGCGCGGCGCCGCGCGCTGCGTATGGATCGATTACGCGGCCGGCAAGTCGGTCCCCGTGCCGGACATGCTGCGCGAAACCATCGAGCGTGCCGCGCTGGTCAAGGCGGCCTGAGCGGCGATAGATAGGCGAGTCCCGCGTGCTTGCCTGGCGGCGGCTTCAATGCCCGAGCAGGCGCTGCAATAGCTCCGTCGCGTTCCCCGTATCGTATTTGCGCATCAGCCGCGCCCGGTAGACATCGACCGTACGCGGGCTGATATCCAGCACGCGGCCAATCTGCTTGCTGGTTTTCCCCGTCACCAGTTGCGCGGCGATTTCGCGTTCGCGCGGCGTCAGTTCGACCGCCACGCGGCGCGTCGCGCTCAAGTCCTCGAAGGTCCAGACGCCCGCGGCGTGCGGGTCGGCGCGTTCCTGCGCGCGGCCCGTCACGTGGCACCAGAACAATTCCCCGTTGGCCCGCTTCATGATGCGGTCGTCCGCGTAGCTGCCTTGCGCCGTCATGATCGGCGGAATCCGCGCGCCGATCCGCTCGAATTCGTCCGTCGACGGATACAGCACCTGGAACGACTGGCCGAGCAGCGATTCGCGCGTGCAGCCGAAAATCGACGCGAGCTCGTCATTACAGTCTTCGATAATCCGTTCGCGCGACAGCACGAGTCCGATCGGAGCGAGGTGGAACGCGGTTTGGTAATCCAGTGCGGGCATGGGCTGGCGGCAAGTACTTATGTATTTTTGCGTATTGTGCCGCATGGCGCGCCCAGCGTACTCTTTCGAGCACATGACAACGCGGCGAAGCTGTCCGCGGCGGGCATTTGCACGATGCGCAGGGAAACCTGGGCGCACAGCCCGCCGGGGATGACTAGAATGACGTGTCGGGCTCAGGCCCGCGCAACGTCGTACCAGCCGCAACGATCCGAATTCGGGTTTCCATAAAGGAAGGGACATACTGATGAACAAGGTCTATCCAGGCGCCGCCGAGGCGCTGAAAGACATCGTCAAGGACGGGCAGACGTTTGCCGTCGGCGGCTTCGGGCTGTGCGGCATTCCGGAGGCGCTGATCGGCGCACTGCGCGATTCGAAGGTGCAGGGCATCACCTGCATCAGCAACAATGCCGGCGTCGACGGCTTCGGCCTTGGTCTGCTGCTCGAAACACGCCAGGTCAAGAAGATGATCTCGTCGTATGTCGGCGAGAACAAGGAGTTCGAGCGCCAGTATCTGGCCGGCGAACTCGAACTCGAATTCACGCCGCAAGGCACGCTCGCCGAGAAGCTGCGCGCGGGCGGTTCGGGCATTCCGGCGTTCTTCACCAATACCGGCTACGGCACGCTGATTGCCGAAGGTAAGGAAACCCGCCAGTTCGGCGAAAACCACTACGTGCTCGAACACTCGCTGACGGCCGACGTCGCGTTGGTGAAGGCGTGGAAGGCCGACAAATCGGGCAACCTGATCTATCGCCGCACCGCGCGCAACTTCAATCCGATGTGCGCGATGGCCGGCAAGATCACCGTGGCCGAGGTCGAGGAAATTGTCGAAGTGGGCGAACTCGATCCGGACGCGATCCATACGCCTGGCATCTTCGTGCAGCGCATCGTGTTGAATGCGCATCCGGAAAAACGCATCGAACAACGCGTCGTCCGCGCGAAAGGAGACTGATCATGGCATGGACTCGTGACGAAATGGCCGCGCGCGCGGCGAAGGAATTGCAGGACGGCTTTTATGTGAACCTCGGCATCGGCCTGCCGACGCTGGTGGCCAATCACGTGCCGCCGGGCGTCGAAGTGTGGCTCCAGTCGGAAAACGGCTTGCTCGGCATCGGCCCGTCGCCGACCGAAGAGGAAGTGGACGCCGACCTCATCAACGCCGGCAAGCAGACGGTGACCACGCTGCCGGGCTCGTCGATTTTTTCGTCGGCGGATTCGTTCGCGATGATTCGCGGCGGCCACATCAATCTGGCGATTCTCGGCGCGATGCAGATCAGCAAGAAGGGCGATCTGGCCAACTGGATGATCCCGGGCAAGATGATCAAGGGCATGGGCGGCGCGATGGATCTGGTCGCGGGCGTCAAGCGCGTGGTCGTGCTGATGGAGCACGTCGCGAAGGGCGACCAGCACAAGATCCTCGAAGAATGCACGCTGCCGCTTACGGGCGTGGGCGTGGTCGATCAGATCATTACGGATCTCGGCGTGATCGACGTCACGGACGACGGGCTGAAGGTGACCGAATTGGCGCCGGGCGTGAGCGTCGACGAAATCAAGGCGAAGACGGGCGCGCCGCTCGATGTGAGCGCAGTGAGTTAAATGGCGTGCAATGAGGCCGTCTGAAGCGGTTTGAGGCTGGTTGAGGCCGGTGTGTGGCCGATCGGCTGGTGTGAGCGGAAGGCGGCCGCAAGGCGGTTCCGAGGCGGGCGAGGCGTGAGTCTCGCCCGTTTTGTTTTCTGCGGAGCACTTCGTTCAGATGCGTCCTATGCCTTTCGGCCGACTCTTGCCGCGCGGCAAAGCGGTTTACAATCGTTTGAAGATTGGACGCATATCGATCCCTGCTGTGCCCAAGCCAAATCCGCAGCGCTTTTGCAAGGAACCCAGATGACCGAAATCACGTCGGCTTCCACCGCCGGGCGGCTCGCGCCGCGTCAACGCTACGTGCAGTGCGCGAGCGCCGGTGGCTTGCACCGCATCGCCTACACCGAGTGGGGCGACCCGGCCAATCCGCGCGTGCTGCTGTGCGTGCACGGCTTGACTCGCTCAGGGCGCGATTTCGACCGCGTCGCGGAGGAATTTGCCGGCACTTACCGCGTGGTGTGTCCGGATGTCGCGGGGCGGGGCTTGTCATCGTGGCTGGCCAACCCCAACTTGTACATGGTGCCGCAATACGTCGCCGACATGGTCACGCTGATTGCGCGGCTGAATGTCGAAACAGTCGACTGGTTCGGCACGTCGATGGGCGGCCTGATTGGGCTTGGGCTCGCCGGTCTGCCGGAAACGCCGATCCGCAAGATGTTGTTGAACGATGTCGGTCCGCATCTGGAGCCGGCTGCGGTGCAGCGCATCGGCGACTATCTCGGCAAGCCGGTGCAGTTTGAAACACTGCAGCAAGGCATCGACTACGCGGCCTTGCTCGCACAGACTTTCGGCCCGCTCACGCCGGACGAGTGGCGCGAGATCAACACGCCGCTTCTGCACGAGCAGGGCGGCAAGTGGCTGTTCCGTTACGACCCGCGTATCGCGCAGCCCTTTACCGCGGCCACCGAGGAAGCGTCCAAACTCGGCGAGGCCGCGCTGTGGCATTCGCTGGCGTCGTTCCAGGGGCCGGTGCTGGTGGTGCGCGGCGAGCTATCCGATCTGCTCTCGCGTGAAACCGTCGCGAAGATGGTCGAGACCGGGCGCGCCGTGTCGAGTGCGGAAATCCCAGGCGTTGGGCATGCGCCGGCGTTTTTGTCGGCCGATCAGATCGACATCGCCAGGCAGTTCTTTATCGGACCGGCCGCCGACGCGTCATAATATGCAGTTCCGCGCCGCGTCCTTGACGGGGCCCGATGCGGAACGCATCTCCGATCAATTTTCAAACCAACTCAGGATTCGTCATGGCAGTCATTCGTCACCACGTCGGCAAGCGCCTCTCGGAAATCGCCGTGCACAACGGCACCGTGTACCTCGCGGGCCAGATCGCCGAAGACGCGGATCAGGACATCACGGGTCAGACGCGCGAAGTGCTCGGCCACATCGACCGTCTGCTGGGCGAAGTGAACAGCGACAAGTCGCATTTGCTGTCGGTGCAGATCTACATCGCGGACATGGTGCATTTCGCCGGCATGAACGCCGTGTGGGACGAGTGGGTCGCGCAAGGCGCCACGCCGCCGCGCGCTACCGTCGAAGCGAAGCTCGCCAATCCGAAGTGCCTGGTCGAAATCTGCGTGGTCGCTGCACAGCGCAGCTAAGCGGGCACGTGTTGTTGAAATTCCGTTGAATCGTCTGGCCCGGTGGGCCGTCGCACCATGAATACCGAAACTGTTACGAGCACGCCGAACCCACTTCCTTCTTTCGATGAAGCGATGGCGTTCGTGCGCGAACATGCGGGCGAGGTGCGGCTGTCGTCGGGCGAAATGCTGGCGGATCACGCGGCGGGTACGGCGTCGATCATGCGCACGCTCAACGTCGATCCGCCAGCGGTACTGGCGGCGGCGTTGTTTGCGTTGACGCCGCATCTGCAAGACCCGGAGCGCGTGATCGCCGACAACTTCGGCGAAGAAGTCGCGCAACTGGTCGGCGACGTGCGCAAGTTGTTGCGTCTCGGCACCGTGAGCTTGCGTGCCGCGCAGAACGCCATGCCCGAAGCCGGCCGCGATGCGCAAGCTGCGCGCCGCGCGCAGGTCGAGGCGTTGCGCAAGATGCTGCTCGCCTTCGCTCAGGATATTCGGGTGGTGCTGATCCGGCTTGCGTCGCGCCTGCAATCGCTGCGTTACTACGCGGCGGCGAAAATCACGCCTTCACCGGACGTGGCGCGCGAGACGCTCGATATCTATGCGCCGCTCGCCAACCGTCTGGGCATCTGGCAGTTGAAGTGGGAGCTCGAGGATCTCGCGCTGCGCTTCGAAGAGCCGGTTACTTATAAGCGCATTGCCAAGCTGCTCGACGAGAAACGCGTCGAGCGCGAGAGCTATGTCGCGCAGGCTATCGAACGCTTGCAAAAGGAATTGGCCGCGGCGCATATTCGCGCTGAAGTGAGCGGCCGGCCGAAACACATCTACAGCATCTGGCGCAAGATGCGCGGCAAGGAGCTGGACTTCGCCGAGCTCTATGACGTGCGTGCATTTCGGGTGATCGTGCCGGACATCAAGGATTGCTACACGGTGCTTGGCATCGTGCACAACCTGTGGCAGCCGGTGCCGAAAGAGTTCGACGATTACATCTCGCGGCCGAAGCCGAATGGCTACAAGTCGCTGCACACGGTGGTGATCGGCGACGACGGCCGCGCGTTCGAAGTGCAGATCCGTACGCAGGAAATGCATCAGTTCGCCGAATACGGCGTGGCTGCGCATTGGCGCTACAAGGAAGCCGGCACGCGTGGTTACGGCGGCCAGTTCGCCGCCAACGAGAAGTACGACGAGAAAATCGCGTGGCTGCGTCAACTGCTCGCGTGGAAAGACGAAGTCTCCGAGGGTGAGCATGGCGAGAAGCGCGCGGCGCAGCCGTGGGAGCAACTGCGCCAGGCCACACTCGACGACGACCACATCTATGTGTTGACGCCGCAGGCACGGGTGATTCCGTTGCCGCATGGCGCGACGCCCGTGGATTTTGCTTATCACTTGCACAGCGAGTTGGGACATCGTTGCCGTGGCGCGCGCGTCGATGGCGCGATGGTGCCGCTCAACACGCCTTTGCAAAACGGTCAGACAGTCGAGATCGTCGCGGTGAAGGAGGGTGGGCCGTCGCGCGACTGGCTCAACCCGCAACTCGGCTATCTGCAAAGTCCGCGCGCGCGGCAGAAGGTGCGCGCGTGGTTCAACGCGGTCGAAGTGCAGGAACATATCGCGAGCGGCCGCGCGATGGTCGAAAAGACCTTGCAGCGCGAAGGCAAGACCTCGGTCAATCTCGATCAGCTTGCGGCCAAGCTCGGCTTCAAGACTACCGACGATCTTTTCTCGGTAGTGGGCAAGGAAGAATTCAGTTTGCGGCTCGTCGAGCAGGCGCTGCACGATGCGCCGCCGCCGGAACCCGTGGTCGAAGCGCCGGAGCAATTCGAGAAGCGTAGCAGCGGCGCGAGCGTGGCGCGCGGCGCGTCCACGGGTGTGCTGGTGGTCGGTGTCGATGCGTTGCTCACGCAACTCGCGCGCTGTTGCCGGCCTGCGCCGCCCGACGATATCTGCGGCTTTGTCACGCGCGGTAAAGGCATGTCGATTCACCGCAGCGATTGCCCGACGTTCCTGCGCATGGCCGACCGGGCGCCGGAGCGCGTGTTGCAAACGGCTTGGTCGGCGGAGGTGATGAGCGGCCGCGGCCAGTCGGTTTATCCCGTCGATCTTTCGATCGACGCAACGGATCGGCAGGGTTTGCTGCGCGATATTTCCGAAGTGTTCGCGCGCGAAAAGATGAATGTGATCGGCGTGAAGACGCAGACGCGCCGTAACGCTGCGTTCATGCAATTTACCGTCGAGGTGTCGAGTGCGGCGCAGATTCAGCGCGCGTGCACGTTGCTCGGCGAGGTCACAGGGGTGGTGCGCGCTTCACGCAAGAGTTGATGCGTGTGCGACGCGCGCATGGCCCGTCGACGTATCCGCTGGACGTGAGTAGAAATTTAAAGTCGGTGCATAAAAGTACTTGCCAAGCAGTGTGGGGCTCCATATAATCTCGTTTCTTCAGGCTCGTAGCTCAGCTGGTTAGAGCACCACCTTGACATGGTGGGGGTCGTTGGTTCGAGTCCAATCGAGCCTACCAACGAAAGAGAAATTCCGGTTTTACCGGGGTTTCGCAAGCTGCAGCAAGCGCCTTTGGCGCAAAAGGCGAATACGGTTATGACACCGCGAACGTTGACCGAAACCACTTCGGAGCGACGCTAGTCGAGGACCACTTTCGCCAATGTAGTTTGCAGGAAATGTGAATGCGGCCCCTCGAAAGTGGGGCCGCATTTTTTTTGGCTTATTTGATGGTTGTATGTGCCGCCGCCGGTCGGCACCACGGAGAACGCAATGGTTTCGATACGTCTGCCTGACGGTTCTGTTCGACAGTACGAGCATCCGGTGACGGTCGCCGAAGTGGCCGCCTCGATCGGCCCCGGCCTCGCGAAAGCCGCGCTCGGCGGCAAGATCGATGGTGAGCTGGTCGATACGTCCGCGCTGATCGACCGCGACGTGGCGCTCGCCATCGTCACCGAGAAAGATGCAGACGGCCTCGATATCATCCGCCACTCCACGGCTCACTTGCTCGCGTACGCGGTGAAGGATCTGTATCCGGAAGCGCAGGTCACGATCGGCCCGGTCATCGACAACGGCTTTTACTACGACTTCGCGTATAACCGTCCCTTCACGCCGGAAGATCTCGAGAAGATCGAAAAGCGCATGCAGGAACTCGCGAGGAAAGACGAGCCGGTTTCGCGCCGCGTGGTGTCGCGCGACGAAGCGGTGGACTACTTCAAGAGCATCGGCGAAAAGTACAAGGCCGAGATCATCGAATCGATTCCCGCCACCGACGAAATCAAGCTGTACTCGCACGGCGGCTTCACGGATCTGTGCCGCGGCCCGCACGTGCCGTCCACCGGCAAGCTGAAAGTCTTCAAGCTGATGAAGGTCGCGGGCGCGTACTGGCGCGGCGATTCGAAGAACGAACAATTGCAGCGCATCTACGGTACGGCCTGGACGAAGAAGGAAGACCAGGAAGCGTATCTGCACATGCTCGAAGAGGCGGAGAAGCGCGACCACCGCAAGCTCGGTAAGCAACTCGATCTGTTCCACATGCAGGACGAGTCGCCGGGCATGGTGTTCTGGCATCCGCGCGGCTGGACGCTGTGGCAGCAGGTCGAGCAATACATGCGCCGTCGCGTGAACGACGCGGGCTACCTCGAAATCAAGACGCCGATGATCATGGACCGTTCGCTCTGGGAAGCGTCGGGCCACTGGCAGAACTATCGTGAAAACATGTTCACGACGGAATCGGAAAAGCGCGACTACGCGATCAAGCCGATGAACTGCCCGGGTCACGTGCAGGTGTTCAACCACGGTCTGCGCTCGTATCGCGATCTGCCGCTGCGCTACGCTGAATTCGGCTCGTGCCACCGCAATGAATCGTCGGGTGCGTTGCATGGGCTGATGCGCGTGCGCGGTTTCGTGCAGGACGACGCGCACATTTTCTGTACCGAAGACCAGTTCATCAGCGAATCGATCGCGTTCAATACGCTGGCGATGAGCGTCTACAAGGACTTCGGCTTCGACAATGTCGAGATCAAGCTGTCGCTGCGCCCGGACGCGCGCGCCGGTACGGACGAGACGTGGGATCGCGCGGAGCAGGGTCTGCGCGAGGCGCTGACGGCCTGCGGCGTGACGTGGGAAGAGTTGGCGGGCGAGGGGGCGTTCTATGGCCCGAAGGTCGAATACCACATCAAGGACGCGCTTGGCCGCTCGTGGCAATGCGGCACGTTGCAGCTTGATATGGTGCTGCCGGAGCGTCTGGGCGCCGAATACGTCGCCGAAGACAACAGCCGCCGCCGCCCGATCATGCTGCATCGGGCAATCGTCGGATCAATGGAGCGATTCCTCGGCATTCTGATCGAGCACCACGCCGGTGCAATGCCCGCATGGCTCGCGCCGATGCAGGTCGTCGTGATGAATATCGCGGAAAGTCAGGCCGAATATGCGAAATCTTTAGCCCAATCGTTGCAAAAACAAGGGGTTAGAGTAGAGGCCGATTTGCGCAACGAGAAGATTAGCTATAAAATACGCGAGCACACGCTGGAAAAGGTGCCGTACCTGCTTGTGGTCGGCGACAAAGAGCGTGAAGCCCAAACGGTAGCCGTGCGTGCCCGTGGTGGTGTCGATCTGGGTGTAATGCCTCCCGACACTTTCATTGAGCGTCTGCGCCAGGACGTGCAGTCGTTCAATTGAGCCACTTGCAGCCCGGCTCGTTTTTTAATTTTTTAGAGGAAACGTAACATCGCTACTGATAAGTCTGCGCACCGCATCAACGGTGAAATTACGGCACCCGAGGTGCGTCTGGTCGGCGTCGAGAACGAACCACTCGGCATCGTGAAACTCGCTGATGCGTTCCGCATGTCGGAACAGCAAGACGTGGATCTGGTCGAAATCGCTCCGCAAGCGGTTCCGCCGGTTTGCCGCTTGATGGACTACGGCAAGTTCAAGTACTCGGAAGCGAAGAAGCAACACGAGGCCAAGCTGAAGCAGAAGATCGTTCAGGTCAAGGAAGTCAAATTCCGCCCGGGCACGGACGACGGCGACTACAACGTCAAGCTGCGCAACCTCATCCGCTTCCTCGACGACGGCGACAAGACGAAAATCACGTTGCGTTTCCGCGGCCGCGAAATGGCTCACCAGGAAATCGGTATGCGCATGCTCGAGCGCCTGCGCACGGATCTCGACGAAGTCGGTCAGGTCGAGCAGATGCCGAAAATGGAAGGGCGCCAGATGATCATGGTGCTCGCTCCGAAGAAAAAGAAGTAACTGGCTGGAGCGGTGGCGCGCCATGTGGTGCGCGCTCCGGTTGTGAAAGATTGAAATGATGCGGCGCCGGGTGTCCGGTGCGGTGTCAGCAGGTTTCGGAACGACGTGTGTACAATGCGCGTCGTTTCCCGAAAAGCGGCTGCCGGCGGTTCAGGCGGTCTGCATACCAAGTGGAGTGGGTTTCGAAGGGCGGGTAATGGCCAACTGGCCGACCGCACACCCATATCCATCAAATAATGGAGTTGTCATGCCGAAGATGAAGACCAAGAAGAGTGCTGCAAAGCGCTTCGTGGTGCGTCCGGGCGGTACCGTCAAGCGCGGTCAAGCCTTCAAGCGCCACATTCTTACCAAGAAGACCACCAAGAACAAACGCCATTTGCGCGGTTCGACGGCAGTTCATGAAGCAGATATGAACTCCGTGCGCGCAATGCTGCCGTTCGCTTAACCCTTAACCGAAACTCATAGGAGCGAAACATGCCTCGAGTAAAACGTGGGGTTACCGCACGGGCCCGTCACAAGAAGATCATCAAGCTGGCCAAGGGTTACCGCGGCCGTCGCAATAACGTCTATCGCATCGCCAAGCAGGCGGTCATGCGCGCAGGCCAATACGCCTACCGCGATCGCCGCAACAAGAAGCGTGTGTTCCGTGCATTGTGGATCACGCGTATCAACGCGGCGGTGCGTCAGCACGACATGACGTACAGCGTGTTCATCAACGGCCTGAAGAAGGCTTCGATCGAACTCGACCGCAAGGTGCTGGCCGACATGGCTGTGTTCGACAAGGCTGCTTTTGCTGCGATCGTTCAGCAGGTGAAAGCCGCCGTTGCAGCCTGATTGCGCTTTTGGCAATTAACACTGCGTGGTTCGTTGCAGCGAAGATCCGGTAGTCTCGGTGACGTTGCAGCAAAAACGGGGCTCCTCACCGAGCCCCGTTTTTGTTGGTAGAACCAGTTTTGCTTCGATTGAACACTGACGTTGAAATGATGGGATCAATGGATCTGGACCAGATTGTCGCCGACGCGCAAAAAGCCTTCGCAGAAGCCTCCGACGTCACCACCCTCGAGAACGAGAAAGCACGCTTTCTCGGCAAATCGGGTGCGCTGACCGAGCTATTGAAGGGCCTTGGCAAACTCGATTCCGAAACGCGCAAGACCGAAGGCGCACGGATCAACCTCGTCAAGCAACAAGTGGAAGCCGCATTGACGGCCCGCCGTCAGGCGCTCGCTGACGCGCTGCTGAATCAGCGCCTCGCCGCTGAAGCCATCGACGTCACGCTGCCGGGCCGCGGCACCGGCGCAGGCAGTCTGCACCCGGTGATGCGCACGTGGGAGCGCGTCGAACAGATTTTCCGCACGATCGGATTCGACGTGGCCGACGGCCCCGAAATCGAAACCGACTGGTACAACTTCACCTCGCTGAACAGCCCGGAAAATCATCCGGCGCGTTCCATGCAGGACACCTTCTACGTCGACGGCAAAGATGCCGACGGCCGCCAACTGCTGCTGCGCACGCATACCAGCCCGATGCAGGTTCGCTACGCGCGCACCAATACGCCGCCTATCAAGGTGATCGTGCCGGGCCGCACCTACCGTGTGGACAGCGACGCGACGCATTCGCCGATGTTCAACCAGGTCGAAGGCCTGTGGATCGACGAGAACATCAGCTTCGCGGATCTGAAGGGCGTCTACACCGACTTCCTCAAGAAATTCTTCGAGCGCGACGACATTCTCGTGCGCTTCCGTCCGTCGTATTTTCCGTTCACCGAACCGTCGGCCGAGATCGACATGTTGTTCGAAACGGGCAAGAACGCCGGCAAGTGGCTCGAAATTTCGGGCTCGGGCCAGGTTCACCCCACGGTGATCCGCAACATGGGCCTCGACCCGGAGCGTTACATCGGTTTTGCTTTCGGCAGCGGCCTCGAGCGACTCACCATGTTGCGTTACGGCGTGCAAGACCTGCGTCTGTTCTTCGAAAACGACCTGCGGTTCCTGCGTCAATTCGCCTGAACCGGCGCGTACGAACGCGTCAAGCATTGAGCGCGGCAAGGCACGCAGTGCATGCCGCCACAGCGTCCCCGGCAGTGACCGGCGATTCTCACGAACACCGAGTCACGCCAGGCACTGCCGGACGTGGACCTAACCTGATCAGAACGTACACAGAACCATGCAATTCCCGGAATCCTGGCTGAGAACTTTTGTCGATCCGCAACTGACGACCGATGAACTGTCGCACGCGTTGACGATGGCGGGTCTCGAAGTCGAAGACCTGCGGCCGGCCGCGCCGCCGACTTCGAAGATCGTCGTCGGCCAGGTGCTGGAAGTCGTCAAGCACCCGGACGCGGACAAGCTCAACGTGTGTCAGGTCGACGCCGGCACGGGCGCGACGCTGAACATCGTGTGCGGTGCGCCGAACGTGGCGCCCGGCATCAAGGTGCCGGTCGCGCTGGTTGGCGCGCAACTGCCGCCGGCCGAAGAAGGCGGTACGCCGTTCGCGATCAAGCTCTCCAAGCTGCGCGGCGTGGAAAGCCAGGGCATGCTGTGCTCGGCACGTGAACTGAAGCTCTCCGAAGATCATAGCGGCCTGATGATCCTGCCGGACGATACACCGATCGGCCAGGACATCCGCGAAACGCTCAATCTCGACGACACCGTTTTCGAGATCAAGCTGACGCCGAACAAGGCGGACTGTCTGTCGGTGTTCGGCGTGGCGCGCGAGACTTCGGCGATCACCGGCGCGCCGCTGCGCCCGCTCGAGATCAAGCCGGTCGAAGTGAAGCTCAACGAGACGCTGCCCGTCAAAATCTCGGCGCCCGATCTGTGCGGCCGTTTCTCGGGCCGTGTGATTCGCGGCGTGGATGCACGCGCCAAGTCGCCGCACTGGATGGTCGAGCGTCTGGAGCGTTCGGGTCAGCGCAGCATCTCCGCGCTCGTCGATATCTCGAACTATGTGATGCTCGAATTGGGTCGTCCGTCGCACGTGTTCGATCTCGACAAGATCCATGGCGGCATGGACGTGCGCTGGGGCCGCAAGGGCGAAACGCTCAAGCTGCTGAACGGCAACACGGTCGAGCTCGATGAAACCGTTGGCGTGATCGCCGACGAGCAGCACATCGAAAGCCTCGCGGGCATCATGGGCGGCGACAGCACGGCGGTCACGCTCGACACCACCAACATCTATCTCGAAGCCGCGTTCTGGTGGCCCGACAGCATTCGCGGCCGCTCGCGCAAATACAACTTCTCGACCGACGCGGGCCATCGCTTCGAGCGCGGCGTCGACTACGCGACCACCGTCGATCATATCGAACGCATCACGCAACTGATCCTCGACATCTGCGGCGGCGAAGCCGGCCCGGTCGACGATCAGGTCGTCAACGTGCCGAAGCGCGAGCCCGTGAAGATGCGTGTCTCGCGCGCGAATCGCATCATCGGCATCAAGATCGACGCGGAGGAAATCGCGCAGATTTTCACGCGCCTCGGCCTGTCGTTCGAGCGTGATGAAGATACGTTCTCGGTGATACCGCCGTCGTATCGCTTCGATATCGAAATCGAAGAAGACCTGATCGAAGAAGTCGCGCGTATTTACGGCTTCGAGAAAATTCCCGCACGTCCGCCGGTCGCGACCAGCGAGATGCGAGCGACCAACGAAACGCAGCGTTCGATCCACGTGATCCGTCACGCGCTCGCGGCGCGCGACTTCGCGGAAACGGTGAACTTCAGTTTCGTCGATGCCGAGTGGGAACAGGACTTCGCCGGCAACGACAAGCCGGTACGTCTGCTGAATCCGATTGCAAGCCAGCTGTCGGTGATGCGCACCACGCTGTTCGGCAGCCTGATCCACGTGCTGCGTACGAATCTGAACCGCCGCGCGGCGGATCGCGTACGCGTGTTCGAAGCCGGCCGCGTGTTCCTGCACGATCCGTCGATCAAGGCCGGTGAACTGACGGTCGAAGGATTCGCGCAGCCGAAGATGATCGGCGGCCTCGCGTACGGTCCCGCGCTCGAAGAGCAGTGGGGCGCGGCGACGCGCACGGTCGACTACTTCGACGTGAAGGGCGATCTGGAAGCCGTGCTGGCACCGGCGGTCGCGCGCTTCGTGAAAGCGGAACATCCGGCGCTGCATCCGGGACGCAGCGCGCGTATCGAACTGAATGGCCGCGCAGTCGGCTGGATTGGCGAATTGCATCCGCGCTGGATGCAAAAATATGATTTACCGCATGCGCCGATTCTGTTTGAAATCGAAGCGGAAGCATTAATGCAGCGCGTATTGCCCACTCCGTCGGAAGTGTCTAAATTCCAGCCGGTGCGTCGTGATATTGCCGTGGTCGTCGATCAGAAAATCGAGGTTCAGGCACTGCTGGACGAGCTTCAGAAGGCCCAGTCCGAACCCGCCTGCAAGACTGTTCAGAAGGTTGCGCTTTTCGACGAATTCCGTCCAAAATCAAACACTTCCGGTGGTCTGGCCGCTCACGAGAAAAGCCTTGCGTTCCGTGTGACCTTGCAAGATACTGGCGGAACCCTTCAGGATGAAACGGTCGATCTGGCCATTCAAACTCTGGTGGAACGTCTGGCTCGAGTATATGGCGCACGGTTGCGCGGATAACCCGCATTTAACAATTGCACGGCTGTTTCCGCATCCATTGTTTTCTGCTTGGCGCGCCATTTGATAGATATGAATGAAATGAACTCGAGTGATTTCGAAGCCCTTCTTACGGCGCAACGCAGCGCCATGATTCGCGAAATTCCGACATCACCCGCCGTCGTTTCCACTGAAACGCCGACGCTTACCAAGGCGGAACTTGCTGAGTTGCTGTTCGACAATGTCGGGCTCAACAAGCGGGAAGCGAAAGACATGGTCGAAGCGTTTTTCGAGGTGATCCGCGACGCGCTGGAGAGTGGCGACAGCGTGAAGCTGTCGGGGTTCGGCAACTTCCAGTTGCGCGACAAACCCCAGCGTCCCGGTAGAAACCCAAAGACGGGCGAGGCGATTCCGATCGCCGCGCGCCGCGTTGTGACGTTCCATGCGAGTCAAAAGCTGAAGGCGCTGGTCGAGAACGGCGCTGAAGCAAGCTTCACGCGCTGATCGACTGGCGCGTTCCTGCGCAACCCACCACGACGGCTAACTGACGATGACAGCGACGATCGAAAAAGTCGTCTTGCCTCCGATTCCGGCGAAGCGCTACTTCACGATTGGTGAGGTCAGCGAACTATGCGGCGTGAAACCGCATGTCTTGCGCTACTGGGAACAGGAGTTCACGCAGTTGAGGCCGGTCAAGCGACGTGGCAATCGCCGGTATTACCAGCATCATGAGGTGCTGTTGATCAGGCGGATTCGTGAACTATTGTATGAGCAGGGCTTCACGATCAACGGCGCGCGCAACCGGCTCGATTCACATGGCGGCGGGGCGCACGGTGCGCCGGGCGATATGGTCGAGGAAGGCGAGGGCGCAACAATGCCGGCGGCAACCACAGCCGCTGTCACGGTGGACGTCGAGCAGTTGCGCAAGGAATTGCTGAACGTGATCGATTTGCTGGGGCACTAGTTGCCTTTGTTAGCAGAAGGCGGTTCTAATCGAATGAAGTGTCTGTTATAATTTTGTGCTGTTCGGGGCGTAGCGCAGCCTGGTAGCGTACCTGCATGGGGTGCAGGTGGTCGGAGGTTCAAATCCTCTCGCCCCGACCAAAGAAATCAAGGCCTTGCAAGCATTGCTTGTAAGGCCTTTTTCTATTCCGGCGTTGATTACCATCTGGTTACTGGATCGTCCGCCTCAATCTGTCGCCGACAACGGGTGGCTATTTGGTCAGTCCGCTCAACTATTCGCCGACGCTCTCCGCGCTGGGCGCGTGCTCAAGGCAACCCAACTTCGGCGGCAAGGCGGGCTACACAACCCGATCAATACCTCGAGCGCCTATCAATTCTCGAAGATCGCGTACTGTTTTCGACAGCGGCGGACAGTGAAAGAACGAATGCGAAGCAAACGGCGGCGTGATTCTCCGCACGTTTTTCCGGACATGTATGCGCCTCGAAAAAAAGCGCTTAAGAATCCATAATAATATTCAAACCTCAACGGCATAGTCCTGCCAATATCGACTACGTCACTCGTTTTCGAGCAAGCGCTCTACGGATTTGCCCGTCACCTCAATCCCGGATCATCTCCACGCGACTACCATGCACGTTTCGCTGCCGCGTCCGGCGCGTCGCTACCACCAGGTTTCCGCATGAGTCTGCTACTTCGTTTGTTGCTTCTGATACTCACCAGCCGGCGCCGCAGCCGGCTGCATGTGCTCGATACGTGCGTCACGCCTTTTCGCGTCTGGTTGAATGACCTCGACGTCTTGCTCCACATGAACAACGGCCGTTATTTCACGATCCTCGATCTGGCGCGAGTCGATCTGATGATGCGCAGCGGCTTGTGGCGCCAATTGAAGGCTCAACGCTGGTATCCGGTCGTCACGCTGGAAACGATGCGTTTTCACCGCTCGCTCGAACTCGGTAACCGTTATGACGTCCGGACCCGTGTGATCGGCTGGGATGACAAGCACATCTTCATCGAGCAAGGGTTCATGCGCGACGATGCGCAAGTCGCGTTGGCCGTCGTGCGAGCGCGCTTCCTGAAGCGAAGCGGCGGTGTCGTCACGACTGCCGAGTTACTGCAACTGTCCGGCGTGACGCAACCATCGCCGGCGCTGCCCGAATGGGTCGCGCGCTGGAGCGAGGCCGAAGGCGGGATGGAGTTTCCGTCTTCTTCTACTTCGAGCCCGGAGACGAAGACCGTCACACGACGGTAAGCAGTCTGTTGCGCGGTCCTACGAGCCCGCACGAAACGCCATTTCAGACCAGCGTCCTGATCGAACTGCTGATACCACGCGCGCTATCGATCACCGCCGGCGCCAGCCGCGCTTCTGCTTCCGCGAGCGTCCAGCGGCTCGTCGGCGCGACGACATGAACCGCACCGACAGGCCGGCGCTCTCCGTCGAGCACGGCCGCCGCAATCGTCATATCGCCGATGAACAACTCCTCGCGGTTCGACGCGTAGCCGTTGCGCCGCCCAAGCGCGAGACGCGTCCCGATCTCCTCGAGATCCGTGACGGTGTACTGCGTGTGCGTTACACGATCGCTGGCCACCAGCAGCGCGCGTGACTCGTCTTCCGGCAGCGCGGCGAGATACGCCCGCCCCGACGCCGTGCAGTACATCGGAATACGGCTGCCGATCGGCATATGAATCGGCACGAACTTCATGCAGACGAAGCGCGCGACGTAGACCATGTCGACACCGTCCGGCTCGGTCAGATTGGTCGTCTCCCCAGTGACGTTGGTGAGCTCGGAGAGAAACGGGTTGGCGACGTCGATCAGCGTGTCGGCCGCAAGATAGTTGAAACCGATTTGCATCACGCGCGGCGCGAGCTGATACCGCTTCGTACGCGGATGCTTTCTCACATAGCCGAGCTTCTCCAGCGTGTAGATCATGCGCTGCGCAGAACTCTTGGTGATGGACGTCGCCTCCGCGACTTCCGGCAGCGTCATCGACCTGCGCTGCGCACTGAACGCGCGCAGCACCGCGATTCCCTTCTCCAGCGACTGATTGAACAGTGCGTCCGGCGTCTCATCCGGCTCCGGAGGCGCTTGCCGCTGCGCGTCGGGCGTCTTGCGTGTCATGGAATTACCCAATTGTTTAGGTGCGTGATCGAGACTAGCATATCGAATATCGATACGCAATTTACGATTGTCGATATTTTTGATTCGAATATCATGCTCTAACCGATGGCTGCCGATATTTCCATCGGCCCTCACCAACCCCGTGGAGAGACTCATGTTCCAGTTTGCCAAACGCTTCGCTAGTGTCTTTGCAACAGGATTGCTGCTCGCCGGTGCGCCGGCCTGGTCGGCGGCCGCCACCACCTACGAGGTCGGCTCGACGGCCACCGGGGTGCCCTTTACCTTTCTCGACGTGAAGAGCAATTCGATCCAGGGGCTGCTCGTCGATGCGATCACCGCGACCGGCAAGGCGGCAGGCTTCGATGTGAAGATCGAGCAGACCACGTTTTCGTCGCTGATTCCGTCGCTGACCACCAAAAAGATCGACATCATTTCGGCGGCCATGCTGAAGACGCCGGCGCGCGAGCAGGTGGTCGATTTCTCCGACACGGTCTATTCGTATGGCGAAGGCCTGATCGTACGCGCCGACGACAAAGGCCAGTACACGTCAATGGACGATCTCAAGGGCGAGATCGTCGGCGCGCAGGTCGGCACCGCTTTCGTCGACGCCTTGAACAAGAAGGGCATCTTCAAGGAAGTGCGCACCTACGATTCGGTCGCCGACATCATGCGCGACGTCGCGTTGGGCCGCATCAAGGCGGGCTTCGGTGACCATCCGATCATTGCGTATCAGCTTCAGCACAATCCGAATCCGCAACTGCGCCTCGTCAGCGGATATCAGCCGTCGGTAAAAGGTCAATTGTGTTTCGTCGTGCGCAAGGGCGACACGGCCACGCTGGAGCAGTTGAACGCCGGCATCAAGAAGATCAAGGCTGACGGCACGCTGACGCAGATCGTCAAGAAGTGGCAGGTGGAATGACGCCGTCTTCAGAATAAGGACTGCCCGCCATGTTCTTCCAGAACGCCGTCGAATTCCTGCCGATCCTGCTGAAAGGCGCGGTCGTCACGATCGAGATCACCTTCTGCTCGTTCATTCTGAGCACCGTGCTCGGTCTGGTGCTCGCGCTGATGCGCGTGTCCGACAACCGCATCGTGTCGAACGCGGCCGCCACGTTTATCAACGTGATTCGCGGACTGCCGATCATCGTTCAGCTCTTTTATATCTACTTCGTGCTGCCCGATCTCGGCGTGCAGTTGTCGGCCTTCCAGGCCGGCTTCATCGGGCTCGGTATCGCGTACTCGGTGTATCAGGCGGAGAACTTCCGCGCGGGCATTCAGGCGATCGATCACGGGCAGATCGAAGCGGCGCAGTCCATCGGCATGCGCGGCGCGATGATCATGCGGCGCGTGGTGCTTCCCCAGGCGTTCAGGATCGCACTGCCGCCATACGGCAATACGCTCGTGATGATGCTCAAGGATTCGTCGCTCGCCTCGACGATCACGGTCGCCGAAATGACGCGTGCAGGGCAGCTCATTGCATCGTCGACGTTTCAGAACATGACGGTATTCACGCTGGTCGCGCTGCTTTATCTCGGACTCAGCCTGCCGCTCGTCTATGGACTGCGGCGGCTCGAACGCCGCCTCGGACTGAAGGGAAAACGATGATCAAGGTCGACTCGATTCACAAGCGCTTTCACGATCAGCACGTTCTGAAGGGCGTCAGTCTGAGTGTCGAACGCGGCCAGGTCGTGTGTCTGATCGGTCCGTCGGGCTCGGGCAAATCCACGCTGTTACGCTGCATCAACGGACTGGAGCGGCATGACGCCGGCGCGATTACTGTCGAAGGTTGCGCCGTCGATGCGAAATCGAAGCAGATTCACGAACTGCGTGCGCAGGTCGGCATGGTGTTCCAGCGCTTCAATCTGTTTCCCCATCGCACGGCGCTGGAAAACGTGGCCGAGGGGCCGGTGTTCGTCAAGAAAGAAGTGCGCGCTCAGGCACGCGAGCGGGCGCGGCATCTGCTCGACAAGGTCGGCCTCGCGCATCGGATGAATGCTTATCCCGCGGAAATGTCGGGCGGTCAGCAGCAGCGTGTGGCGATTGCACGCGCGCTGGCTATGGAGCCGAAAGCGATTCTCTTCGACGAACCCACCTCGGCGCTCGATCCGGAACTGGTCGGCGAAGTGCTCGGGGTGATGCGCCAGCTTGCCGACGACGGCATGACGATGATCGTCGTCACGCACGAAATGGCCTTTGCGCGCGAAGTGGCCGACCGTGTGTGTTTTCTTCATGACGGTGCGATCCATGAAGAAGGCAGCGCGCGGGAGTTGTTCGACCATCCGCGCCATGCGCGCACGCGCGAGTTTCTCGGCAAGATGCCGGCGCCGACCGAAGCCCATCGGATTTGAATACCATCATGAGTCAGGTTGAAGTTGCAAAACCGTTGCCCCCGTCTCTCTGGGCAGCGACGGCGGAACCCGCAATCGAGACGCCTCCGCTCGACGATTCGATTACGGTCGATGTGGCGATCGTCGGCGCCGGCTATACCGGTTTGTCGACGGCGTTGCATCTGGCGGAGCAGGGCGTGCGCGTCTGCGTGATCGACGCCAACGAACCCGGTTGGGGAGCATCCGGCCGCAATGGCGGCCAGGTCATTCCCGGCCTGAAATACGATCCCAATGAGCTCATCCGGCGCTACGGTCCGCGCGACGGCGACGCGCTCGTGCAAATGGCGGGCGGCGCCGCGGATACGGTCTTCGATCTGATCGCGCGCCACGGTATTCGCTGCAATGCCACACGCGCGGGCTGGATTCAGCCGACCCATTCGCACAAGCTGCTGGGCACGCTGCACGCGCGGGCGCGGCAATGGGAATCGCGCGGCGCGCCGGTCGAACTGCTCGACCGCGCGCAAGTATCGGAACGGCTCGGCACGGATGCGTTCGTCGGCGGCTGGGTCGATCGGCGCGCGGGCAGCGTGCAACCGCTGAGCTACGCGCGCGGCCTTGCGCGCGCGGCGCAAGCGGCGGGCGCGGCGATTCACGGCGGAACCCGAGCCGCGAGTGTCGAGCGCGGCGTGAACGGATGGCGGATTCGCACGGCGCATGGTCCGGTCATCGAGGCGAAACAGGTGCTGCTCGCCACCAACGGCTATACCGACGGGCTTTGGCCACGTCTTGCGCAATCGGTAATCGCGGCAAACAGCTTCATTGTCGCGACGAAGCCGCTGCGGGGCGACGTCGGCGCAACGATTCTGCCGGGTGGCGAAGTGGCTTCCGATTCGCGGCGCCTGCTGCTGTACTTTCGCAAGGACGCGGATGGACGCTTGCTGATGGGCGGTCGAGGACCATTTCGCGAACCTCGCAACGCAGGGGATTGGGCGCATCTCGAGCGTGCCGCGCAGTTGATGTTTCCACAGCTGAAGGGCACCGAGTACGAATTCCGCTGGGCGGGCCGCATCGCCATTACGCGCAACTTCTTGCCGCACGTGCATGTGCCGGCGGAAGGCGTGACGATCGCGCTCGGCTACAACGGACGTGGCATCGCAATGGCGACTACGTTGGGAAAGCATCTGGCCGCATTTATCGCCGGGACGACGAGAGGCTTGCCGTTTCCGCCGACTTCGATCGAACCGATACCGTTGCATGCGTTGCAGCGGTTTTATATCAGCGCGGGAGTGGCATGGTATGCGTTGCTCGACGCGCTTTCGTGAGCGCGCCGTTCAGCTTCGCGTCGGCACGATTGGCGCGCACAGAAGGGAGCCCGTCTTGTGTCGATGGATCGACTAGCCGCGTCGGCGCAGTTCGACGCGCAGGTTCCGCGGTACCATCGAAAACGCGAACACTTCCTCTACCTCGGGCGCGTCTTTGACCTGCAACAGGTCGAAGTTGCGGCACAGCATGGCCACTGCGGATCTCACTTCCATCAAAGCGAGGCTGCGTCCCGGGCACAGGCGCGGTCCTGAGCCGAACGGCATGAAGCCCGCTCGATGATGACTGGCGGCGCTCGCGCCAGTGAGCCAGCGGTCCGGATCGAATACGTCGACCGCCGAGTTGCCGCCTTGCTGCAGTCCTGCCTCGCGCGTCAATAACGACAGTATTGCCCCCTTTGGAATCGCGATGTCGCCGACCTGGACGTCGTAATTCGGCTCGACTGCGAGAACTGGCGTAACGGATTTGAGCCGCATGGCTTCGTTGATTACGGCGTTCAGATAGGGGAGGGCGTCGCCCGCGTCGAAATCTTCGAGCATGGCCGCAGGCGCGATAACCGCGTCGACTTCTTCCTGCATTTTGCGCTGAACCTCTGGGTGAGAGGCCATGAAATACGCAACCCAGGCGATGGTGCTCGCCGTTGTGTCCTGCCCGGCTAACAGGATGGTGAACACGTTGGACAGCACTTCGTCGTCTGTCAGCGGCGCCTCCCCCTCCTGTTGCGCCATGAGCAGTGCCTCGAGCAGGTTCGCGGGAATCGCGTTCGCTGCCGAGCGTTGCGCGAGCCGCGCACGGTTGGCGGCGATGAGTTCCTTCGTGAGCGCCTGAACGGCGATCAAGGCGCGATCCAGCGCTTTGTCGGCGGGTCGCCTCGTGTCACGCCAAACGGGGAAGGGCGCATTGATTCGCCGGTTGATCGCCGGGAACATGACTTCGAGATGCCGCTGGATCACGTCGCCCTGGCCTTGGCCGTCGATGGTGCCCATGTCATATCCAAGGGCAAGATTCGTCGTGACGTCCAGCGTATAACGCATCAAGTCGTTCTGAATATCGATGGCTTGCTGAGCGAGAGTCGCGCTCTCCCATCGCTGCAGCAATCGCCTTGTCATCTCGCACAGCGACGGGAAGAGAGCCCGCAGATGCAGCGGATCCAGTGCTTTTGCGACGAGTTGGCGCTGCCTTCGCCAGGCGTCGCCTTCCGTGGAGAAGACGCCGTTGATACCCAGTTCCCGCGCGACCGTTTCGATCGTGTTCCAGCGGCGATAAGCGCCGGGTCGATCGCGCAAGACCTGATGGATGAGAATCGGATCGGCGATCGCGACGAAGGGGCGGCCGATCAACCTGAACGTGTACACAGGGCCGAATTCCCTGGACCACTGTTCGAGTACGAGATGCAGCCTCTCGGGTTGTAGCTGCAATGTAGTGCCCCGAAACGGAATTCGCTTTGGGCCTGGAAGCTGGGAAAGCGATCTGACGGGAGAGGCGCGGTGCGGCGTCTTATGGTCCGGGGCAGAGCGCTTTGCATTCCATGCCTGCACTTCGTTGCGATCGACTTTCACGTCGCCGTCTTCGATGATCGCGTCGAATCTCTTCAGATCCGATACACCCAGTCCTTGTTTGCAGCCTGACGAGCAATTGAACTGCCAATCGTGCGCCCGGCAAGTTAAAAGGCCGTCTTTTATCGTTCCTTCGGAAAGGAGGGTGCCTTCATGCGGACAGCGGCCCTGAAAAATCGAAATGGCGTTGGCGTGCCTGAGTACGATCAAATCTATTCCGTCGATGTTCACCGCCTTGACGCGACTGTCTTCGAGTTCTTTCGTGCGAGCAATCACGACCGTGTCTGGAGAGCGCGGTCGCATCGCCTGAAGACTCGCGTTCATTTTGTCGCTCCTTCGTCAGCCAGGCATCGTTTCATCCGCCGCCTAAGCAACAGGTAAGTCGCAATCCATGTTGTGCGCCACGGCGTCGGAGGCGATTGGTCACCAAACCATACTAGTCATTTGTCGAATGGAGCCAAGCACGCTATCTAGTGTCGTGCCGCCTTTTCTTTGGGCTCGTTGGCACGAAGTAGAAAGATGCCGGCGCGTCAGTTCCGCAGTGCGCGAATCTCAACTGCTGTCGCTGTTGTTAAAGCCGGCGCCCCAGGTGGCATGCGGCTTGCGGCAGCAAGCCGGCGGCGCGTTCTCAGCGCTGACGTAACCTTTACCCTAAGTCGTTGATAACGATTCTCATTTTTTGCCTTGCCGTTTCGATGCGCTATGCTGGGATAGACGGCAGAAAACATAAGACGTGAGGCCGGTTCCGTGTTGGTGCAACGCCACCAAAGAACCTGCCCGACCAATCAATCCTTCGGCGGCACCGGGGTCTTCGCACACGAAACAGGGAGGTAATATGCAAGGCGACCCAAAGGTCCTGGAATACCTGAACTCGCAACTGAAAAACGAACTCACCGCGATCAATCAGTATTTCCTGCACGCGCGCATGTACGGCCACTGGGGGCTCGACAAGCTCGGCAAGCATGAATATGACGAATCCATCGGTGAGATGAAGCACGCCGATCTGCTGATCGAGCGCATTTTCATGCTGAACGGCCTGCCTAATCTGCAAGACCTTCACAAACTGCTGATCGGCGAAGAAACCAAAGAGATCATGGAGTGCGATCTGAAGCTGGAACAGATGTCGCAGGCCACCTGCAAGGAGGCTATCGTTTATTGCGAATCGGTTCGCGACTTCATCTCGCGCGAGATACTGACCCATATCCTCGACGACACCGAAGAACATATCGATTGGCTCGAGACCAATCTGGAGTTGATCGACAAGGTCGGCATCCAGAACTATCTGCAGTCAGGAATGGATTCGCCGGAGTGAGGTCGCTTTAGCAAGCGGCCTACGGATGACCTGAACGCCAGCGCGCTGGCCCGAGCGTGAGGCGCCCATTATTGGGCGCCAGGCGGCATCGGCCAGGTTTGCGTGTTGTTACTTCCGCTTCTGCGATCGCCTGAGAATCATCAAACGCGGCCTTCTCGGGCCGCCGTCAACGCTGTAGACACTCCATGCGCCTTATTTCCGTGGCGGGAAGAAGCCGATCGAGTTTTAGATGCGAATGCTTGGTATGTAAGACGTTCGATACAAAAGGGGTTGTTCGATGTCTGCCGTCCGACTCGACGCGCAACAGAGCGTGCGCGCCCTGTACTCGTGATGATCACGGACGATCGCAGGCCTGGTTGCACCGAAACAGGCCGACGCGATCGCCATACTCCAGCAAACATCTACCCGATTCATTGATGGCGTTTCACTACCTCGCGCCTCCCGCTCATTCGCGGCCCAGCGCGACGAACCGCTCGAGATGATGGTCCTCGTCGCCGAGCTGATGATCGATCATCACGAGGCGCTTCGCGTAATGGGCGAGCGGCAGTTCCCACGTCATGCCGATCCCGCCATGCAGCTGAATGCATTCCTCCGCCACTAGCGCGCCGATCCGCCCGATGCTGTACTTGGCCGCCGACACCGCGCGCTCCCGCACCTTGCGTTCGGCGCCGAGCGCCGCCGCCGCGTTGATCACCGCCGAGCGCGCCTGCTCGATCTCCAGCAGCAGATCGGCCATGCGATGCTGCAACGCCTGGAAGCTGCCGATCGGCACGCCGAACTGCTTGCGCGTGCGCAGATAGTCGAGCGTGTAGTCCTTGGCGACATCCATCGCGCCGACGGCTTCGGAGCACAGAGCCAATACGCCGCAGCCAATCCCGTATTCGAGCGTCGCGAAGCCCGCGTCCGCCGTGCCGAGCAACGCGTCGCCGCCGAGCGTGACGTTGTCGAATGTCACTTCGGCCGCGCGTCCGCCGTCGATCTTGCGATAGCCGCGCACGCTGACACCGGCCGCCTCGCGCGGCACGAGAAAGAGCGTCACGCCTGCTTCGCTATCGTCGTCACCACTCGTGCGCGCCGAGACCAGAAAGAGCGAAGCGTGCTCGCCGTGCTGAACCACCGCTTTCGCGCCATTCAGTTGCCACGTATCGCCGCTGCGCTGCGCGCGCGTCGTCACGCGGGACAGTTCATAGTGACTGTCCGGCTCGCCGTGCGCGAGTGCGACGATGCGCGAGCCGTCGATCAATTCCCCAAGCGCGGCCTTTTGCGCCTCGCTGCCGCTCCGCGCAACGGCGCGGCCGACAATCAGCGTATCCAGAAACGGTTCGACCACGAGCCCGCGTCCGAGGCTCTCGAACACCACGGCGATATCGAAGCCGCCGCCACCGTAACCGCCGTCCGCTTCATCGAACAGTGCGCCGATAGTGCCGAGCTCCGCAAAGCGGCTCCACAACTCGCGGCTGAAACCTTCCGCCGACTGCGCGACCCGGTCGCGCGTCGCGAAGCCGTATTGCTCGCTGACAAAACGGTTGAGCGTATCCGCCAGCATGCGGCGGTCTTCGGTGTGCTGGAAATTCATGACGTGCGCCTCTTACAGTCCAAGGATCATTTTGGAAATGATGTTCTTCTGGATTTCGTTCGAACCGCCGAAGATCGACAGCTTGCGATTGTTGAAGTACAGCGAGGCGGCGCTCGCCGCTTCGTCGGGGCCGACCTGCGTGCCTTCGAAGCCGTCGTGCAAGGCTTCCTCGACGAACGGCTGCGCGTACGGACCCATCGCGCGACGCGTGAGCGACGAGATTTCCTGACGGATCTCGGTGCCGCGAATCTTCAGCATCGAACTCTCGGCGCCGGGCACGCCGCCGCCCGCCACCGCCGCGATCACGCGCAGGTTGGTGGTCTTCATGTTCTCCAGATCGATCTCGACACGCGCCATGCGCGCCGCGAACGCGGGATCTTCCGCGAGCGGCCGGCCGTTGCGCCGCTGTTTCGCGGCGATCTTGCGCAGGCGGTTGAACGCGGCCACCGAGAAGCCGACGCCGGCGATATTGGTGCGCTCGTACGTGAGCAGATACTTGGCGTAGGTCCAGCCCTTGTTCTCTTCACCGACCAGGTTTTCGACCGGCACGCGCACGTCGGTGAGGAACACTTCGTTGACTTCGTGCTCGCCGTCGAGCGTGATGATCGGGCGCACTTCGACACCCGGCGTCTTCATGTCGATCAGCAGGAAGCTGATGCCTTCCTGCTTGCGCACGTCCGTGGCGCTGCGCACGAGGCAGAAGATCATGTTCGCGAAGTGGCCGAGCGTGGTCCAGGTCTTCTGTCCATTGACGATGTAGTGCTCGCCTTGCGCATCCATGCCGCGCATGGCGGTGGTTTTGACCGAGGCGAGATCCGAGCCGGCGCCCGGTTCCGAATAGCCCTGGCACCACCAGTCAGAGCCATCGAGAATACGCGGCAGCCAATGGCGCTTTTGCGCTTCGCTGCCGTATTTGATCAGCACCGGGCCGAGCATGTTGACGCCGAACGGCACCACGCGCGGCGCGCCGGCCAGCGCGCATTCGTTTTCGAAGATGAATTTCTGCACCGAGTTCCAACCCGGGCCGCCGTACTCTTTTGGCCAGTGATTGGCGAGCCAGCCTTGCGCGTTGAGAATCGCGTGCCACTCGGCCATGTCGTCGCGCGTGAGACGGCGCCCGCCGTGCACCTTGTCGGCGAGACGCTGCGGGAGTTTGTCGCGCAGAAAGGCCTGCACGTCGGCGCGGAAGGCTTCTTCCTCAGGAGTGAAGTTCAGATCCATGGCGGTTCTTCCGGATAGGGTTGAGCGACCGGCGCGCGGGGCGCGGCCGGTCATCATGACGCACGTCGACGATGATGCGCCGTTTCAGACGCTCTGGTTCAGGCTCGCGAAATCGGCGCCGCGTTCCACCAGTTCGACGAGCAGCGGCGAAGGCTGCCAGAAGAGCGGATCTTCCTTGGCGAACTCACGGATGTCGGCGAGGATTTTCGGCAGGCCGACCATGTCCGCGTACTTCATCGGACCGCCGCGATAGCGCGGAAAGCCGTAGCCGTACAGGAACGTCACGTCGACGTCCAACGGCCGCAGCGCGATGCGCTCATGCACGACGTTGGCGCCCTCGTTGATCATCGCGGCCATGTAGCGGCGCATGATCTCTTCATCGGTGAAGCTGCGCGGCGTGATTCCGGCGCGTGCGCGCTCGGCGTCGATGATCGACTCGACTTCCGGATCGGGCGTGCCGCTGCGCGATCCTTCGGGATACAGATAGAACCCGCGCCCGGTCTTCTGGCCGAACCAGCCGCGCTCGCACAACCGATCGGAGATTTGCACATAACGTGCCGCGGGATTGCGCGTGGCCGCGCGCCGCTTGCGTGCCGCCCAGCCGATGTCGCCGCCTGCCAGATCCACGACCTGGAACGGTCCCATCGGAAAACCGAAGGCGCGCACGGCCGCGTCGATCTGATAGGGCGAGGCACCGTCTTCCATCATGGCGTCCGCGGCGCTGCGATACACGGCCAGCACACGGTTGCCGATGAAGCCGTCGCACACGCCCGCGCGCACCGGCGTCTTGCGCAACTTTTTCGCCAGCTCGAACGCGGTGGCGACCACGTCGGCGCTGACCTGCTTCGGCACCACCACTTCCAGCAGCTTCATGATGTTGGCGGGCGAGAAGAAGTGCAGGCCAATCACATCGGCGGGACGCGAAATGCTCGCCGCAATCGCGTCGATGTCGAGATACGACGTGTTGGTCGCGAGCACCGCGCCCGCTTTGCAGACGCGATCGAGTTCAGCGAACACAGCCTGTTTGACCGCGAGGTCTTCGAACACGGCTTCGATTACGAGGTCGGCGTCGGCGAGCGCATCGTACGACGTGCTGCCGCTCCAGCGCGCCATGAGCGCGGCCTTCTTCTCCGCACTCATGCGGCCTTTGGCGATCAGCCCGTCATAGACTTTCTCGATGTGCGCGCGGCCACGCGCGAGCGACACGTCGTCGCGTTCGATGATCGTCACCGGCAGGCCGGCGTCGAGCGCCGCGACGGCGATGCCCGCGCCCATCGTGCCGCCGCCCACCACGCCGATCGTGTTCAGCGCGCGCGGTTTGGCGTCGCGCGTTTCCGGCGCCTTGAGCACTTCGCGCTCGGCAAAAAACGCGTGAATCAGACCGGCGCGCTGCGGGCTGTCGATGCATTCGAGGAACAGCTTGCGTTCAAGCCGCAGACCCTCGTCGAAAGGCTGTTCGATGGCGGCCTCGACAGCGTCGACGATTTTCAGCGGCGAGAACAGACCGCGCGATTTCTTCACGGTTTCCGCACGCGCCGTGGCGACGGCGGCGAGGCTCGCGGCGTGATCGCCGAGTGCCGCGGCATCACGCGTGCGGCGCGCCGGCGCGTGGGCGGCCAGCAACTCGTGCACGTAGGCGAGACCTTCGGCGAGGATGTCGTCGCTGCTGCCGACGCGGTCGATCAGACCGATCGTCAGGGCTTCCTTCGCGCTAGCATGACGGCCGCTCAGGATCAGATCGAGCGCGGCCTGCGCGCCGATCAAACGCGGCGTGCGCTGCGTGCCGCCCGCGCCCGGCAACAGGCCGAGTTGCACTTCGGGCAAGCCGAGCTTCGCGCCGTCGACGGCAATCCGGTAATGCGCCGCGAGCGCCACTTCTAGGCCGCCGCCGAGCACCGCGCCGTGAATCGCGGCGACCACCGGCTTCGTGCACGCTTCAATGCGATTGCACACGTCCGGCAGTGAGGGTGGCACCGGCGGCTTGCCGAACTCGCGAATGTCCGCGCCGGCGATGAAATTGCGTCCCGCGCCGACGATCAGCACGGCTTCCACGGCCTTGTCGGCGTCCGCGGCTTCGACGGCGGCGAGCAGGCCGCGCCGCACGTCGGCTGAAAGCGCGTTCACCGGCGCGTGGTCGATCGTTACGAGCAGCACCTTGCCACGCAATTCGCGCGTCACAACATCGGCTGAAGGGGTGGGGGTCATGTGTCGTCTCCTGATTGTGATCGGCTGCATGGCATGCCGGGTCTGGCGAATGTTCCGATTGTGGGTCGGTCAAGGTTTATTGACAATTACATGGACGGTTGACAGACTGTCAAAATTTCTTTGACAAAGGTGCCGCCATGGACGTCAATTCCCTGACCTTGCTGGTGGACATTCTCGACGCGGGCAATCTCAGCGAAGCCGCGCGCCGGCTGAAAATGAGCCGCGCGAACGTGAGCTACCACCTGAACCAGCTGGAGCGCTCCATCGGGCTGCAACTGGTGAGGCGCACCACGCGCCGCGTCGAACCGACCGAGATCGGCCTGCAGCTCTACGAACATGGCCGCACGATCCAGAATGCGCTGCTTGCCGCGCGCGAGTCCGTCACCACGCTCGGGCAAAGCCTGCAAGGGCGCGTGCGGCTGAGCGTGCCGAGCGGTTACGGGCAACTCGTCATGTCGGACTGGTTGATCGCGTTCAAACGGCTGTATCCGGGCATCGTGCTGGATGTGATGTTCGAGAACCGCGTCGAAGACCTGATGCGCGATGAAGTCGATATCGCCGTGCGCGTGATGTCCGAGCCGCCGCAAAACCTGGTCGCGCGAGACATGGGTCCGGTGCGGTATGTGGCGTGCGCGTCACCGGACTTTGCGCAAAGGCACGGCATGCCGCAGCGCCTCGACGACCTCGGCACGGCGCCGCTGATCACAGCGGCGGTGGTCGGCAGGCAGCTACGCGTGGCCGCTTATTTGCGCGACGAACGGCATGAAGTGCTGCTGGAGCCGAGCCTCATCTCCGAGAACTTTCTGTTCTTGCGCCAGGCAGTGCTCGCCGGCCTCGGCGTGGGCCTCGTGCCGGACTATGTGGTGCAGGACGATCTGCGCCGTGGCGACGTGGTGACCGCGCTCGATGAATGGCGCTTGAGCATCTTCGGCACGCATATGTACATGCTGTATATGCCGAACCGGCATCACACGCGCGCAGCATCGACATTCATCGATTTCATTTTGCAGCAGGCGCACGGCACGGGCAGAGGTTTGCCCACGTAAACGACGACGTTCATCTTGTGTTTCGCGCAGGTATGCTACGCAAAACAGCGGCGCTTCACTTCACAACCGTGGTCGCGGAGACAAGAGATGAAATGGATCATCGGACTTCTAGCCGTGCTGGCACTCGCCGTAGTCGTTCTGTTGATCTCCCGCTTGCCGAGTGAAGACATGATTCGCCTCGCCGGTTACGCGGCGACTGCCGCCTTTGCCGCACTCATCAGCGTTCTCTTGCGCTGGCGGGCCAGCCGGGCGCAACAGCGGAGCAAACGGGCAGGGTGAGTCGAACGTGTCATTTCAAGCCACGTCACGCTACATGGCCTGAACACTCTCGCGCAACTCGTCACCGAGAAAGTCGATAAACGTTCTCAGTTTGGCCGACAGACGGTGCCGCTCCAGATAGACGGCGTGAATATCCGCGTTCGGCAGCGTCCACTCGGTCAAGAGCGGTACCAGTTCGCCGCGCCGTAGATGTCCGGCGATTTCCCACGCCGAACGCACGGCGACGCCGCGGCCGTCGAGCGCCCACTTCAGCACCGCGCTGCCGTCGTTGCTGCTCAACGGACCATCCACCTTCACCGTCTCCGATTTCTTGCCGCGCGAAAGATGCCACGTGCCGTACGCCGATTCGTTTTCGCGTAAGACGAGGCAGGCATGGCGCGTGAGATCGTGCGGCATCAGCGGTGCGCCGTGCCGTTTCACATAAGCCGGCGACGCGCACACGACACGCTGATTCTTCAGCAGCAAGCGCGCGTTGATGCGCGCATCCGGCACTTCGCCGAAACGAATCCCGAGATCGAAGCCTTCTTCCTGCAAGCTGATCGGCCGGTCCGTCAGATGCAATTGAACCTTCATCGACGGGAAACGCTCGCTGAAACGCGAAATCGCCGGGGCGATATGCGCGCGTCCGAAGCCGAACGACGCATTCACGCGCAACAGACCGGCCGGTTCGGCGCGGCTTTGCGTGACCAGTTGTTCGAGTTCGGCAAGGTCGTCGAGGATGCGCGAGCCATTCGTCAGATAAATTTCACCCTCCGCCGTCAGACTCACGCGCCGCGTGGTGCGGTTCACGAGCCGCACGCCGAGGCGCCGTTCGATCTGCGCGAGCCGCTTGCTGATGGACGGCGGCGTGACGCCGAGTTCGCGCGCGGCCGCGGCGAGGTTGCGGTGGCGAGCCACCAGCGCGAACAGATTCAGGTCGGAAAAGCCGTCCATTGATTCGTTCCAAAAAGTTAATTCCGGATTGCCTTAGGCGAAACCATATCGCTGCAGGCATCAATTAGACTTCATCCAAACATGGGAGGCAACGATGTTTACAGATTTCACAGACGCGTCGGCGGAGGTCGACGGCATCCACATCAACGCGATTCGCGGCGGCAACGGGCCGGCTTTGCTGCTGTTGCATGGTCATCCGCAGACCCACGCGATCTGGCACAAGGTCGCGCCGACGCTGGCGCAGCACTTCACAGTGATCGCCGCGGATTTGCGCGGCTACGGCGACAGCGGCAAACCGCAGGGCACGCACGATCACGGCAACTATTCGAAGCGCCGCATGGCCGCCGATCAGGTCGCGCTGATGCGCGCGCAAGGTTTCGACCGTTTCGCCGTGATCGGTCACGATCGCGGAGGGCGCGTGGCCGCTCGCATGGCGCTCGATCATCCGCAGACGGTGACGCGACTCGTGACGCTCGACGTCGCGCCGACACTCGCGATGTACGAACAAACCTCGTTCGACTTCGCGCGCGCTTACTGGCACTGGTTCTTTCTCGTGCGTCCCGCGCCGTTTCCCGAGACCCTGATTCGCGCGGACCCCGATCTCTATCTGAAGCAGACCATCGGCGCGCGCAGCGCCGGCCTCGCACCGTTCACCGACGCGGCCTACGCCGAGTATCTGCGCTGTCTGAGCGACCCCGGCACCGCGCATGGCATCTGCGAGGACTACCGCGCGAGCATCACAATCGACCTCGATCATGACCGCGCGTCGCTCGCTGAAGGGCGGAAGATCGAATGCGAATTCCTGGCTCTGTGGGGCGCGCAAGGCGTGATCGAGCAATGCTTCGAGCCGCTCGCCGAATGGCGGCAATGGGCGGACCATGTGAGCGGCGCAGCGCTGCCGTGCGGTCACTACATTCCTGAGGAAGCGCCCGAGTTGCTGTTCGAACGCGTCTTTCCCTTTCTGCAGTCCTAGCCGCTCGTGCATTCATCATGTCGACCCGTAAGCGCCGCCCGCTCACTTCCAACCCGCCGCCTCGAACCGCTTCACCGCCCCGATGACCTCGTTGCGAAACTGCCGCAACGCGGCCTCCTGCGCTTCTCGCGCCCTTCGCAAAGAATGAGCGCGCATAAACCGGTGCCGTCGACGGTCAGCCGGTAGAGGTGCATCCGCACCAAATGCGCGAACCTGTTGCACGTGCCCGCGATCAGCGGCAATTTGTTTTCAACCTGACTGATGATCTCGTCGTATCGATTGCCGAGCACGCGAACGCAGAGATCGCGCGTACTGGCGAAGTACGTGAAGATCGTCGCCTGCGACACGCCGACGTCCCCGGCAGTCTCCGTCAAGGTGGCCGATGCAAAGCCGACTTCGGAAAACACGAGCCAGGCCGCCTCCAGAATCGCCTTGAGTTGTTGTTCGGAACGCGTCTGCACGGGCACGCGACGGGAGAGGGAGGAGACGTTCATCGAAAGGGATAGGCGGGCCGTTGAGTGAGCGCGAATTGAGTCTGGCTCAAAGATTGTTTCAATGCTAATGGCGTGGTAGAGGAAACAAAAATTGCAGGCGTGCGCAACGCGCGGATGAAACTTGAGCTAAACTCAGAAAACATCGAAAGCGCAGCACATGGAGGAGACACCCGAATGCCCGCAGCTTCGTCGAGTACCTCACCGCCGTCAAACGGCTACCGTTCAGTTTTCCGCGAAGGTCTTTTCGCCGGCAAGGTGATCATCGTCACCGGCGCAGGCAGCGGGCTCGGCCGATGCACGGCTCACGAACTCGCGTCCTTAGGGGCGACCCTGGCGCTGGTCGGCCGAAGCGAGGACAAGCTGAAAGCAGTGCAAGCCGAACTGGCCGAGGATCATCCGTCCTCCGCCAACGGCCACAAGCTTTACTCCTGCGACATCCGCAACGAGCAACAGGTCCGTGAAACGATCGCTTCGATCATCACGGATTTAAGCCGCGTGGATGGTCTCTTCAACTGCGCAGGCGGCCAATTCCCCGCCAAGCTCGAAAAGATCTCCTTGAACGGCTGGGACGCGGTCGTGCGCAACAATCTGCACGGCACGTTTTTGATGTCCCGCGAGTGCTATACCCAATGGATGCAAAACCACGGCGGCGCGATCGTCAACATGCTGGCCGACATCTGGGGCGGCATGCCCGGCATGGGGCATTCAGGCGCGGCGCGCGCCGGTGTATGGAACTTCACGGAAACGGCCGCATGCGAATGGGGCCACGCGGGCGTCAGAGTCAACGCGGTCGCGCCCGGCTGGATTGCGTCCGCGGGCATGGACAGCTACAACGACGAGTATCAGGCGTTGCTGCGCACGCTGAAACACAAGGTTCCGCTGCAGCGCTTCGGCACCGAATCCGAACTCGCCAGCGCGGCGGTCTTTCTGTTGTCCGAGGCGTCCGCGTTCATCAACGGCACGGTGATCCGTGTCGACGGCGGTGTGCCGAACGCGCGCCATTCATGGCCGCTCGCTGAAGCGCAGCGTACGATCGAATATAACGGCTTCCCGCGCTATCAACCGCCGACGGGCTTGCAGGAGCAGACACGATGAATCTCGACGGCCAGACCTACGAAACGCTCGCGGCAAACTTCGCGTGGCACATCCCGGCGCGCTACAACATCGGCGTCGACGTATGCGACAAATGGGCCGACGGTTCGGGCCGCCTCGCGCTGATCTACGAAGACGCCGAGGGCAACGCCACACGCTATACGTTCGACCAGTTGAAGGCGCTGTCCGACCGCTTCGCCAATGCGCTGCTCGCAGCGGGCGCGCAACGCGGCGACCGCGTCGGCATCTTCCTCTCGCAATCGATCGAAACGGCGATCGCGCATCTCGCCGCCTACAAGGCCGGCATGGTGGCCGTGCCGCTCTTCGCGCTATTCGGGGTCGACGCGATCGAACACCGGCTCGGCGATAGCGGTGCGGTCGCGTTGATTACGGATCGGGGCGGCGTGCAGAAGGTCGATGAAATCCGCGCGGCGTTGCCGGCATTGCGCAGTGTCTTCAGCGTGGATATCGATCAGGACAGCGGCGATCCGCAAGTAGCCGTGCGTTCATTCTGGCAGGCGCTGAACAGCGCATCGGCCAGCTTCACGCCCGCCGACACCGGCGCCGACGATCCGGCGGTCATCATCTATACATCGGGTACGACCGGCAAACCGAAGGGCGCGCTGCACGGGCATCGCGTGTTGCTGGGTCATCTGCCGGGTGTCGAGATGTCGCAGCAGGGCTTTCCCGCGCACGCCACGCTGATGTGGACGCCGGCTGACTGGGCGTGGATCGGCGGCCTGTTCGACGTGCTGCTGCCTTCATGGCATCACGGCGTCGCGGTGTTGGCGCGCCGCTTTGCGAAATTCGACGGTCAGTCCGCGTTCGATCTGATGGCGCGTCACGCGGTCTCGCACACGTTTTTGCCGCCGACCGCGCTGAAGATGATGCGCGGAGTCGAACATCCCAAACGCTGGAACCTCGCGTTGCGCTCGGTGGCAAGCGGCGGCGAATCGCTCGGCGAGGAGTTGATCGGCTGGGGCCGCACGGCGCTGGGCGTGACGATCAACGAGTTCTATGGGCAGACGGAATGCAACGTCGTGCTGTCGTCGTGCGCGGCGCTGTTCGAGCCGTGCTTCGGCGCGATCGGCCGAGCGGTGCCGGGGCATCATGTCGCCATCGTCGATATGGACGGCAACGAACTGCCGCCAGGCGCAATCGGCGATATCGCCGTGGCCGCGCCCGATCCGGTCATGTTCCTTGGCTACTGGGGCAACGAGGCGGCGACGCGCGAGAAATTCCGTGGCAAGTTTCTGGTGACCGGCGACCTCGGCACACGCGACGCGGACGGCTTCATCCGCTTCGTCGGTCGTGGCGACGACGTGATCACGAGCGCCGGTTATCGAATCGGGCCGGCTTCGATCGAAGATTCGTTGCTGCGTCATCCGGCTGTTTCGATGGCGGCCGTGATCGGCGCGCCGGATCGCGAACGCACGGAGATCGTGATGGCGTTCGTGGTGCTGAACGCCGGCTTTGTCGGCGACGAGGCGCTCGTGCGCGAGATCCAGCAGCATGTCAAAACGCGTCTCGCCGCGCATGAATATCCGCGCGAGATCCGCTTTGTCGACAGCCTGCCGTTGACGGCGACCGGCAAGGTGATCCGCAAAGCGTTGCGCGAGGGACTCGGAGACGACGGGGACAATCCCACCGCAAAACGATGAGCACCGGCCCACGTCCACCCTCGACTCGCAGCGGCAAGGCGCTCCGGACGCCGGGCACCCAACCGGGCCCGGCCTCGCTCGACGACACCGACCGCAAGCTGCTCGCGCTGCTCGCCGAAGACGCCACGCGGACTTACGCCGAACTGGGCAAACTGCTGTTTCTGTCGGCGCCCGCGGTCCACGAACGCGCCCGGCGGTTGAAGAAGGATGGCGTGATCAAGGCCACCGTCGCCGCGCTCGACGCCGCGAGGCTCAACCGTCCATTGCTCGCGTTCGTACATGTCGATACCACGAGCTGGGCGGTGACGCGGCAACTGCTGGCACTGCAGGAGCTATCGGACGTCGAGGAGATTCACACCGTGACAGGCGAGAGTGCCATGCTGCTGAAGGTCCGCACGCGCGATACGCAATCGCTCGAACAACTGCTCGCGCGCATTCATGCGATCGAAGGCTTTACCGGCACGCGCAGCTATATCGCGCTGACCACCTATCTGGAGCGCGGCCCGAGCCCTGAACTCTGAACGCGAGAGCGGCACGGCGTGTCACGCATGCAGTGAGAGACCTTTTACGGCTTTATCGACCGCCTTCTTCGGCCCGCGCACGGCAATGCCGACGAGGTCGGGCGCATCGGCGGGTTCGGCGCGGAACACCTCGCGGTTCGCCTGATCGTGGCCGGTCGCAAACATCGCGCGCACATACGCGGCGCGCGTCAATTCGCGTTCGATGCCCTGGCGAAACGCGCGCAGCAAACCTGCGTTGTCCGCCTGATACACCATCATCGGCTGGCCGAGCAGACGCGCGTGCCGGCGGCCCGCCGCGTCCTCGTACGGCTCACCCATCGCCTCCGGTGCGGCGCCGGCGATTCCCGTCGCGAGAAACGCGGTCACATTGAGCTTTTGCCAGACAGCGAGATCGTCCAGCACGATGATCGCGACTTTCGTATCGAATTCCATAACGCACTACGCTCCACAGCATTCAAGAAGACACCAACCGAATCTTAGGGAAACTCGAGGCGCGTGTGCATGGCCACGAGGCAAAAACGAACGGGCTTCACCGGATACGCGTTAGCACAACGTCGAGGTCGGGTTTTGCCTAATGCCATTCGGCGCATGCTGGCTTGAACCGCTAGGCGTGCTGCAATGCAACCTGACGCGGCGCCCTGTTCATCGCTGTTTGCGCCGTCGACGCGCGAACGAAAACCCCGCAATGACGCTCCCGCAACATAGGGCAAGTCCCTGGCGCGATTTAGCCGTGCATTACCACTCGCGTGGGCGGCCTCCTAAACTTGATTCAAACAGGAGGAGACACCGATGGCCAAACTCATTCACACGATGATCCGTGTACACGATCTGCCGCGCTCGCTGCAGTTCTATCAAAAGGCTTTCAATTTCGACGTATCGCACCGGCTCGACTTTCCGGACTTCGCGCTCGTCTATTTGCGCAACGCGGAAGCGGACGCCGAAATAGAACTCACCTGGAACAAAGGCCGCGAGGAACCGTATTCGCATGGCGACGGCTACGGTCACGTCGCGTTTTGCGTGGACGATGCGAAAAGCGAACGGCAGCGTCTGCTCGATCTCGGCATGGCGCCCAACGATCTGCGCGAGTTTCACAACGACAACGGCGAGTTGCTCGCGCGTTACTTTTTCATTCAGGACCCGGACGGTTACAAGATCGAAGTGCTGGAACGCTACGGCCACTATCAATAGTAAAAGCAATCCAGGCGGCCGCCGCGCATAGTTGCAATACCCCACAAAGCAACCTTGCATGGGACCCGAGTAGGCACTAAAGCGCCAACTCGGGTCGACAAAGGAGACAGACATGAAGACAACGATCATCCCGATCGTCACGTCCGATCACGCACGTCATGCGCTTGGTCATGAGCATGCGCATCCCCATGAACATTCCCATGAAACCGGCGACGAACATCGCGCGGCGAAGGCGGCCGCGGCCGCGTTGCGGATTCCGCTCACGCGGCGCGAGCTATTGAGAGGCACGGGTGTGCTGATGGGCACGCTGGCGTTCTCGTCGGTGTTGTCGACGCTCGCACCGAGCCGCGCCTGGGCGCTCGAGCTGCAAGGGCTGGACACGCATCAGGGCGAAGTGATTCTGGCCTTCACGCGGCAGCTCTATCCGCACCCCACGCTCGACAACGCGGTCTATGCGCTCGTGGTCAAGGACCTCGACGCGAAAGCGAAAGCCGATCCGGCGGTGCGCCAGCAACTCGCGGACGGCGTCAAACAGCTCGACGCGCAAGCCGGCTCGGACTGGCTCAAGCGCACGCCTTCCGACCAGGCGAAAGACGTCGCGTCGCTCGCGGGCACACCCTTCTTCAACACGATACGCAGCACCGCGGTGGTCTCGCTGTATGCCAACACCATGGCGTATGCGCACTTCGGCTACGGCGCATCGGAAGGCGACGGCGGCTATCTGAACAAAGGATTCAACAGTCTCTCGTGGCTGCCCAATCCGCCGGCCGCCGCCAGCGGCCCGATCCCGACGGATAGCTAATCGCCACGACGGCAAACATTGTGCATGGGACCAGAGTAAGGCGCTAAAGCGCCAACTCTGGTCGATGCGAGTGCATGGGACCAGAGTAAGGCGCTAAAGCGCCAACTCTGGTCGACAGCGGAGACAAGACATGAATCAGGACAACAACAAGGTGCGTTTTTCGCACAACGACGACAAGGTCGTCGTGATCATCGGTTCGGGTGCGGGCGGCGGCACGCTCGCCAACGAACTGGCACAGAAGGGCATCAACGTCGTCGTGCTGGAAGCGGGCAAGCTGCATACGCAGGCCGATTTCACGACTGACGAATGGGGCGCGTTCCAGATGTTGTCATGGCTCGACAAACGCACCACGTCGGGCTCCTGGCGCATCGCCAAGGACTTTCCGAATCTGCCCGCGTGGATCTGCAAGACTGTGGGCGGCACCACCGCGCACTGGGCCGGCGCGAGCCTGCGCATCCAGCCGTACGAGTTCAAGGTGAAGACGACCTACGGAAATATCAAGGACGCCAACCTGCTCGACTGGCCGCTCACGCGCGAAGAACTCGATCCGTACTATGACCGCGCGTCGCAGAAAATGGGCGTGACGCGCACCAACGGTCTGCCGGGCCTGCCGGGCAACAACAACTTCAAGGTGATGTCGGCCGGCGCGATGAAGGTCGGCTACAAGGAATGCAATACCGGCCACATGGCGATCAATAGCGTGGTGCGCGACGACCGCGCGCATTGCTTCCAGCGTGGCTTCTGTTTTCAGGGCTGCCGCACGGGCGCGAAGTGGTCGACGCTCTATACCGAGTTGCCGCGCGGGCAGGCGACTGGGCATCTGGAGTTGCGCACGCAGGCCCACGTGGTGCGCATCGAAACCGATGCGCGTGGCAAGGCGAAGGAGGTGCTCTACTACGATGATAAGGGCAAATTGCAGCGACAGAAGGCGCGTATCGTCGCGGTGGCCGGCAATTCGATCGAGACCCCGCGGCTTCTGTTGAACTCACATTCGAGCAAATTCCCGCAGGGGCTAGCGAACGGCTCGGGGCAGGTGGGCCGCAACTACATGCGTCACACCACGGGCTCGGTGTATGCGGTGTTCAACGACAAGGTGGATATGTTCAAGGGCACCACGATGGCCGGCATCATCGAGGACGAAGCGGTGTTCAATCCGCAGCGCGGCTTCGCGGGCGGTTACCACATGGAGACCGTTTCGCTCGGCCTGCCGTTTTACGCGGCCTTTCTCAATCCGGGCGCGTGGGGTCCGACATTTGCCCAGGCGATGGATCAATACGCGTACACGGCCGGCATGTGGATCGTCGGTGAGGATATGCCGCGCGAGAGCAATCGCGTGACCTTGAATACGGACGTGAAGGATCAATACGGCCAACCGGTTGCCAACGTGCACTTCGACGATCATCCGAACGACGAAGCGATGCGCGAGCACGCATACAAGCAGGGCACCGCGGTGTACGAAGCGGCGGGCGCGAAGACGGTATATCGCGTGCCGCCGTATCCGTCCACGCACAACCTCGGCACCGCCCGCATGAGCGCGCGCGCAGAAGACGGCGTGTGCAACCGCTTCGGCCAGACGCACGAGGTGTCGAACCTGTTCATTTCGGATGGCAGCCAGTTCACCACCGGAGCGGCGGAAAATCCGACCTTGACGATCGTCACGCTGGCGATCCGCCAGGCGGATCACATCGCGGGGCAGATGAACAAACGCACGGTGTAAAGCGGTTCGACGGGGCAGGAGCGGCGTTCGGGTTCGATGCGATTGTCGAGT
>NZ_JARESS010000240.1:0-506 GCF_046027915.1 Paraburkholderia sp. RL17-347-BIC-D
GCGGCTTGGTGCAGATCATCGCGAGTCTGCTTCTCCCGCTCCTGATTGCGCTCGGCTATGCCACGGCCCTGCGTGGGTTTATGCTGAAAACATAAAAGACAGGAGTCGGCCGATGCTTTGAAAAAGTCGCTGACCGTCTCTCTCAAAAGGTTTTTAGGGGTCTTCCTACCCTTAACCGGCGTTCGCCAGCGGTTTGTAGGCCGATCTAAGGGGTCGTTTTTCTCACCGGCGATTTGAGAAAGCAGAGCAGCGACTTTTTCAACAGCATCGCCCAGATAGCTGACGGTCACGCACTGACCGAGGGCGCTTCATCATCGGCCAATAAGGATGGTCGCCCGCTGCATGCAAGGATATGGATCGCAACGGTGAGAGGCCATCCGTGCCGGTAAGGGCGGTAACGATTGCGGCCGACAAAGAAGGGCAGATCCAGGTCGCCGAGTGAATGACCGCTGCACCCTAGAATCGGACGGCTAAGTCGGGCTTGGTCCGACGTCCGTAGTGGGTCG
>NZ_JARESS010000241.1:0-506 GCF_046027915.1 Paraburkholderia sp. RL17-347-BIC-D
CTCTGCACGGTCGGCAAGACCGGCAACGACCTGCACTACCGCGGCTACGACATTCTCGATATCGCCAGCGCCTGCGAATTCGAAGAGATCGCGTACCTGCTCGTGCACGAAAAGCTGCCGACCCAGGCCGAACTGACCGCCTACAAGACGAAGCTGAAAGCGCTGCGCGGCCTGCCCGCGAACGTCAAGGCCGCGCTCGAATGGATTCCGGCCGCCGCCCATCCGATGGACGTGATGCGCACCGGCGTGTCGGTGCTAGGCACCGTGCTGCCGGAGAAGGACGGTCACAATCTGCCGGGCGCGCGCGACATCGCCGACAAGCTGATGGCCTCGCTCGGCTCGATGCTGCTCTACTGGTATCACTACTCGCACAACGGCAAGCGTATCGAAGTGGAAACCGACGACGATTCGATCGGCGGCCACTTCCTGCATCTGCTGCACGGCGTGGAGCCGTCGAAGGCGTGGGTCGACGCGATGCACGTGTCGCTGAACCTGTACGCCGAGCA
>NZ_JARESS010000242.1:0-500 GCF_046027915.1 Paraburkholderia sp. RL17-347-BIC-D
AGAGGTGGCGCCGTTGGTTCGGACAGTCAGATCGAGTTTATAAGTGGAAGCGCCGGGGTCATCAAGCTGCCGATTTGATCGCTGGCAGCGTCGCGAAGTATGCCTCATCCGGTGTCTGATCGGCCAACCTCGAATGAGGCCGATTCTGGTTGTACCAGTTCAGGTAATTGCCGATTGAGCGGCGTGCGTGGCCGACCGAGTCGTACGCTTTCAAATAAACCTCTTCATATTTAACGCTGCGCCACACCCGTTCGACGAACACGTTGTCACGCCAGGCGCCTTTCCCATCCATCGACAGGAGAACCTTCCGGCTGAGAACCGCGTCGGTGAATTCGGTTGCGGTGAACTGGCTTCCTTGATCCGTGTTGACGATCTCAGGCAGGCCGTATTTCGCAAACGCTTCCTCCAGCGCCTCGACAGCATGGCAGCTCTCCAGCGTGATCGCCACCCGGTGTGCCAACACCCGGCGGCTCGCCCAGTCCACGACGGCCGTCAGATAG
>NZ_JARESS010000243.1:0-493 GCF_046027915.1 Paraburkholderia sp. RL17-347-BIC-D
CGCCCGGTCGAACAGCGAAGCGCTGCGCATACCATTGCATGGTCCAGGCAATACCTTCGTGTGATGGCGCGGCGCGGGAGCCGGACCAGAATACAAGCGTTCCTCGCATGCGTCGGCAATGGGAGGCCGCTATGACAGCGTCCTCTTCATCGCACCCGGCGGCCCCATCTTCCAGGCCCGCGCGGGCCAATTTCCCCGCAAGGCGAGGACCACGTACACCTGCTCCGAGCAACGACTTTCATCTCAAGCATGCCCTGCGGCGAAGCCGCGTTTAGACACTGGCCTCAATGAACGGAGACTGCAATGAAAATCCTGTTGGTTTTGACTTCGCACAACGTGCTTGGAGATACCGGCAAGCCGACCGGCTTCTGGCTCGAAGAATTCACGGCGCCCTACTATGCGTTCACGGATGCCGATGTGGAGGTCACCGTGACCTCACCCAAGGGTGGCCATCCACCGATCGATCCCAGAAGCGACGACCCCGACAATCAGA
>NZ_JARESS010000244.1:0-476 GCF_046027915.1 Paraburkholderia sp. RL17-347-BIC-D
AACCGGCAGGACATTCTTTCTCACGGATCACCCGGAGGCAGACGTGAATGCCGAGTACCTGGTGGTGTCGACCACACTCGATATCCGCAACGTGACCGAGACGACGATATCGGGCAAGACACCAGGCGCGGGCCGGTTCGAGTGCGTGACCGACTTCGTGCTGCAGTCGCCTAACCGGTTCTTCAGGAACAGGCCGAAGAAGAAGCCCCGCTGTTACGCCGAGACGGCCGTGGTGGTCGGTCCCAAGGACCAGACGACCTGGGTCGATGCGTACGGTCGGGTCAAGATCTGCTACCTGTGGGACGTGGACAGGCCGAAGGACGAGAACGCGAGCTGCTGGGTACGCGTGTCCTCGCCGTGGCAGGGCAATTCGTTCGGCTCGATCTACGTGCCCCGTATCGGCCAGGAAGTGACGATCAACTACCACGAAGGCGACCCTGACAAGCCCTATATTGCCGACCGGATGGTCAACCGGC
>NZ_JARESS010000245.1:0-465 GCF_046027915.1 Paraburkholderia sp. RL17-347-BIC-D
TCGGCGATGCTGGACAACATCGGCGTGCCGGTGAGCGGCATCAATCTGACTTACGACTCCTCGGACCCGATCGGCTCCGAAGATGCCGACGTGATGATCACGCTCGCGCCGAAACACAAGCCGACCGCGCAATACGTGGCGACGCTGCGCACCACGCTGACGAAAGACTTCCCCGGCGTCACGTTCGCCTTCCTGCCCGCCGACATCGTCAGCCAGATTCTCAACTTCGGCCTGCCCGCGCCGATCGACATCCAGATCGTCGGCAACAAGCTCGACGCCAACCGCGTGGTGGCGAACCGCCTGCTCGCGCAACTGCGCGGCGTGCGCGGCCTCGTCGACGCGCGCATTCAACAGCCTGGCGACGCGCCCGCGATCAACGTCAATGTCGACCGCACGCGGGCGATTCAGGCCGGCCTGCTGCAACGCGACGTGTCGCAGAATCTGCTGATCGCGCTCTCCGGCAGC
>NZ_JARESS010000246.1:0-465 GCF_046027915.1 Paraburkholderia sp. RL17-347-BIC-D
GCGGCGATGCTGGACAACATCGGCGTGCCGGTGAGCGGCATCAATCTGACCTACGACTCGTCGGACCCGATCGGCTCCGAGGATGCCGACGTGATGATCACGCTCGCGCCGAAACACAAGCCGACCGCGCAATACGTGGCGACGCTGCGCACCACGCTGACGAAAGACTTCCCCGGCGTCACGTTCGCTTTCCTGCCCGCCGACATCGTCAGCCAGATTCTCAACTTCGGCCTGCCCGCGCCGATCGATGTCCAGATCGTCGGCAACAAGCTCGACGCCAACCGCGTGGTGGCGAACCGCCTGCTCGCGCAACTGCGCGGCGTGCGCGGCCTCGTCGACGCGCGCATTCAACAGCCCGGCGACGCGCCCGCGATCAACGTCAATGTCGACCGCACCCGGGCGATTCAGGCCGGCCTGCTGCAACGCGACGTGTCGCAGAATCTGCTGATCGCGCTCTCCGGCAGT
>NZ_JARESS010000247.1:0-453 GCF_046027915.1 Paraburkholderia sp. RL17-347-BIC-D
GGGCATGACATTTGATGGTCGGCTGTTTTCTGGCATCACCGTACTCGCCGCAGTCGCCGAGAGCGGCAGTTTCGTGCGCGCAGCAGATGCTCTCGGCTTGTCGCCATCGGGCGTTAGCCGTGCCGTTTCACGTCTCGAAAAGCGGGTGGGGGTGCGGCTGCTTGACCGAACGACGCGCTCGCAAACACTGACCGACGAAGGGAGGCGTCTATATGAAGCGGTTGGCCCGCACCTGACCGGCATCGAAGAGGCGGCTTCAGCGGCATCGGGTTCGGCGAACGTCGTGCAGGGAAAGCTTCGCGTCAACGTTGACCCGTTCTTTTCAAGGACGGTGCTGGCGTCAAGATTGCCAGATTTTCTGGCACATCATCCTGACCTCTCGCTCGAACTCATCATGCGCGACGACGTCGGCGACCTCGTGGCAGATGGATTTGACCTTGCGGTGCGTTTTGG
>NZ_JARESS010000248.1:0-452 GCF_046027915.1 Paraburkholderia sp. RL17-347-BIC-D
GTCAGCCGGCTGGTGCGGCGCTACGAGGCTGCAGGACCGGCCGGGCTCGTGTCGGCGCGGCGTGGGCAGCCCAGCAACCGCGAACTGCCGGTGGATGTCCGTGCGCGTGCGATGGCGCTGGTGCGTGAGCGCTATGCCGATTTCGGGCCGACGCTGGCGTGCGAGAAGCTGGCTGAATGTCATGGCGTGGTGCTGGCGAAGGAAACCGTGCGGCGCTGGATGCGCGAGGCCGGGCTGTGGATTCCCCGCAAACAGCGGCCACCGAAGCTTCACCAGCCGAGAAACCGTCGGGCGTGTCTGGGCGAACTGGTGCAGATCGACGGCAGCGATCACCGCTGGTTCGAGGACCGCGCGCCGGCCTGCACGCTGCTGGTATTCATCGACGATGCAACGGGCCGGCTGATGGCACTGCACTTTACGGCAACCGAATCGACCTTCAGTTACTTCGAGGC
>NZ_JARESS010000249.1:0-452 GCF_046027915.1 Paraburkholderia sp. RL17-347-BIC-D
GGATAGGTCGCCTCGCTACGGAACGGCAGCTTGTCGCCCTTCGCGCGGTGGCTGATAACGCCGCCATTGTTCATCTCCGAACCGGTGGCGGGCAGCGTCAACACGCTGCCGAACGGCACCGCGTCGCGTATCTCGGCCTGCTTCGCGAGAATGTCCCACGGTTCGCCGTCGAACTTCACCGCGGCAGCGATGAACTTGGTGCCGTCGATCACCGAACCGCCGCCCACCGCCAGCAGAAAATCGAAGTTCCCCTCACGGGCGAGCGCGACCGCTTCCATCAGCGTTTCGTACGTGGGATTCGGCTCGATGCCGCCGAACAGGTGCCACGCGCGCTCACCGAGCGCCGCCTGCACTTGCGCGAGCACACCGTTGTTCTTGATGCTGCCGCCGCCGCAGGTAATCAGCACTCGCGCGTTGGGCGGGACGTGCGCATCGAGTGCGGCGATCTGGCC